>CAZIZG010000033.1:0-1002 GCA_964543815.1 uncultured Bdellovibrionales bacterium | reverse complement strand
GGATGCATCCGCCATGACCCCATTCGCCCACGCAATCGCCTTGTCCATGTCCTTAATGGTCAATCCCTCCCGCCGTTGCCGTCGCAACGGTTCATGATGCGCGCCCGGTACGCTGCCGCCTTGGCAGCTGCCCGCCGCGCCAGCCCTCGCCAGACTCGCGCCCGGCGCATGTCTCCCGCTTCCCGTTCCGCCATGCGCGCCGCCCCGTACCAGTGCGCCGCCCATGACCGCAGCACCGCTTCCCGTTCCGTCAGGCGGCGCACCGCGCGCCAGTCACGCTCGTAAACGCTGCCCGCGCTCACGGCTTCACCCCGTACAGCTTGGCGTGCTGTGAACAGTAGTCCCCGCACGTAGCACGACGCTTGCACCGCAGGTCCGAGCCAATGTCGCACATACCGCGCGCATCCCGATGCGCCTTGCATCGCCCGGCCGCGTTTTCTTGGCAGGCCAGACAAGATCTCCGCTCCCAAGCTGAAGAGAGAGCGCCGCCGCATGTATGACGGTTGCCCGCGCTCACCGCGCACCGTCCTTTCCCGCCTCGGTCGCGCGAAGGGCTGCGCGCACCATGCCGAACGCGACTGCGGCCGCCATGTTGCCCTCGGCTGGCATCGGCGAAAGGTAGGAATCGACTCGTTCCAGAGCCGCGCGGAGCCGGTCGGCCTCGGCGCGGGCCGCGTCGCGCTCGCACCGCATCGCCGCAACCGCCTCCCACAAATCGCCCGGCTGCTGAAAGTCCGTGATTCCCGGCCGCTCGCCATAGTTCGTGGTCATGTCAGCGGCCCTCCCGCCAAGCCTTCGCCCGGTCAAGCATCTCACCCCACGTCAGGTCCGCACGCATCTCGCCATCAAGCGGGCCGGAGATGTAGTCGCGCAGCAGCGAGTAGTTCTGGAACGATTCGTCGCCGATGCCGCGAAACTGCGAGTCGCACCAGCGCGCCAGATGCTCGATCGCTTCCGCGTCCACCTTCACATACTCACGCACCATGTTCACATCCTCCCTTT
>CAZIZG010000032.1:0-1007 GCA_964543815.1 uncultured Bdellovibrionales bacterium | reverse complement strand
GCCTCTGGTGGCTGGAGTGGTAATGTCACTCCCATCCCTATTGGTACCTCCGTTCAAAACATTGATTCAACTATCAATTTCTACCTCGAATGTTTCAATGCGGCTGGTCTTTCCTCAGGAGAACGAGTAGTGACGGTAGCGTTAAACGAACCCTGTGCTCCCGATACCTCCTGTGCGGCAGAGACCTGTAGCACTACTACCTGCCAAGACTCCTGTGGTACCTACATTCCTGGTACCAAAGACTGTACTCCTGCCTCCTGTACCCCTGATACCTCCTGCCAGGCCTTCACCTGTATGTCAGATGTCTGTTCTGATGGCTGTGGTTCCTTCCTCCCTGGTACCCTTGAGTGCACCACACCTTCTACCACCTGTGCCCAAGGAACCTGCCAAGGCTCCTGTGACACCTCCACTCAAAACAAGGTTGGTACCTGCAACAACGGTCAAGGTTCCTGCTGTATCGCACGACCTCCTTCTACTCCAGAGAACTACGCCGTCCCTATCGGTAACCCGCTCTCTTTCAATACCGTCGAAGGTCTCTTAGACTCTATCTGGGGCTTCCTCCAAGGTATCATCGCTATCCTCTCCCTCATCATGATCGTGATTGGCAGCATCATCTACATGACGGCTGCTGGTGATGAAGGGAAGGTCACGACCGGGAAAACCATCATCACCGCTGCTCTCGTTGGCCTCGCCTTAGCCTTAGCCGCTCCTTCCTTCCTCAAACAAATCGGAGAAATCCTCGGTTGGGGAGGTACTAACAGCGCTGCTGCTAGTTCCGCCAAATCGATTGCTGAAATCCTCACCAATATCTTAAACTTCCTCCTCTCAGTCATCGGCGTGATTGGTATCATCATGCTCGTGGTAGGAGGCCTCATGTACCTCACGGCGGCCGGAGACGAAGACCGAATCAAGACCGGGAAGAAGATTGTCACCTACTCCTTAATCGGTATCTCAGTGGCACTCGCTGCCCTGGTCATAGTGACACAGATGGCAGGGTTGTTTGTGTA
>CAZIZG010000031.1:0-1019 GCA_964543815.1 uncultured Bdellovibrionales bacterium | reverse complement strand
AGGGGCAAACGCCCCTATTTTATTTAAGAACTTTGAGTACTTCGTCTGTTGTGATTAATGTTGCAGCATACTCTTCTAAACGCTTTCTATTGCGTTCCGTAAGCCCCATAAATTTCCACGTCTTTCTACTCCGCCCTGCGCCCGACTGCGACAGCCAAAACGCTTTTTGTGCAGCTTTTGCAGATGTGAAGTAAATGACTGCATCAGTATCGCTTTTTCTCTTTACCGAAAGAGCTTGCAGCATTGCGCCCGTGTCTTGCAAAAAATCACCGTCGTCTTTGCGCCCTATCATCGCTCTAAATGCTTTGTAACCGCCTTTTATGAGCATCCAACGTTTGCCCGATTTTGTTGTTATTATACCCAATTTTTGCGCTTTAATCAATGATTTTTGATTTTTTACACGTGTCGTAAAAGGGCGTGCAAATGTTTTTGTCGAATACTCATAATGTTGTTCGTTTTGGTCTATGCCTTGCTCAATTTGTTCTTGAATTAAAGACAAAGCCATGAACCCTATTTTTTCAATATTTTTCATGCCGGAACCGCCGTTGTAATTATTTCAAGATCATTTAATTCAGGAACAGTAAAGCCGATTTTTTGATAGACTTCATTTTTCTTTAACGGTATTCCGGCATTTAAGACGGTTGAAATTATATCGGCATTATTCAAATGATTTTCATCATCATCATAAATAAATTCAAAAACAAACGGTGACTCTGACGCTGTTTCATCGAAATTCACGCGATAATATTTCAGCAACAAATCATTAATTAATTGTGTGCAGCGTATCATGTCTGAGTAATGAATATCTGCACTAATTAACTTCAATATCTGCAACGCTGCACGTGAACCGCCGTTGTTGGGCAATTGTTGCGTATTTGCTTGCCCTAAAATTGCAATGCTTATTTCGGAATTAATATCATCAATTAATGATTTGAACGCAGATAAATCACCGCTGACTATTTGATTTAACTTAAATTCAATAAGTTCATTTGTTACGACGAATTTATGACGACGTGCCG
>CAZIZG010000030.1:0-1203 GCA_964543815.1 uncultured Bdellovibrionales bacterium | reverse complement strand
ACGTGATCGGGTATACTGCCCTCGTTGAAGGGCATCGAATCTGGGGGAGCCGGACGTCATGCTCCGGAAGGTCATCGCCCTGCCCGGGCGGCGTCCCATCGACGAGACGATCATCATGCCCGCCGAGGCGCTGCGGGCGTTTCTCGCCGATGTTGTGGAACACGACAACACCAAAATGGGGTAAAATAGGGGCCGTGGCGTCCTACCGCCACGGCCCCGTCGCACATCGCCGTAGGAGGGCGACATGCAACTCCAACTTACCCTCTCCACGTCCACCAAGCAATGCCACAAGTGCGGTGCTGTGAAGCCACTCGCAGAGTTTCACCGGGATCGGTATGCACCGGATGGGCTCTGCCGGTCGTGCAAGCCATGCATGATCGCCAACGCCGCGCGGCTCTGGCGCGAATCGGAGAAGCATCGAGTCAACCACCGTCGTGTGTCGCAGCGATCTTATGAACGGGTCGCTGATCGTATCCGTCTCGTTCGCCTAGCATTATCCTGCTGCGTTTGCGGGGAGACGGAGACAGCGTGCCTCGATCTGCACCACGTCGATCCGTCGATGAAGGCGTTCTCGTTCGGGGGCAAGCAGGCAAAGGGCAAGTCCTGGGCGTCGGTTCGCGCGGAGATCGCCAAATGCGCCTGTCTCTGCGCCAACTGCCATCGGAAGGTCCATGCCGGCCTCATTGATGGCAGCGACCTGGCCACGGTCTCACTGGCATTCATCGACGCCGCGACCGATTCGTGAAGAAATTCACGATCAATCCCTACGTCGATACCCCCGAGTATCGGGCCCACCGCCACCTCATCATCGAACGCGACCTCGGCATGTGCCGTATCTGCGGGTCCGGTGGACATCAGCTCTGCTGGACCCGCACCGAAGCCGTGACGTGCTGCCGGAAATGCGCCACCGTCGCCCAAGGCACGTCCTTCTCGTCGTTGACTGCCCTCATCTCCTTCGTGTCCGGCAAAAGATCGTTACCAAAATCACGATCTTGAAAAACACCGGACTCCACATTACGTTTCTCTCGTCTCCATTCCAACGATGACTCAGGATCGACCGGGGCCTTTGCGGGCTCCGGTTCTTTCGTGTTGCTCGGAGTTCTCGGAATCCCCGTAGAGACAAGGAACGGGGCCCCACCACACACCCGCTCACACACCCACGCACTTAATGTCACCCCCACACCCCCACCGGGCACGCCGGGG
>CAZIZG010000029.1:0-1217 GCA_964543815.1 uncultured Bdellovibrionales bacterium | reverse complement strand
CCGCCTGTCCCCGTTCCGGCTTTGGCTTCAGCGAACGCAGGCCAAACGATGAGCTTGTATTCTTCCTCGCTCATTCGCGCTTTGTACTCAGCCTGCATCTTTTCAAGGATGGTGTAATAGGTGCTGCGCCACAAATCGCCGCCCTGGTTGGTTTCTACCCCAACCCGCCCGAACTTGTTTTCAATCGCCACACGAATAGCGCGGCGGATTACGTTTGTCGGGGTGTCGATGCCTTCCCACGCAAACACGCGGTAGATTGTCCGATCCTCGCCCAGCCCGTCGGCTATGATTCCGTTGGCGCAACTTTCCTCATTCGATGTTACTGCCGGGTCACACCATACGCACCCGCGCACGAGTTCGGGAACTTCCTCACGCTTGCAATGCCGAAATTCGATGTGATCCCAAATACCGCCTGCCTGTGTGACTTCGTGTTGCGCCTCGGCTAGAAACGCGGTCAAGCCCCAGTCATTGATTTGGCTCTGGCACGTTTCCAGACTTTGCCCTTCCCACGTGGGCGTACCCGCAATAATGCGGTAGCGGTTGCGGTTGATTTCGTCATCGAAGTAGACTTCATAGGCCAGCCCTTCAACTGCCGGGATCGGCCCGCTTACGATGCGGTCAATCATAAAATCGGCATTGTGCGCGAGTTGGTCGGCTATGCTCCCCTCGCGGATGATGTTTTGGATAAACAAGACCGCGCAGTCAGATGAGCCGGCGGGTAAAATGCTGGTCGTGATGGTCTCGATCTTCTTGCGCGTTACCGCCATGCTGTCGTGCTTTTCGTCAACGTCATCGAAGATAATCAAATCTGGCCGGCGCTCCTCATCCTTGCCGCCGCGCGTTCCCGTGTCCAGGCCCAGCGCGTCAATGGTCAGCCCGCTTGCCGTCTTTAGCCGGTTGCGCCGCCAGCCCTTGCTACTGCCGTACTTGCCGACCTTGCGCGAGGATAGCGCGGGGTTATGCCGTCCTAGTTGTTTACTTTCCAAAAGTGCGCCGATATTTTCAACGTGTTTGTCGGCCTTGTCCTGGGTGCTGGAGACGTACCAGATATAGGAGCGGGTTTTGGCGTCGCCCGCGTAGACGGTCGCAAGTTCGGCGCTGGTAGATTTTGCCCCGCCGCGCGGCCAGAGTGCGCAGAACGGGCGCGGCTTTACGCCAGGGCGGAGGGCTGTTACCCATTGCCATAGCTCGATATGGCGTTGGCCGAATGGGTGCTT
>CAZIZG010000028.1:0-1253 GCA_964543815.1 uncultured Bdellovibrionales bacterium | reverse complement strand
CAGCAGGACAATGCCAATTTTTTCTGGGACAATACGAACAAGCGCTTAGGTATTGGTGATGCGACCCCCGATGCTCGTCTCGATTTTGATTTTTCTTCGACCAATAGTACAGCTGGTACGGAGTATGGCGCCTACTTCACGGTTTCTGACACGGGAGCTGTCTCAACTGGTACTGATACAACCTATGGTACACGTACGGATGTCACAAGAACGGGTGCCACTGGTGGCAACCAGTATGCCTACGGTAATTACACCTCATTAACTCATACCAAGGCCTCTGGATCGGGCGTCGTTCAAACCTATGGTAGCTATGTGAGTGCTACCGGTAGTACGGTAGGGAGTAGTGATCTATATGGTGCCTATGCGTTTGTTTCGGGGGCTGATAATAATTTCGGCCTGTACTCATTGGTGACTTCTACGACCAGCGGTTTCAATGAGGGAATTGGAACGACGGTGAATGATACTACCACTGGAGGCAATACTAATTATGCTGGAGAATTTATCTTGAATGATTCTGGTGTGGTGACTGCGGGAACTGATACCAATGCTATTGCCAACATGGCGGTCACTCGGTCTGGTGCCACTGGTGGTACCATCGACACCTATGGTATAAATCTCAGTATTTCTACAGATAACGCCGGTTCTGGTACCGCGACTGCCTATGGTATCAACATCGATACCGGTACTTCGGGTTCTACCAATGCTGATACTGTCTATGGTCTCAAGATTGCGACTGAAGCTAACACCTCTACCACTACCTATGGTGCTTATGTTGATGTAGGCGCCCAGGCAGGAACCGAGTACTCGGGCGTCTTTCTCAACGGTAACTTTGGGATTGGCGATGCTTCTCCTGACGCCCTCCTTGATCTCGACTTTACTCAGACGAGTGGTACGCTTTTCGGTATCGCCGCTCCTTCAGCCGTGACTCTCGCCGGATCGCTCATTGGTCAATCGATTGATGTCTCAACTAATGTGACGGCGACTGGACAGACGATAGCTGGATCACTCCTCAGTCTCCCAACAGTCACCAATACTGGTGCGAGCTCATACTTCTACAGTGGCTATGTCGTCAGTCCTGGCAACCTGACTCAAAACACCGGTGCTGGTACCGATACGTTCAGAGCCTTTTCAGCCACAACCCCTAACATCACTCAAACCACTGGTACCGTGACGGCTGATGGTCTCTATATCTCCACCGGTTCTATCACCACGGGTGGTACCCAACGTGGTGTGAATATCTCTGCCACCGGTGT
>CAZIZG010000027.1:0-1259 GCA_964543815.1 uncultured Bdellovibrionales bacterium | reverse complement strand
ACCCTTTGATACCAGGAGTAAAGGTCTCGATAGCAGGGATATAGGTTCCAAAGAGACGATCCCAAAGAGAAAGCACCGTACCAAAATTGGCATACTGATTTTTCTCTCGTTGATCATGGTGGATTCTATGGAGATTGGGGGTAATAAACACATATTCGAATATTTTTGGAAAACGAATATACTGGCTATGGCAAAAAAACTGATAGACAAATGATGCTGCGGAAGCAAACGCAATATCCCAGACATTAAATCCAAGAAAAAACACTCCCAACAACGGAAGTGAGGTAATAAGAACCCGCTCAACCCATGAGGCTCGCATGTACGTGCTCATATTGAAATTCTGGTCGTTATGATGCACCGCATGAAGTGCCCACAAAAAACCAACATGGTGCTTGAGCATATGAGCAAGATAAAAGAACGAATCAAGCACCACAAAACACAGAATGGTTGGCCAGATACTAACAGGGACCACAAAGGAGCTCGACTGGGCGTATTTTACAAAGATACCGCCAAAATAATAATCATCAATCCACAGCGTAATCACGAGTAATCCTAGCCCCCTGAGGATATTATTGAATGTCCCCACAATCGAATAAATACCGTCTTTCTTGAAGAAACTGTACAAAAATTCCAGGAGCAAAATGACAAATGCTGCTGCTTTCAAATATTCAAGGGTCACCGTAGAATAGAGATCAACATGCATAGTACTAGTATTTAGTATCTTCCAAACTTTTTCTTGAGATAGGCCAGAATCGGATCTGTTTCCATTTTGATGAAATCGTCCTGGTGATACCCTTTGATACCAGGAGTAAAGGTCTCGATAGCAGGGATATAGGTTCCAAAGAGGCGATCCCAAAGAGAGAAGATCGCTCCAAAATTTCCCTGCTGATGAACCAATGCTTGATCGTGATGGATACGATGGTTATGGGGAGTCACAAAAATCCAATCAAAAAATCTCGGCAAACGAATATACTGGCTATGGCAAAAAAACTGATGAAAATTGAGATAAAAAATTGCCAAAAAAAACAAACTTGGATGAAATCCCAGGAGCAAGACTGGGGCGTAGAAAAAAAACAAGTAGAGCTGCTCTAACCAGGAAATCCGGAAAGCAGAACTCAAATTAAAGGCATTATCCCCGTGATGTACCGAATGGAACGTCCAGAAAAAAGACCAGGCATGGTGTATACGGTGGAAACAGTACCAACACAAATCAATACACAAAAGACAGAGCAGAAAGGCTCTCGTACTGATATGCCCAT
>CAZIZG010000026.1:0-1428 GCA_964543815.1 uncultured Bdellovibrionales bacterium | reverse complement strand
CGATGTCGGGCGTCACGGCCGCGTTGAAGCCGTTGATCGGGCTGTTGGCGTGGATGCTGGTGAGGCCCGACGGGCAGTTGACGACGGTCTTGCCGCTCGCGGGCGGCGGACACTTGTCGGCAAGCGCAGTCGGCGTGGTCTTGTTGGCCGTGACGTAGTAGCCCGTGGCGTAGATGTCCAGAATCGGCGGCACGATGCTGCTGAGCGCCGCGCTCAGTGTCGCGTCGTCGCTGGCGCTCGCGAGCGGCGAGGCTGCCGCGTCGCAGGTCAGCGCCGCCACCTCATCGGCGTCCGGTGCCGTCGAGCCGCGCGGGCATCCCACAACCTTGGTCGTGCCAGCACCGTCGAGCTCGCCGCTGACGGTGCAGCTCTGCGCGCTCGAGCAGGTGGCGGTCGGTGTCGTGAGCCACGCCGGCAGCTTGTAGCGGTCGCCGACAGTGCCAACCGACGTGCTGCCGTTGGAGTTCGTTGCGCAAAAGGCGGAGTCGCGAACGGTGCCGCTGCCCGCGCCGCTCAGGCTGGAGAAGGTGCAATCCGCCGCCACGCCTGCGGACGCCGAAACCGAACACGTCGCATACGCCGCGTTGCCGCTGGCGTCCAGTCCCGCCTGAATCTGTGCGCACGTCGGCGCGCTGCCGCCATCGGCGTACAGCACACCCTTGAGGGTCGTGTCTTGCGTCGTCGTCGCGCGCGTGACAATCGTTGAGGCGGTGGCCGACTGATGCGTTGGGTCGGCGCTGAACGTTGGCGCTGCGGCCGGGGCAATCGTCAGGTCGATGCGTGTGCTCGCGCCCGTGCCGCCACCCGATACCGTGATCGTGTCCGAGCTGGAGTAGTTCCCGAGACGATACTGGTAGCCCAGCGACTGGTTTGCAGGCGATGTGATCGCGTCCGGGGTTGGCGCTGTGTAGCCGGACAGCGCGGTCTGAGCGTTGTTGTTGCTCTTGTGCATCCAGACGATCAGGGACGCGCCGTTCGCAACGCCGGTGGCGCCATACCCTTCGATCGTCTGGTCTGCCGTTCCGCTCGTTCGATCCGATGAGTCCGGGACCAGCGATCCGATGGTCGTGTGCGTACCGGTCATGACCAGGCTGACGCCCTGGATCACGTCGCCAGAAGAGCCACCACTCGGCGTGCAGGTCGGACTCGTCTCACTGCTGCTGGCCGCTACCTTGCCGAAGACGTAGAGCCGTCGGCCCGCCGTGGTGCTCGCGTGCAGCGAGGTCCAGCCGCTCGGCGTGCTGATCGTGCCACCGGTCGACGACGTCGAGCAGACTTCGAGCAGCGCGTTACCCGTCGCATGACTCGGCAGTGTCGCAGTACACGCCGCATTGTCGGCCGAGCAGTACGTACCCTTCGTCGGCGCACCGACAGCGCCGTGCGCGAGACCTGGCAGGAGCAGCAGCAGTGCGAGCAGCTTGCGCATCA
>CAZIZG010000025.1:0-1573 GCA_964543815.1 uncultured Bdellovibrionales bacterium | reverse complement strand
CGGTAGCGGTACGAAGAGCGGTATCCGCCATACCCTTACGGGCACCGTGCGTCGAGATGAAGTATTCGAGAACATTGAATCCTTCCTTGAACGAACTCTTCACCGGCAACTCGATCGTCTCACCGGTCGCACCGGCCATCAGACCCTTCATACCAGTCATCTGCACGACGACCGATTCGGATCCGCGAGCTTTCGAATAGACCATCGAGTAGACCGGGCCTTCCTTGTCGAGCGACTTGCGGACTGCGTCCGTGATCTCATTCTTGGCTTCGTTCCAGGTCTCGATCGTCTGATTGCGGCGCTCCTCATTCGTCAGGAGACCCATATTGTATTGTTCCTTCACTTCCTTGATACGCTCTTCGGCTGAAGCGATGATCGCTCCCTTCTCCGCTGGAACCTTGAGGTCATCCATGCCCCAGCTGATTCCCGACTTCGTCACCGAACGGAAGGTGAGATCCTTGAGCCGATCAGCCAATTTCGCCGTCTCTTCCTGTCCCAACTCGGACAGAATGCGGGACATCAATACCTTGAGATCCTTCTTCGTCATCTCGTAATTCACAAAACGCACTGCTTCCGGCAAGATATCATTCAAGAGGACCCGACCAACCGACGTCTCGATCACCTCACCGCGGAACAGAAGCTTGATGGAAGCGTTTACGTCGATGATACCGCTCTGATAGGCGAAGATAGCCTCGTCCATCGTGCTGAACATCTTGCCTTCCCCCCTTACCCCGCTCTTCATGTGTGTGAGGTAATAGGCCCCAAGCACCATATCCAAAGTCGCGGACACGATCGGTTCACCGGAGGCCGGTTTCAGGAGGTTCTTCGAAGACAACATGATATTGGCGCTTTCTTCACGCGCCTGATCGGTCAACGGCACGTGTACCGCCATCTGGTCACCGTCGAAGTCCGCGTTGAATGCCGAACACACCATCGGGTGGAGACGGATAGCCTTTCCCTCGATCAGTACCGGCTGAAAAGCCTGGATCGAAAGACGGTGCAGTGTCGGCGCGCGGTTCAGGAGCACATAGTGCTTCTCGATGATCTCATCCAGAATCTCATACGCCTCCTCGGCTTCGGCATCCACCATCCGTCCAGCCGTCCGGACATTGTGCGCGAATTCCTTCTCGATCAACTTCTGGATGATGAACGGCTTGAACAATTCAAGAGCCATCTTCTTCGGCAGACCGCACTGGTGCAACTTGAGTTTCGGACCGACGACGATGACCGACCGTCCCGAATAGTCCACACGTTTTCCGAGAAGATTCTGACGGAAACGACCCTGCTTGCCCTTCAGAGCATCGGCGAGGGAGCGAAGCGCTCGACGCTGTCCGGTCGAAGCCGCCGTCGAAGCCTGCCCGCGACGAGCACTGTTGTCGAAAAGAGCATCCACGACTTCCTGCAGCATGCGCTTCTCATTGCGTGTGATGACTTCTGGCGCACCGATAGCCATCAGTTTCTTCAGACGATTGTTCCGGTTGATGATGCGACGATAGAGATCATTCAGATCGGATGTCGCGAAACGGCCTCCATCCAAAGCCACCATCGGCCGCAAATCCGGAGGAATGACCGG
>CAZIZG010000024.1:0-2376 GCA_964543815.1 uncultured Bdellovibrionales bacterium | reverse complement strand
CAGAGCCCTGGAATTCGAGACCTGAGTTAGAGGAGGTGGCACCGGTACCGTCGGCGCTCCCTAAGATATTGACGGCCAGAGTCGGAGTGCCACCCTCTGTTGAGGAAGAGCCCGTAATACCATTTCCGGCCGTGATGGTTGCGACGTAATTACCGGTAGTATCGGTAGTGAGAGCGACTTTGTCAGCTCCGATAACGGTGGCACCAGTATTATCGATAGTGATATCACCAGAAATCGCTACAAATGTCGGAGTACCAGAGACAGAGAGAAGGACTGTGGCATTAGCACCGGCCGCGGTAGCCTGTAGAGCTCCGGTACCATTTCCGTAGAGGACGCCATTGCTCGTGAAAGTGGTAGCACCGGTACCGCCATAAGCGACCGTAATAGTAGAAGCATTCCAAGTAGCACTGGTAAATGTCTGTCCCCCATTCACGGTAGCGATAGTACCCGTGGCATCAGGGAGTGTATAGGTACGAGCAGCCGTGAGGTTAGCAATGGTGAGCAACCCATCACCATCAGCATCATTAAAGTAGAGCTGTGTCCCAGCACTGCCATCAAACGCTGCTCCACTCGTCACATCACCAATAGCTGTAATGTCTCCAGCGCCCACCCCACCGACACTGGTACAACCCCAGGTATCCGTGGCTTCATTCCAGGCCAAGACATCATTGGTAGAACAACCCTGAAGGAGCGACAAGCCACTCGCTGTGAGCTCCAAGCCCGAACCTGATGACGTCGTAGAGGAGAGTGCGTCCGTCGCGGTTGGAAGCAAGATACCGAGACTGCCGCCCTCTGTACCAGTGAGCGTCAAACCACCATTGGAGGTAGCGGATGAAACGTAGTTCCCCGTGGTATCAGTACCGAGAGCCACGGCATCGGCAGCGATAGTGAGTGCCGTCGTTCCACTACTCCCAAGTGTCGCTGTCACATCACCAGTGAAAGTATGCCCTGAGAGGAGAACCGTACCGGAAAGATCAGGGAGAGTGACGGTGCGGTCAGAGGTAGGATTGGTGATGACGAGAGTGGTCTCACTCGTATCAGCGCTCGTCCCTTCAAAAATAATTTGATTACCCGTATTAACATCAAAGAAGAACTTTGCCGTAGTCGAGGTCGATCCACCGAGGGCCAAATCGTCAGTCGTATCAGTGAGATAGGTAATCGTCCCAGAATCAGTAAACTTGGATGACCCTGAACCACCCGTATTGGAAATCCAGGTGAAGCCACCGCTGGCATTATCATAGGCTAATATGTAGCCGTCCGTTGCTGCATTCGTCGCATTGAAATCAACTTCTTTAATCGTGTTATCCGCAATCATTGTACCTGTTACCGTTCCGGTATCACCGGTAGTAATGAGAGTACCCGTAGTATCAGGCAGCGTCCAGGTTCGGAGAGCAGAAAGATTGGCAATTGTCAGTGTCCCATCACCATCAGCATCATTAAATATGAGCTGTGTTCCCTGGGTTCCATCAAACGCTGCTCCGCTCGTCACATCACCTACGGCAGTGATATCACCGGCACCGACTCCCCCGACACTGGTACAGGTCCATGAATTGGTCGCATCCACCCAGGCCAACACATCGTTGTTGGCACAGCCCTGAATGAGAGACAATTCGTTCGATCCAGTGCCAGCAAATTCGAGACCCGAGTTAGAGGAGGTGGCACCGGTACCGTCGGCACTCCCTAAGATACTCACAGCCAAAGTTGGAGTACCGCCTTCTGTTGAAGAAGAACCAGTGATACCGTTTCCAGCGGTGATGGTCGCGACGTAGTTTCCAGTGGTATCGGTAGTGAGGGCGACAGCATTTGAAGCGATGGTAAGAGCACCAGTATTAGAAAGGGTGGCATCGTTACTCATCGTGACGAAGACTGGAACACCAGAACCATTGGCAATAAGCATTTGTCCGGATGTGCCAGCCACAGTAGCCTGAAGAGCGCTCGTACCATTGCCATAAAGCACACCGTTACTGGTAAAAGTGGTTGCGCCGGTACCGCCATGATTGACCAAGAGCTGGGTAGCATCGACACTCCACGTACCACCAGAGATAACTGGAACGCCAGTCGAAGCGGAGGTATTGATACCGGTGCCACCGTACTGAGCACCAATAGCCGTACCATTCCAGGTACCAGAAGCGATGGTGCCGGTAGCGGTAATGTCAGTCAGATTGCCCGTTGTCACCACCGTCCCACTGGCATTGGGGAAGGTATAAGTTTTATCGGCCGAAGACAAATCAGCCACATCGAAGATACCATACAGCGTAGGAGTACTGCCATTTTCCAAAATTTTCAGACCAGCATTAACATTATTCAACACTATGTTAAACGCTCCCGTCTGATTCCAATCAGCCGTGAGGGCACCAAGTGACAACGTCAGTGCTG
>CAZIZG010000023.1:0-2753 GCA_964543815.1 uncultured Bdellovibrionales bacterium | reverse complement strand
AAGAAATGGGAGATGACCTCTTAAATGGCAATCATACCCCTGACTTTACCATTCCGAAACCATACTTCATCGACAAAGCGGGAGAGAAGCATGAGACCGAGTGGAAGTGGAATGAAGAGACAAGTACCCTCTCACTCTCATTCTCGGTAGAGAGTTATCCGGTAGCGCTTGATCCAACACTATCCTTTACCGCACCGGGGATGAGTAACACGGGGAGTGTGATTGGGGGGGAGGGAAGTAGTAATGATTTTGGCTATGCTGTAGCAGCTGGTGACTGGAACGCCGATGGCAAGACGGACTTGGCGGTGGGGGCTCAGAGTTACTCTTCGTCTGCTGGGCGAGTCTATATCTTTTACAATGACGGCGCATTTTCAGTAAATGCCTCGAGTGCCGATGTTAGTATTACGGGCGATGCGAGCAGTCTTTTTGGGAGTTCCATTACTGGTGGTGATCTCAACGCTGATGGTAAAACTGATTTAGTAGTGGGAGCGTATGCCCATACAGCTTCTGGTACCAGTACTGGTCGGGCGTATGTTTTTTATCAAGATGGAAGCTATCCAAAGACGGCTGCTACTGCCGATGTTACCATAACCGGCGAGGGTCAGTATAATAGTTTTGGAAGCTCACTTGCGGTTGGTGACATGAATACGGACGGGAAAATAGATCTCATAGTAGGAGCGAATAACTGGAATAACAATGGTTTTGGTAAAGTGTACATGTTTTATAATGGCTCCATTACCACCGAAAATGCCAGTGGTGCTGATGTTGCTATTGCCCGATCGAGTTCGGCTGCGCTTTTTGGCTCGGCTCTCGCAACCGGTGATTTTGATTTTGATGGGGATACTGATCTCGCGGTTGGTGCCATACAGGATACTAGCTATACGGGGAAAGTATTTTTATTTTATAACGACGGATCGTATCCTTCCGATCCAGCCTCAGCCGATGTGACGATAACTGGTGGGGCCACTTTCAATAATTTTGGCGCCTCTCTTGCTTCAGGTGACTTCAATGCTGATGGGAGAGTAGATCTTGTAGTAGGAGCCTATGGTTATTCCTCAAACACTGGTCGTGCCTACATTTTCTACAACGACGGTTCCATCCCAACGACCGCCGGTACCGCTGATGTGACTATCACCGGCGAGGGGACGAGTAATTATTTCGGTGGTCCGTTTGCGGTTGGAGACTTCAATACTGACGGCCGAACCGACCTTTCTGTTGGTGCTTATGGTTATGCTACCAATACTGGCCGTGCTTACATTTTCTACAATGATGGCTCTATTCCAACAACGGCTGCCACGGCTGATACGATTATCACGGGTGAGGCGACAGGTAGTTATTTTGGTATAGCGATTGCTTCAGGTGACTTCAACACGGATGGCAAAATCGATCTCGCTGTAGGAGCTCATGCTTACTCTTCTAATACCGGCCGTACCTACCTCTTCTATTCCCAAAACGGCCAGGTGAATACGAATTTCTCTATTACCGGTGAAGGGGCAAGTTCGGATGAGTTTGGGAATGCTTTTACTACGGGGGATTTCAATAACGACGGCCGGACTGATTTGGCAGTGGGGGCTTGGAAGTACAACGCCTCCGATACTGGCCGAGTCTATCTCTTTTATGGTGATGGTCAGCTTCCTACGGCTGCGGCGAGTGCTGACGTCATAATCGGTAGCGGTGGTGGGACCAGTGATTATTTTGGCCGAGCACTGGCCGCGGGGGATTTTGATGCCGATGGCGATACTGACTTAGCGGTAGGGGCGGATGGTTACTCTACCAATACTGGTCGTGTTTATATTTTCAATAACGATGGATCGTATCCGGGAAGTGCCTCGACAGCTGATGTGACAATTACCGGTGAATCGACCAATAATTACTTTGGCTATGCTTTGGCCGCTGGTAACATGAATACCAGTAACAACAAGACGGACCTCATCGTCGGTGCCTATGGCTACTCGAGTAATACGGGTCGAGTGTATATTTTCCGAAACGATGGTTCTATCCCGACGACCGCCGCGACGGCTGATGGAATGATTACTGGAGCGGCCAGTACTTATCTCGGTGAATCGATGGCAACGGGCGATTTGAACACAGATGGGAGATTGGATATAGCGATTACCCAGCGTGATACGGGTGGTGGCTGGGTGTACGTGAGAGGCTTCTATAATGACGGTTCCATCTCGACGACGGCTGCTTCGGCTGACTTCACCCTCAGTCAGGGGTATACCAGTGCTGGTTCAAGGGTGGCAACTGGTGACTTCAATGCCGATGGTCGGACGGATATCGCCTGGGGGGTGTATCCATCCAATGCTACGTATATCATTTACAACGACGGGAGTTATCCTTCGGGTGATGTTCAGGATGGATTTGCTGATGTTGTTATCACTGGGAGTGGGAGCTTTGGTCAGACTTTGGTTGCGGGTGACTGGAACGCCGATGGTCGGACAGATCTAGCCATAGGAGCAAATACGCTTTCTACCAATACCGGAGCGGTATATCTTTTCTACAATGACGGCTCTCTTCCTACTACTACAGCTACGGCTGATGTGACCATTACCGGCGATACGACGAGTAACTATTTCGGCTTTGCTATGGTGGCTGGAGATATGAATGGGGACGGTCGAACCGATCTCGTTGTCGGAGCCTATGGTAACTCTTCGAATAACGGGAGGGTTTATCTCTACGAAACGCGCGAGAATTTCGCCTGGCAAATCCAACGTCAAACTGGCTCGACTCTCCGGACTAATTTGAATAGC
>CAZIZG010000022.1:3806-4958 GCA_964543815.1 uncultured Bdellovibrionales bacterium | reverse complement strand
TACCTCCGCCAAATCAATACTCACCTTGACAGCGATACGCTATCCGAATGGACTCGCCTTCAGCTCTTGGCTCGAAAGGCCATCGCCCTTTCTATCATGGTCGGTGCTCCGGTTGAGACAGAAGTAGCAGAAGCCATGCGTATCTTCCGTGATTTTTTGCTTTCACCCGATAAAACAGAAGGAGGAAAATACCTGAAAGACTTCGCTGTTGCTGCCGGAACCAAGCTCCAATTCCAGATTCGAGCTCTCCCACAAGTATCACTCATCGATACAAGCGCCGAAAACTACAAATACTACAAAACGGCTGGATATAGCGACCTTCTCGCCACTCATCTCGCTCTCTATGACCTCACCAAGGAAATCACTCCGGAAAGAAAGCTAGACATTGTTCATACGAACAATGAGATGGTACTGGCATCGATGATTCTCCTCTCAGGAGAAAGTAAGCTCCAATCCAATCCACTCTACGAGAAAATTGCTCGCGAACTAAAGGAAGATCTCACCTTAGCCGAAGAAAATAAGCTTCAGCCACTTTTCTTTAAGGATATCATCAGCGCTACTATCGAACCAAAATACCACTATGCCACTGGTTATGACGCCTACTATAGTCATCCTGGCACTACAGTAACCCCAGAAATCAACCAACAAATTGATACTCGATACGAAGAGGCTATAGCGGCCGCCAAAAGCTCTCCTGAATTTAGAAAGAATAGTGTTCTTGATCAGGTGCTCTTTTATAGCCAAATATCTTATTTAGCATCTCTCGATCGACGTTATGGTGACAGTGTCGATACCAAGAAAATCAGTGATGTTGCCCGCAGTCTCCTTTCAACCATTCGTTCATCCAAGGAAATTTCGGCCCTCTCGGCGAGCTACATTACCTCCGAGAAATACGATGAAGTTAAGCATCTTGTCAATCTTGGGAAAAAGAATCAGGAGATTGCAGACTACCTCAATTCACTTCGCTAGTTTTTCTCCCCCGTCTTCGTCATGAATGCCTCGTATTACATTCGCAAATTAGCGGTATTGGCGCTTGCTGTTTTTGTAATTTTTTCAGCTCTTTTCCCGTACCGAAGCCTCATCGCTCGTGCCATCTGGGAACGATACCATAATGACACGCTCCCCATACTCATTGATGCCGGCAACGCCGAC
>CAZIZG010000022.1:0-3706 GCA_964543815.1 uncultured Bdellovibrionales bacterium | reverse complement strand
TCATGCTTAGTGGCTACTTCGTACTAAAAACACCTGCTCCAAACTCTCATCCCACTGCAACCTTCTCATCGGAACTCAATATCGGGGCCGTGTCACCGCTCGGCGAAGAAGCGGGCATCGTCGTACCGGCTTCCTGTCCTTCGGACACTCATGATCAGGGTACTTGGGGGCCCTACGGCCAAGCCTGTCAATCGGCCGCCAACATATGTGGACAAAGAAATAATGGCACCTACGGATGTGGGAGTGTTTGTAATGCCACTACGCCATCAAACTACATTTCTACCAACAACACCGCTTCCTGTGCTGCCTATGCGGGTAGCTTTGGTATCCCGGCGAATGCCACTACTGGCACCGCTCATTACGATGTACGCTGTGACAGTGCCATTATTTATACTGGTGGTTGTTCCTGTACAGCTAATAATTCTTGCGCGGCTACCACCTGTGTTGGTCAGTCTTGTACTAATAATTGTGGCGGGAGTGTAGCAGGTACTTTTTCAGGAACCAATACCGCTGGAAGTGCTTCCTGTGCTGTATACGCAGGCAGCTTTGGTATCCCAGCTACTCATACCGTTGGAACAGCAAGCTATACCCAGAACTCCTGTACTGGTGCCATTACCTATCTCGGCGGGTGTTCGGCACCACCAGTAGTTAATGGCGTCTGTGCTGCCACTCACAATAACTGTACTGCTGGTACGAGTGGAGGCGCCTCTTCTGATGCCTCAAACTGGTACTGGAATTGCAATGGGTCAGGTGGAGGATCGAATGCGAGCTGCAGTGAAGCCAAACCTCCCCTCATCAATGGTGTGTGCGATGCTACTCACTATAACTGCACCACAGGTACTGCCTCGGGTGGTTCACAAGATGCTTCATCCTGGTACTGGAATTGTCTCGGGTCTGGTGGCGGATCCAGCATGGCCTGTAGCGAAGCTAAAGCCGCTGTTATTAACGGTGTTTGTGGCGGAACGCACAACAACTGTACGGTTGGTACCAGTGCGAGTCCTTCTTCTGATGCCAGTTACTGGTACTGGCTATGCAATGGTTCAGGTGGAGGATCGAATGCTATCTGCAGCGAGACCAAACCTGCGCCAGTAAATGGCGTCTGTGCTGCCACTCACAATAACTGTACTGCTGGTACGAGTGGAGGCGCCTCTTCTGATGCCTCAAACTGGTACTGGAATTGCAATGGGTCAGGTGGAGGATCGAATGCTTCGTGTAGCCAAGCTAAAGCCGCTCTAATAAACGGTGTTTGTGGCGGAACGCACAATAATTGTAGTGCCGGAACGAGTGCCAACCCTACCTCTGATGCTTCATACTGGTATTGGAATTGTCTCGGGTCTAGCGGAGGATCAAATACCAGTTGCAGTGAAGCCAAGCCTCTTCCTACCTATAGCATCACTGCCTCAGCTGGTACTGGTTGTTCTATCGCCCCTTCAGGCATTCAAAGCGGCATCGCTCAAGGCAGCAATCGTTCCTTTACCATCTCTCCCCTAGCCGGCTATACTATCAGCAACGTTACTGTTGATGGATCTGGTATTGGCGCTGCTGGCAGCTATACCTTCAACAACATTACAGCTAACCATACGATTTCTGCTGCTTGTGTTTCTGTCGTCGGACCATCAGTAAGCATCAGTGCTACTCCCAGCTCTATCTATGCTGGTGATAGTACTCTCATTAACTGGAATACTTCAAATGTTACTTCTTGCTGGGCATCAGGTGGGGCTGGTGGATGGGGTGGGAACTGGAAGTCCCATCTTGGCGGAAGTGAATCAATTAGTCCCGCAATCACTGCTACATATTCCATCGAATGTTGGGATGGTGGCGGGACATCAACTGGCATCCAAAGTATCACCGTTAATGTGAGCGCCTCGGTCAACGGTGTCTGTGCCGCCACTCACTATAACTGTAGCGCGGGAACCAGTGCGAGCAATGTCTTTACAGGAGCTGCCTGGAATTGGACCTGTCAGGGCTTGGGTGCCGGTACTAATGCTGCCTGTACTGAATCTGTCGGCAGTCCTACCGCGACTTTGACCGCCACTCCCAATCCAGTAGTATCCGGCAATCCTATAACTATTGCCTGGACAACAGGTGGTGGGGTTACTTCTTGCTGGGCCTCCAATACCCTCAATATTGCCCCCTGGACCAGTTGGAAATCTCATCTTGGAGGAAGTGAATCAGATACTCCTTTGGCAGATAACACGTACTTCCTCGAGTGCTGGGATGGTAGTGGCACCTCTACTGGCATGAAGAGTGTAAGTGTAACCATACTCCCGGCCGGCGCCCCAACAGTGACACTTTCGGCTGCTCCAGCGACCATTCCGACAGGCAATAGTAGCACCCTCACCTGGACTACGAGTGGCGCTGCCACATGCAATAGCTGGACTTCAGTAGGCAATGCTTCGGACTTTACTGGTACTCAGAATGCTACTGGTGGGAACCAGTCCGTCTCGCCCCTTCTTAACTCCACCTATAATATCGAGTGCTTCAGCGGAACCGGAGTCTCATCGGGTGTTTCCACTGCTACCGTTACCGTGACGGGTGTTTTAGCTGCTGTTCATATCTGCCCCACTGTAGCAACCGTGAGTGTCGCTTCGACTCAAAACCTGACCGCCTGGTATACACCGGCCGGAACAAGTTTTGCCGGCTGCGCGGCGCCCAATGGTAGCAATGTTACTGCTACTGCTACCTGGTCTAGTTCCAATCCAGGTGCCGTGAGCGTCAACACCACTGGTGTTATTACTGGTGTTGCTCCTGGTAGCGCCAACATCGGGGCATCGTACTCCGGGGTCAACGACTCTATTGTTGCCACCGTCGCCTGTGTCCCAACGAACAGCTGTGGCAGCGCCTCTTCCACTACCACTGCTAATACTCTCTGTACCGGCTCCACCTTCAACATCAGCGACGGCTGCGGCAACACTCTCGTCTGTAACGGAACCCGAGCCTGTGACTATAACTGGAAAGAAGTTGCTCCGTTCTAAATAATCATTCCTCTCTTCTATGAAACAGCGTATCGCAACCAAACCAAATCACTCCTCAATTCTTCTCTTGGCGGGCGGAATAGCCTTTACCGCCCTCCTCAATACTCCTCTTGTAAAGGCCGAATCATTACCACTCACTGACACTGTCCGTTGTATTCCTGATGCAACACACGGTACCGTTTCAAAGAATACCTTTTCAATTTCTCGAGGGAAGGAAATTATCTTTGAATGCACCATCATTAGATCAGAGAACGGCGGGCCACTTTCAGCAACCCTCATGGCCAAACAAAATGGTGGCGGTCAATCCACCGTGATTTCCTCGGCCGATATCGTCACCACCGACTCACTCCCTGTCAAAGCAAGCCTGCGATTTCCAGCAGTCTTTCAGCAGAGCGATTATCTCTACAGTTTTTCGTTGATTAATACCGAAACCAAGCAGCCGCTCTCCCGAGAGGTAACCCTTCTTGGAACCCTCAAAGACTCAGTACAGTCACGAATTACCAAGGTATCCACTGATAAATCAGACTATACCTGGGGCGACACCGTTACCCTCAAACTAAGCCTTGATACGGTGGAAGGTTCAGCATCTCCGCTTTCCCTCGATCTTTCCATGCCAACAGCCGATGGCGCTGTCTGTGCCAAGCTCCTCGAAAACCAATCTATTACCGGAGATGAGATGACTCTTACTACGGTCATTCCCAAAAAAGATGACGGCTGTACCAATACACTGA
>CAZIZG010000021.1:0-5085 GCA_964543815.1 uncultured Bdellovibrionales bacterium | reverse complement strand
CAGCACTGACGTTGTCACTTGGTGCCCTCACGGCTGATTGGAATCAGACGGGAGCCTTCGATATCTCACTCAATAATGCTTCTTCCGAACTCAAGATTCTCGAGTCTGCCGGAGCGACGTTTTATGGGATCATCGATGTTGGCGATCTTACGGCTAACCGGACGCTGACTATGCCGGATGTGACTGGAACGGTTGCTACGGTGGACGGTGGGCAAACATTTACCTCAGCTACCTGGAATGGTACTGCTGTTGGCGTCCAATATGGCGGTACTGGTGCTGCGACGCTTACTCCAAACGGTGTGCTTTATGGTAATGGGACTGGGGCAGTTCAGGTGACTTCAGCTGGCACCAACGGTCAGTTGTTCCTCGGGGTGAATTCTGGCGCCCCAGTTTTTGCTACGATGAGTAATGATGCCACCATTACGAATGCCGGCGTGCTTACTATCGCTGCCGATGCCGTGGCTCTCGGTACTGATACCACGGGGAACTACGTTTCATCCGCTACCTCCAATGGTGGTTTGACGCTCACTGGTACAGAGGGCGGCAGTCTCGGTATCTTGCTTCCAACCGCGACGGACGCACTCTCCTCTACGACGTCATCAGGTTCGGGCTTGGAGCTCACAGCGAGTGGCTTGTCGCTCCTTCAGGGTTGCGCTAATTCAGAAATTCTTTCCTGGAATGAGACCACGGATGTTTGGCAATGTGCGACCGTTTCTGGGGTGGGTGGTCTCACGGGATCTGGTACTAATGGTCAAGTGACCTATTGGACGGGTACGAGTACACTCGCTGGCGAAAACCAACTGAATGTTTCGCGAGGCGGGACTGGCGTCAATGGTTCAACAGCCGCTAATGGTTCTCTCCTCATTGGTAATGGTTCTGGATACTCACTTGCGACGTTGACTCAAGGGTCGGGTATGACGATTACAAACGGTTCTGGCACCATCACCATCGCCTCGACTCTTGGTACTAGTGTTGATTTGACGAGTGAGGTGACAGGAACACTTCCAGTCGGAAATGGTGGTACTGGCACGACTACCCTTACTACGAACGGCGTACTCTTTGGTAATGGTACGAGCGCGCTTCAGGTCACGGCTGCTGGTACCTCGGCTCAATTCCTCGTGGCGAATGGCTCTGGTGTACCAACATTTGTGTCGCTTTCTGGCGATGCTACTCTTGCCAATACGGGCGCTGTTACTATCGCTGCTGATGCCGTGGCTCTCGGTACTGATACCACAGGGAACTATGTTGCAACCATCACCAATGGCTCCGGTATTTCTGGATCATCAAGTACCGAGGGTGGCACTCCAACTATTTCACTTGGTGCTCTCACGGCTGATTGGAATCAGACTGGAGCGTTTGATATTGTTCTGAACAATGCTTCGAGCGAACTCAAGATTCTCGAATCAGCTGGAGCGACGTTCTACGGGATATTTGATGTCACTAATCTCAGTGCTGATCGAACCTATACCTTCCCTGATACTACTGGTACGGTGGCGTTGACCTCTGATTTGCACAGCGCTGTTACGCTCGCGGGCGAAAACTATTTGTCACTGGCAGGGCAGGTCATTACCGCTAATGCCGTCAATCTTTCTGGTACCAACGTGACTGGAACGCTGGCAGCGGCTCGTTTCGGTTCGCTTACAGGTGATGTGACGACAGCCGGGGGGAGTTATGCGACGACTATCGCTGCCGATGCCGTGGCTCTCGGTACTGATACCACGGGGAACTACGTTTCATCCGCTACCTCCAATGGTGGTTTGACGCTCACTGGTACAGAGGGCGGCAGTCTCGGTATCTTGCTTCCAACCGCGACGGACGCACTCTCCTCTACGACGTCATCAGGTTCGGGCTTGGAGCTTTTGGCTACTGGGCTTACCCTCTTACAAGGTTGTGCCAATGATCAGGTCTTGGCTTGGAATGAATCGGCTGATACCTGGGCCTGTTCTGACAAGACTGGCGGCACTAGTAACTTTACGGATAGTGGCACCGTCACGTATCTTACTTCATTGACGGATGATTTCGCTCTCGGTGGCTCGGCTGTCGATGCTTCAGCCTTCTTCTTTGATGTTTCTGCTGGTGCTATCCAGTTCGAAGGTGCGACGGCCGACGCTTTTGAGACAACCTTTGCTGTGACTGATCCTACAGCAGATCGTACGGTGACGTTTGCTGATGCCTCTGGTACGGTTATTCTCTCTGGACATACTTTCACGGGTGACGTCACTGGCACGCTCGGGACGGGCGGCACGACCACTCTCACTATCGCTGCCGATGCCGTGGCTCTCGGTACTGATACCACGGGGAACTACGTTTCATCCGCTACCTCCAATGGTGGTTTGACGCTCACTGGTACAGAGGGCGGCAGTCTCGGTATCTTGCTTCCAACCGCGACGGACGCACTCTCCTCTACGACGTCATCAGGTTCGGGCTTGGAGCTTTTGGCTACTGGGCTTACCCTCTTACAAGGTTGTGCCAATAATGAAGTCTTGAAGTGGAATGAGGCGACTGATACCTGGGCCTGCGGTTCGGCCGGAGCATCCTATTCAGCCGGTTCAGGGTTGACACTTGCTACTACTACTTTTTCACTGGGCGGAACACTTACGGCTGATGCGACACTTGCTGGTGCTTTTGATTTGGTTTTGAATGATGCTTCTTCTGAGCTCAAGATTCTTGAGTCTACCGGCGCGACATTTTATGGCGTGATTGATGCTGGCGATCTCTCAGCCGATCGGACACTGACCATCCCTGACGCTTCTGGTACGATTCTTATTACCGGAAGTAACTTGCTAACTTTGGCTGGTACCTCTGGAAGCAATCAGACTATTTCGCAAGGTGATACTATTACTATTGCTGCTGGTACAGGTATTACCACGACTGGCGGTTCGACGGATACTATCACGATTGCGAGTACCCTGGGCACCGCTATTGATACGAGTGAAATTACGGATGATACCATTAAAGAAGCTGATCTCGATCTTGATACCCATGGTGGGGCAGGGCAGGATGGGTATCTCTTGGCCTACAATCATTCGACCGGTGGCTTCTCATGGATTTCACCAGGGACTGCCGGGGTGAACTACTTTACTGATGGGGGTACCGTTACCTATCTGACGAGTACGACGGATGATTTCGCTCTGGGTGGAACGGCCGTGGATGCTTCAGCATTCTTCTTTGATGTTTCGGCTGCCACCATCCAGTTCGAAGGCGCGACGGCCGACGCCTTTGAGACAACCTTTGCTATCACTGATCCGACCGGGAGTGATAAGACCATCACTTTCCCCGATGCCACGGGCACGGTTCTTCTCACAGGAAGTACGCTTCTCAATACAGCGGGAGACAGTGGTTCCTCGACCCTTGTTCAGGGTGATACGCTCACAGTGAGTGGCGGTACGAATGGTATCGATACGGTGCTTTCTAGCGATACCTATACTCTCAATCTCGATACGACTGAAATTGGCACCACGACCTTTGGATCCGGATCAGGTATTGTTTGGACTTTCGATGCTGGTGCTACTGATCCTACTTTGACTTTTGGTTCTAACGCGCTCACCATCGCTAATGCAGCGACTCTCACGCTCTCTAACTTCACCACTAATGGTGGCATCCTGTATACGAATGGCAGCGGAGTAGTGACTCAGACAGGAGCAGGGACAAGTAGTGGCCTCCTCCATGGTGGTACCACTCCTTCGTATGGTGACGTCATCCTGGGGACTGAGACCTCAGGAAATTATGTGGCAACTCTGACTTCGGGTAACGGTATTTCAGCTACGGCAACCGGCGAAGGCTCGACGCCTACGCTGTCACTTAGCGCCCTCACGGCTGACTGGAATCAGACCGGAGCCTTCGATATCTCACTCAATAATGCCTCTTCCGAACTCAAGATTCTCGAATCTGCTGGGGCCACCTTCTACGGTATCTTTGATGTGGCTGACCTCTCCAGTGCTGACAAGACCTATACCTTCCCGAATGCCACTGGTACAGTAGCGCTTATCGATGGTGGCCAGACTTTCACCAGTGCTACCTGGAATGGGACAGCTATCGGCGCTCAGTATGGTGGCACAGGGATTAATACGAGTGCCAGTACCGGCATCCCAACTATTTCTTCTGGTACCTGGAGTGTGGCTTCTACTATTGGCGCAAGTTATATCACCGCCGACTCCCTCGACTTCACTGAATTCCAGGATCAGCTTGATCTCGATGCCTCTACCGATATCTTGGCCGATGGAACAGAGGTATTCTCACTTACCAACTCTGGAACAGGGAATAGTTTTGTAGTGAATGATCAGACGAGTGATACGACCTCATTCATGATTGATAATGGTGGAAGTGTCGGTATTGGTGTCGGCTCCGTATCGTATGGATTCGAAGTGAACAAAGCATCAGTGTATTTCTACAATGGTGGAACCCCAGTCATCTATTATGGCGGTGGGAGTGGACTTGGTCTTCTCACGAGTAGTACTCCAGCATCTAATAACGTTAATATTGGAACCGGCAAAGGATTAACCGTTGGTGATGGCA
Organism: uncultured Bdellovibrionales bacterium; assembly: GCA_964543815.1. Classification (GTDB taxonomy): domain Bacteria; phylum Patescibacteriota; class Minisyncoccia; order Moranbacterales; family UBA1568; genus UBA1568. The sequence goes on along the minus strand of CAZIZG010000021.1, from coordinate 570 downwards.
GTACGGCTGCTCCAAGCGGTGGTATTTACTCTGCTGGTAGTGTTGGTATTGGCGATGCAACGCCTGCCTCAGCTCTCACTGTCGGTTCCGGCGATCTCTTCCAAGTAAACAGTAGTGGTGCCATCGCCGCCGCTACCGGTATCACCTCCTCCGGTACCATCACCTTCTCAGGCTTCACCAGTAACGGTGGTCCTCTCTATACCAATGGCTCTGGTGTCCTCGCTCAGGTAACTGCTGGTACTTCCACCCAGGTACTTCATGGTGGTACCACCCCATCCTTCTCGGCGGTTTCCCTCACCGCTGATGTCTCAGGTGTCCTCCCACTCGCTAACGGTGGTACCAACAAAAACATCACGGCTTCCAACGGTGCTCTCGTTTATTCTGATGCTGACTCTTTTGAACTTTCTTCTATCGGTACCTCCGGTCAGGCTCTCATCTCAGGAGGAGCCGGTGCTCCTACCTGGTTTGCTCCGACTGCTGGCTCTGTACTCTTTGCTGGTACCTCCGGTATTTTGCAGCAGGACAATGCCAATTTTTTCTGGGACAATACGAACAAGCGCTTAGGTATTG
>CAZIZG010000020.1:0-5944 GCA_964543815.1 uncultured Bdellovibrionales bacterium | reverse complement strand
CCGTAGCTCTCTCTGCCTTAGTCCTGGTGACTCAGGTAGCAAAGTTGTTTGGGTAAAAGTGGTGTATACTAAAGGCAAGTGTAGTTCCTTGAAGGAAGTGAGGGTGATATGTCACTCATGAAATGTTTCCTTCCTGGGTGTTTGGTGATGCGGAATCCAGAGCAAGGATCTGAGTGGGGAAGTTACTGTTCCGCCTCCTGTCAGTCTATTGGGGAGAGCAGATCTAGTGCTCAGATGAATAGCTTGGCTTGGGCGTCAGATACTCAATCATCAGACATTTCAGGCGCGAATAGCCATCGCTTCAAACTCTTTGCCCCAGATTCTTTCGCCGGTAAGGAGGATCAAGCGATAGGTTAGCCTCGAGTGAGACTCCTAACGGAGAGCTCACTTTTTTATCTTCAGACGTGTATTTCTATATGCTATACTATAAATATGGAAACAGATATTTTGGGAAAATTAGCCGAGCAGGATCGAAAACTGGAATTGATTTATCAGTCAGTTGAGAAGACACGCAAGTATTTTCTCTGGACACTCATCGCAACGATCGTGGCCTTCTTTCTTCCGCTCATCGGACTTCTTTTTGCGGTACCATTTTTCCTGAATACGCTTTCCAGTGCTTACGGATTGTAATCCATGTAACGAAACGATTATGAACACACGTTTCATGTTTAAAGGAGTGGATATCGATGAGCGAACTAAAGACTATATTCTCAAGCGGTTGGCAAGAATTGAAAAGCTTGTTGATATGGCGAGTGAGTATTCGATAGAAATTGATCAGGACAAAAAAGGCAAATATCGGGTAGAAGTAATGGTTAAGACGCCTCATAACCTCTATCGGGCCGAGGAAACGACGGTCAGTATTGAGGGCTCAACAGACGTGGTAATCGACGAACTCGAAGTACAAATCGACAAAAAGAAAAATCGTAATCGCGACCTGAAACTTCGGGGAAATCGCTCTATCAAAAAGAAACTTACGGTAGATGAATCAGCCAGATTTTAGGCTTGAAATAAGGATAAATCTCACCTATTGGGTGGGATTTTTCTTTTGACCGAGTGGAGAGATTTTGGTATACTTGAGAAACGTTTAGTTTCTGTGATTCTCATTCTATGTCATTTCTAGAGAAGTTGTTTGGTTCCAATGAGCGTGAAGTCAATCGTTTGCGCCCACTCGTGGTTACTATTAATTCTTTTGAGGTGAGCCTCCAATCCCTTTCCCTTGATGAACTTAAAAATAAATCAGTTCTTTTTAGGGAGCGTTTAGCGGCTGGAGCGACGCTTGATGATATTTTGCCGGAAGCATATGCGGTGGTGCGTGAGGTAGCAAAAAGAGTGATTGGAGAACGGCATTACGATGTGCAAATGCTCGGAGGTATCGCTTTGCATCAGGGAAAAATTGCTGAGATGAAAACAGGTGAGGGCAAGACTCTTACTTCTACTCTTCCCATCTATCTCAATGCTCTTTCCGGAAAAGGTGTTCATGTTGTTACGGTGAACGACTACCTTGCCAAGCGTGACTGTAACTGGATGGGGCAGGTCTATGAGGCCTTGGGATTGACAACCGCTTGCATCATTTCACAGGGAGTTTCCTATCGTTACACCTCAAATATCGAGGATCGCGATGGGGTGAGTGTTGAGATGGAAAATCTCATCCCTATTGGCCGTCGAGAGGCGTATGCGGCTGATATTACCTATGGGACCAATAATGAATTTGGATTTGATTATCTGCGGGACAACATGGTATCGCGTCTTGAGGACATGACCCAGCGCGAGTTGTCTTTTGCGATTGTGGACGAAGTAGACTCAATTCTGATTGATGAGGCTCGTACGCCACTTATTATTTCCGCACCAGACAGCGAGTCAACCAAACTCTATGAGCGTTTTGCTAAAATTGTTCCCCATTTGGTAGTGGAAAAGGATTATGTGGTTGATGAAAAGATGAAGGTGGTGACGTTGACCGATGAGGGAATGAACTCGGTGGAACGACTCCTCGGAATGGGTAATATTTATGCTTCCGGTAATGTTCAATACGTGCATCATTTGGAACAATCCCTTAAGGCTAACATCATTTTTAAACTCGACCGGGATTATGTGGTGAAGGATGATCAGGTCATTATCGTTGATGATTTTACCGGTCGACTGATGCCGGGTCGGCGCTACAGCGAAGGTCTCCACCAGGCGATCGAGGCCAAGGAGGGCGTGACTGTGCAGCGTGAATCAAAAACGCTCGCCACGATTACTTTTCAGAATTACTTTCGTTTGTACAAGAAGCTTGCTGGTATGACCGGAACGGCAACAACTTCGGCCGAGGAGCTATCCAAGGTGTACAAGCTTGATGTACTTGAAATTCCAACGAATCGGCCAATGTCCCGTAAAGATCTACCGGATATTATTTACAAGACGGAAGAGGCGAAGTTCAATGCCATCGTTAAGCATGTGCAGGAAGTTCATGTTACCGGGCAACCAATTCTCATCGGAACAGTGGCTATTGAGAAGTCAGAGTACTTGAGTGCACTGTTACAACGTGAGGGCGTGACGCACGAAGTGCTCAACGCAAAAAATCACGAACGAGAAGCACATATTATCGCCCAAGCTGGCCAGAAGGGTGCTATCACTATTGCTACCAACATGGCTGGTCGCGGGACCGATATCAAGCTTGGCGAAGGGGTGCGTGAAATCGGTGGATTACTCATTATTGGAACAGAGAGACACGAAGCACGCCGGATTGATAATCAGCTTCGTGGACGAGCCGGTCGTCAGGGCGATCCGGGAGTTTCTCAGTTTTTTGTATCGCTCGAAGATGAGTTGATGCGCCGTTTCGGTGGGGAAAAAATGAAGAGCATGATGACGACGCTTGGATTGCCGGATGATGAGCCCATTCAAAACGGTATTATTTCCAAAACGATTGAGAGCGCTCAGTCCAAAATTGAGGGTTTCAACTTTGATATCCGCAAGCATGTGCTTGACTACGATGATGTCATGAATAAGCAACGTGAGGTGGTGTATCGCAAGCGGCGCGCTGTGTTGGAACAACAAGACTTCAAAAATGAAACCTTGCCATTACTCTCCGAGGAACTCGACCATATCATTTCATTTCATACTGCCGTGGAGGAAGGGGAGTGGAATATGGCTGAAATTGTGAATGAGGCCAATGCGATGTATTCGACCCTTGACGAAAAGGAAGCTCTGAAAAAGCTTGAGAGTATTCGTGATGACCGATCCAAAGATGAAGTAGAAAAGAAAAGTCTCATTCTCGAGTATCTCCTGGGTGAAGCCAAGAAAGTTTACAATCAAAAAGAAGTCATTATCGGGAAAGAAACCTGGCATGCTATCCAGAAGTCGCTTTACTTGCGTTCACTCGATACATTGTGGATGAATCACCTCGATGAAATTGACTATTTACGTCAGGGAATTGGGCTGCGGGGGTATGGCCAGCGTGATCCGCTTATTGAGTACAAACGCGAGGCCTTTGATTTATTCCTGGGATTGATGGACACAGTTCGCAAGACCTATCTCATGACCATTCTCAAGGTTGGTGAGGTAGCCACTGTACTTGAGACTGAGAAGCCGCGCGAGATGCAGTTCCGAGGGGCGAGTGAAAATATTGAATCATTTGCCACCCTGAAGGGTGAGGCACAAGCTGCCGGAGGGAGTGCTCAGGGTGAAGTCCAGAAACAAGCACCTATTGTTAATCAAGAAGTAACTGGTCGTAATGACCCGTGTCCTTGTGGCAGTGGTAAGAAATTCAAGAAGTGCCATGGGAAGTAGGGGGTGTAGAATTATGAATGAAGAAGTATTCAAAAGAGAATTAGCGATGTGTCGGAAGCTTCATCATGAGAAGAAAGGATGCAACTGGGGTCAGTGTGCAAATTGTGGTGTTATCCCGGCTCTCTATAAACTTCATAATGGTATTCTTTTAGAAAAAGATGAGGATATTAAAAAAGTCAAAGAAGAAGTTTTTGGTGAATTAATCTAAAAATTATGGCAATCGTGAAGAAAAAATTGTGGAAAGAGTACTTCGATCAAGTAGCTTCTGGAAAAAAGAAGTATGAATTGCGTCTTAATGATTTTGAGATCAATGAAGATGATATCTTAGTTTTGGAAGAATGGGATAATGAAAAACAGGAATATACTGGACGGACGCTTGAGAAAAAGGTGACCCGAGTGAATAAGTTTAAACTTGAAGATTTATACGCTTTTTGGTCTGAGGAGGAAATAAAAGAAAAAGGCATCCAGATTATTTCAATGGAGTAAATAGGGCAAAATTGATATGCTTGAGAAACTGCTCGGATTTGCCAAGATGCTCAATGTGCTTCAGGCTGTGGAGCGTGTTATTCGGGTAAAGGATCAGGATCGATGGGAGAATGATATGGAGCACTCGTATCATCTCGCCATGCTGGCTTGGTACATCATTGATTCCCAAAAGCTTTCACTCGATCGGGAGAAAGTGTTTTGTTATGCCTTGGCCCATGATCTCGTTGAAGTCTATGCCGGGGATACCTACCTCTATAGTGAAGACAAGGAGCTCCTCGCTTCAAAACCTGAACGGGAGCGTCTTGCTGCTGAACGACTCATGGTTGAGTTTCCTGAGGTGCCAGAGATACATAGAGCTATTCGGGGGTACGTTGAAAAAAATGATTTAGAAAGTCGCTTTGTCTATGCGCTCGACAAAATTGAACCTCTTGTAAAGCTGTATCTTGATGGTGGACGAACATGGAAAGAAAAAGGAGTGACGCTTGAGATGGCTTATGAGAGCAAGAAAGATAAGGTCGCAATTTCACCAGAGATTAAGGCATATTTTGATGAGTTTATGGAGCTACTTCGTAAGGAAGGACAAAAGCTCTTTGGCTCACAAAATTAAAAAGCCAGTGACATGGTCAAAGGCTTCGGAGTGGGTCCGCCATGCGGAAGGGAGAGAGCGAGGAGGGAAACAGGGAGTTGAGAGAAGCGTTGTGCAAATATATGCATTTTTTGAGTGTACGTTGACACCGCTTGTCTAAAGTCCCAAAACCTCCTCGCTTGCTTCGAATATAGCACAGACTTTTTTGTGGTACAATGGGTATAATTAAATGGCTTATATGAGCTACGATAAACTGGTACGGGACAAGGTCATTGCCATTATTGAATCCAAGGGTGAAGCGGCCAAGTATCACGTGGCGACCGATGATGAGTATCGTCGCAAACTTTACGAAAAACTTATCGAGGAAGCAAAGGAGTTTCAAGAGGCTGAAAGCATTGAAGAGATGGCGGACGTGTTTGAAGTTATCACGGCGATTTTGGCAGATCGAGGCTGGAAACTTGAAGCAGTAGTGGAGGAACAAAAAAAGAAACGCGAGAAAAGAGGGGCGTTTGAGAAACGGATGATTCTCGAAGAATCATGAGAAAATTACTTACCCTTACTCTTATCGTGTGTGATGACAAGATACTGCTCGGGATGAAGAAGCGGGGTTTTGGTATGGGTCGATGGAATGGGTTTGGTGGAAAGGTTGAGGAAGGGGAATTAATTACTGAGGCAGCCAAGCGGGAAACATTGGAAGAATGTGGTATCACTATCGTAAAAATGAAAAAAGTTGGTATTCATGAATTTGAATTTGTGTCGAAGCGAGGGGATATTCTCGAGGTTCATGTTTTTCGAGTTGACGACTGGACGGGTGAACCGCGCGAGACCGAAGAAATGCGCCCTCAGTGGTTTACAACTGATGCCATTCCTTACGATGTCATGTGGCCAGATGATATCCATTGGATCCCGGTTTTTTTGGCAGGAAAGACGTTTCGTACGCGATTTCTTTTTGGCGAGAATGATACGGTCATTGAGGCACGGGTGGATGAGAATGTTCCTCTTGATGAAAGTGGAAAAATAGCGTAGGATGAACGTTGTTTCTCGGGCCTGTAGTTAAGTGGTACAACGCTGCATTCGCATTGCAGAGGCAGGAGTTCGATTCTCCTC
>CAZIZG010000019.1:0-6374 GCA_964543815.1 uncultured Bdellovibrionales bacterium | reverse complement strand
CACTCGCTGCCCTGGTCATAGTGACACAGATGGCAGGGTTGTTTGTGTAAAAAAAGAGGACTTCTTATTCTCAAGGGTCCTCTTTCTTTTTTATTATTTGACTCGATAAACTTTAATGTAATTACCTGGTCGGTCACCGATGAAAAGGGACCACTGTGGGTTGGGATCGCCGTAATATTGGTAGGCCGTAAGGCCGGAAAGGCGCTCCCAACGAGGAGCTCGGGAGAGATAGCGCATAGCTCCGCGGCGAGTGAGGACATAGTAGTCAGGTTGAACAACCTCTTTATCAAAGGTGTAGGCAGTGAGACAGTGACCAATAAAAAACTCACAGACACCGTAGTAATCCGCCCAGACAGTGAGATTCTCCGCATCAGGGAGGTGGTTGAGGTACTGGGCAGCCTCATAGCCACCATAACCCCAGGCATCCTGTATCATGGCGCTTTTGGGGAGGAGAACATTGGTGTAGTTGAAATAAAAGGGCAGGGATTGAAAGAGCGGAACGAAAGAAAGAGCGGAGAGGACGCCAAAGAGGAGTAGGTTTTTGTGAGGCAGTCGGATGTACTTAATGAGTGCTTCCAAGCCAAGGGCAGAAAGATAAGCAAAGAGGGGGTAGAGCATGATGCTGTAGCGCGGAGTGGAAAGGATATTGGAGTAAATGAGGAGAAGGGTATAGACCAGAAAGAAAAAGAGAAGAGAGAGGGCGGCTGGAAAGGAACGGGATTCCTTATGAAAAGGAAGAAAGAGAATAAGGATAAGGAAGCCTATGAGAGTGAGAGGAGTGAGAGAAAAGACCACGGGGTTCCATTCGAGGAGAAATGATTCGAAGAAGTTGGGGATGTCGGTGTAGTAACGAGCATCACTTAAGTCCTTGATATCAAAGGCAATAGCGGTGAAGATACTCCAGTCAGGGAAAAAATTTCTTGCAATAATTAAACCAAGAAAAAGGAGGAGAAAGAAGAGGCTAGAGAAGCGGAGCAGATGAGTGGTCGCTTCGAAGATGGTTCTCAGTTTGAACAGAAGGATGCTTTTGAGCAGGTAGGTATCGATGAGGAGTATACTAAAGAGCAGAGCACCGATGCCGCCGATGACTTCCTTGTCTGGGACGGTCATGATAAATTCACTCAGGTATTTGGAATCGACGAGTAACGCTGGAAGGAAAAAGCAGACAAGAAATGTTGTTCCAGCAACAATACTAAACCAGGAGAGGATGTCTCGTTTGAGGAGTTGGTGGAGGGTCTCTGAGTCGCCCCCCTGGGTAAGAAAACGAAAGAGGATCAGGGCGAGGTAGAAAGGGATGAGGATAATGGCAACGTATTTTGAAAGAATAGCGAAGGCAGTCAGTACTATGGTCAGGAAAAGATAGCGTCGCTGCTCGAAGCGAAGCAGAACAAAGAAGGAAAATAGAGCAGTAGCAGAAAATGACCAGAGGAGAGCATCGGGGTTGATAATCTGAGAGATGCCAAGAATGATAGGAGAGAGAGCGGTGAGGGCTGTCGTGTAGAGCGCCACCCAAGGATTGGCTAGTTTTGTTACGAGCCAGAAGAGGAGGATGAGGAGGAGGGTATTCCAGATGAGGAGAGGAAGGCGAAAAGCGAGATAAATCGGTTCGGTAAGGGAGGTGTCGCAATCAATGATGCGGTTATCCCGTTCAACGCAGTGAGTATCAGCCTGAGGGTAGAGAAGGGTGCCCACTCCAGAAACGAGCGCGAGGGAAATACCGGGCTTATCGTTAATAAAAGTTTTTTTCCACTTTCCTTCTGAGAGTGCTTGCCAGTACTGTGGGATGCGCTCGTAGACCCAGTAGTGTTCATCGGCAGTGACAAATTGAGTCAGATGAACCAGACCAAAGCCAAGGTAGCTCATGAGGACTAGTACAAGGAAAAATTTTGGTTGGAAGAGATATTTCATATTCTTTGCTTAGGATAGCATGGAGCCTCCTTTCGAGAGAAGCTTCTTGACAGGTAAGCGGGAATTCATTGTTTTTTCATGAGAAACATTCTAGTATAAAGGAGGTAGACAAAACATCAAAATGAATTAAGGCAGGGAATCTATGAGTTCTTCTATAAAGGAAAAAGATATGCGCGCAGTACGTCTGGGCGTTTTTTTGTTGGCTTTTTTTGGTGCCGTCACCTTTTCGCAGGGGACTCAGGCACAAATTTCTCAGGATTCATTTACTGTTACGCCCGACAGCGCCTATGCCCAGACTCAGGTTAATCTGACCTGGCATGTAAATGCCAATTCTTGCGTAGCTAGTGGGGGATGGTTGGGCACTAAAAATCCCAATGGGACGGAGAGTTTGTTGATTTCTCAGACGACGGAATTTTCTCTCCAGTGTTTTGATATGAATGGCGGATTGGTATTTCGATCATCGAAAACGGTCAATGTGACGCCAGAGGTGCCTAAACCAACGATAACTTTCATGGCGACACCCATGGCGTTTCCGGTCGGGGGTGGTACCACTACTATTGCGTGGACGGTGAGGGATGCAACATCATGCTATCTCGAAGGAATCAATAGTACGGCTGGTAAATTCTTTTCTGAGAATCTGCCACCAAATGACGGATCGAAGGAGTTCCCTATCGCCGTGTCGTCAAATTTTAACTTTTCTTGCATTAACGCGAATATTGCTATTGCTCGCGGATATGCTAGCGCAGAGGATTCTACTAGTGCCAACCTGCGGGTGACGGTCGATAATGGCCAGCCTTATCTGCCAAGCATTTCCTTTGAAGCGACACCAAATGGGTTGCCGAGTACTGGCGGTACCATTAGTCTCTTGTGGGATGTCAACGACAATGGGGTTTTTCCTGGGGCAACCTGCCAGGCTATTGATTGGACTGATGGCGGGTCACAGGCGCTTGATAGGAATGCTCCACTTGATCCGCTGTATAATAAACATAAATCAACGCCCCAAACAGTTACGGCGCCACGGATATTTACTATCGAATGTGCCAACAAATACGGAACTTCCCGACGGACGGTCGAGGTCTTGTTTGCAACTTCTGATGGCGGATATACGCCGCCTACCATTCCTCCTGCTTCTGCCTGTGGCAACGGTACGGTTGATATTGGTGAAGCTTGCGATAAGGGTACTGCCAATAATGGCTTTTGTCCCAAGACCTGCAGCTCCTCTTGTGCTGTGAATAATTGTGGTGGCCCTGTCCCTCCTCCTACTCCTGGCCCAGCGCCAGCCCCTGGCCCGGCACCGGCACCCGGTCCAGCACCAGCTCCTGGTTCTCCACCAGCCTCATCTCCCTCCGCCTCCCTCGTCCCCTGTGGCCGTAACCAAGACGACTCTACCACTCCTGATATCGACGAAACCAAACCCTGTACCATGTGTCATATCATCATTGGTGGTCAAAGAATCATCGGTTGGGGGATGAAAATCATGACCGTCATAGCTCTCACCATCATCCTCGCCATGGGTGTCCTCTATATCGTCTCAGCCGGAGATCAAGGACTCATGCAAACTGCCAAAGGAGGACTTACCGCTGCTTTTGTGGGATTCGCTGTCATGCTCTTAGCTTGGCTTATCGTGAATGTGGTTATCACTGTCTTGGCAGATACCGCCTCTTCTGACAAACCCTTTGCTAATCTCGTCTCTACTCCTGGTGTCTTCAACTTTGCCTGTGATATTACTTCTAATGTGAATGGGCAGTAGGAAGATTATGATACACCTTTCGTTTATTGCGGTGGCTCATGCGGCGGGCGTCATTACTGATGCAAAGCCAATCTCTGGAATTCTAGAGAATGTGCTTAACTTTTTATTGTCAGTTGTGGGAGTTGTTGCTATAATTGGGCTAGTAGTAGGAAGTGTCATCTATCTTACGGCTGGTGGTGATGAAGATAGAATCCGTTTAGCTAAGATGTCTCTCACTGCATCAGTGGTCGGCCTCGTGCTAGCACTGGGGGCACTGGTAATCGTGACACAACTCGGTAGTTTATTTTCCTGAAAAAAAGAAATATAAAAAGAAAAACATCGGACCGGTCATCCAGATTGGAAGAGGCAGGTACCAGATACACTGAAAGGAGGTGAGAATTATGAATAAAATCAAAAACGTTGCGTACGGAGCTGCCTCTGCGGTTATCGCATTGGCCCCAGCTGTTGCTTCTGCTCAGTGGAGCGTAGGACAGTCAAACGCTGCCACTTCCGGTTTGAGCAAGGCCCCGATTACTGACCTCGTCAAGTTGGCGATGTACTGGCTCTTGGGACTCGTCGGATTCCTCGGTGTCGTTGGTTTCGTGATCTCTGGTATCCTCTATCTCACTGCTGCCGGTGACGAGGATCAGATTGGTAGGGCTAAGAACGCTATGATGTACTCGATTATCGGTGTCATCGTCGCTCTCCTCGGCTTCATCATTATCAACGCTGCTACCAGTTTCCTCAGCGGAACCAGCAGTACGTTCTAGTCGTTGGATTCTCTAGAGCATCCAAACAACAAAAGTCACTGGGTTCGCTCGGTGACTTTTGTTTTTTAGTTGAAAAAATGATATTCTGTCCTTAGTGAAACAACAGCAAAAATAAATATCTGAGTATGGTGCGATTATTTTTTTCGATGATCTTTTTTTTAGTAGTAGTATCAGTTGGGTTTCCTGGCGTGGTTGAAGCGGCTGTCACATGTCCCGCTGGGTACAGTGATACTACGGGGGCAGGGGTGTGTATCCCGACTACCTCCGGGCTATCATCTGCTTCAGTCTCCTATATTCTTGAAATATTCATGAAGTGGCTCCTCGGTATTTTGGGCTTTCTTGGAGTGATTGCCTTTGTTATTTCTGGTATCCAGTATCTCACCTCAGCAGGGGATGATGATACCATATCAACTGCCAAGCGCAATATGAAGTACTCTATTATCGGAGTAGTTGTAGCGCTTTCTGGATACATTATTATTCAAGCCGTCACGACCGCGCTTTCTGGTACCAGTAGTTTCTTTTAGTTTTTCTTAAAAAATCAATATTTTTTAATCACTTTATGCGTAGCAGTAAGACGTTTTTCGTTGGCCTCTTTGTCGCTATTACTGGATTCATGCTTTTACCTCAGGAGGCACATGCCCTGTCTGTTTCGGGGAGTATTTCACCGAGCACTACCCAGCCCGGAGGAACATTTACCAAAACTATTACTGTGACAGGTGCCACTTCATGCACGATATCTACTCAGACAACCAAGAATGGCCAGGTAATCGAAACCGGGGGCAATCTTGTTTTGATAGACGGAGCCTTTAATTTGAATGACAGTGAGACCTTGGCGAGCGGGGTGACGTCAATATTCTCGACCTTATCCTGTACGGATGGCTCGGACACAAAGAATGCCCAAGCTAATATCGTAGTGGTTCCTTTGGTTAGTTCAGTAACAGTAAATCCGTCAACGATATCTCTCGGATCATCTACGACGGTCACGGTTTCATCTCAGTTTGCATCGAGTTGTTATATCGCTAATACATCCGTAACTTTTCCATCACCCAACGGTTCCGTGGATTTCTCACCTACCAGAACGGGAGAATATGTTGTCAATTGTAGTCTTTCTGGCGGTGGAGGAGGCACTGGCCAGAAAAAGTTTTTCGTGACAGTGAATCCAGCTTCGCCTACCACTCCTACGGCATCGATATCTGCTAACGGGGTTCAGGGAGCGAGTACCAGTGCCGGTGGAAATCTGCCCGGAGCTGTTATTACCTCTGGACAAGATGCGACGATAGCCTGGTCCTCAACCCAAGCGAAGAGTTGTACCTTATCTGGCGGGAGCGGAGTGACTGGTTGGACTACTGGTGTGACCGAGACATCAGGAAGTGTTAATTTTTCGTATGACAAGTTTACTAAGGGAGCGGGGTACTACCATTTTTATGTTCAGTGTGTTAATGATGCCGGGGAAAGATCATCCACTATGGGAGTGGATGTAGTGGTGAGTACAGGTAGTGGCTCTTCTTCTGGTGGGAGCTCGTCGTCTTCCAGCGGATCAAGTACCGGTGGAGGGGCTGTACCGACAGCTTTTATCTCTATTGATGGCAAAAATGGTCTCGTGGCTACTACTAATCCGCCCACAACTTCGTATATTAATATCGGAGCCTCGGCAAAATTTGTTTGGTCCTCATCTGTTGATGCTCAGACTTGTACTATGACGGCCCCTGCGGGCTTTAATAATCCAGCGCTCAGTGGTTCGGTAGGCAAGTCAGGAAATGTCACGGCAGTATTTGACTCGTCCGGAATTTACGACTTCACTATTTATTGTTCGAGTGCTTCCGGAACGAAGAGTCCAGCGAAAAAAGTACGGGTCAATGTCGGCAATGTGTCGAGTAGTAGTAGTGGAGGGAGTAGCAGCGGAGGAGATACCCCCACCACCGACCCCACCCTCATCACCTCCTTCTCTGCCAACACGAACTCCCTCA
>CAZIZG010000018.1:0-7031 GCA_964543815.1 uncultured Bdellovibrionales bacterium | reverse complement strand
TCTTCTTGGTACGGAATGACTGCCACTCGTTGTCGAAGATATAGTCTCCGGTCCAGACTTCTTTTTCTTTCCCATCTTCAATTTCTTTGATGACTTCCTTGCGGTCAGCAAAGTTGTAATCAACGGCCCAGTAGTCAATCCAATCACTCCATTTTTTGGTCAGGATTTCTCGAGAAATAACACCACTCTCTTTGTCTTTTGTTACTTTCATTACCTGACCGTTTTCTACGATGATTTTTGACTTGCCTGCTTTCAGTTCTTCATCAACACCACTTTCATCTTGGTTATAGAAAACAGAAAAGTCAGTAAGTCCAATGGATAATTCCTTCTTGTTTCCACGACCGCTTGTAATTGGTTTGGCATCAATGTAGGCAACATCGTAGAAATTGACGTGGCCACGCTCTACGGCTCGCTTGTCAAAGACTTCTCGAGGAATAATTTTGAAAGCAATATCAATTCCCTCATCCGCATATTCTCCAAAGTTCAGTCCCATTTCGTAGTCAAAACCAAGCACATCTACTTTGGTCAGATTTTTCTTTTTACACTCGGCTACAATTTCTTCAATAAATCGCTGAGAGACAGGAAGATTGATAGGTCCGACCGCTACCAAGCGGTCTCGTTTTTTTCCTGACACGGTATCAAAGCCTTCCACGGCCTCTGCCTTATATGCGGAAAGAATGAGGGTTACAAACTCCTTTTCTTTCTGGAGAGCTTGTTTGACTTTTTCTTCTGCTCTCAAATCGTCGTTGATGGAAAGGAAGTTTTCACGCTCGTATTTACCAACATTCAAAATCTCAAAAGCACGAAAGTCTCTCCCTTCCTTTTTGAGTTCACGTTGAACACCAATCATTCGTTTTCGAGAAGTATGGATACTGAACTTTCCAAGGTCCGTTCCTATCCATTTACGACCGAGTTTTTCGGAAACAGCCAAAGTGGTTCCAGAACCACAAAAAAAGTCTGCGACAAGGTCCCCTTTATTTGTAGAGGCTTTGATTATTCTTTCAAGTAACTTTACTGGCTTTTGTGTTGGGTACCCGAGCAACTCGTCCCTCGAGATTTGACCACCAGCAGGAATATCGTCCCACCAGTCTTGAGGAACTCTTCCTTGTTCATATTCGGATACGTCTTTTCCTGCAAATTGAATACCGCCTACTTTTGACTCTCCATATTTTCGTCTATTGAGGGTTGCCTCATCGTATGGAATAAGAATATCTTTAGCATTGAAGATTGGGTTTTTAGATTTTGAGTAAAACAAAATTGTATCGTGTTTCTTGGGAAAGGCAGTCTTGACAGGAGAAGGGCCTTTGTATGCCCATATAATTTCATTGACGAAGTTTTCAACTCCAAAGATTTCATCAAGTATCAATCTCATATGAGCACTCAATCTCCAATCACAATGAACATAGATGCTCCCATCTTCTGCCAATAAGTCGTGCATCAGTTTGAGCCTTTCATAAATCATTGCGATGAAGCTGTCAGCACCTTTGCCCCACGTATCTCGGTAGGCAATTTCTTCAATAACTGATGGTTTTTTAGTGAAACTTTCTTTCTCATCGTCCTCACCAATCTCTATGTTCATTGAAAAATCAGCACCAACATCAAACGGAGGGTCAATATAGATGAGCTTGAGACCACCTTGAGCCTCAATCTCTTTACGCATCGGACCGTTCTTGAGAGAAGAGAGGATAAGCTTGTTATCTCCCCAAATAAGTTTATTGGTCCAGCCAGTTATTTGTTTACCAGAAAAATCAAAAAGTGTTCCTCGTGCATCTCCAAATTCTACTCCTTCACGGGGCTCATCAATCTGCTCAATATGCTGAAATGGCAGAACAACATTGGTAGTTTCACTCGCTTTACCATTCCACACAAGCTCAACCTCTTGAGCATCTTTGAATAGTAGAAAGCGGTATTTTTCTGGAAGAGGCTTGTTAGCCTCCAAAAACTTTACGATGTCACGCTTCTCATTTTCGGAAAGTATCATAGTAATTTTTTCGTAATTTGTAAGCTATTTTGACAAATCCACTTTCCCGTCCAATAAGCGAAGGATTTCTTCCTTAGCAAATCGTCTATCGCCCCTTTTCCCGAAACGGATACATTTTATCAGCCCTTCCCGCTCCCACGTGCGGAGCGTGTTGGGATGGCAATGCAGAACCTCGCTTGCCTGTTTCAAGGTGAGAATATCTGGCAGTTCTTTTCGTTCCATAAAGCTTGATTTCGCTCCCTATATAAGTTACCATAACTATACTACACGATTACGATTACACCAAACAATGACTATGCGGTTCAATGGGAGTGAAAGGAAAATCATTGAAACGCTCTTTGGAATGAGCCAAGGGTATGTTTTGGATTTTTCCAATCGAACAATAGAAGAGTTTTTTCAAGAACACTTCGGCATAGAGATTTATAGCCCGAAATATGATAGAGAAAATCTTTCGGCATCCAAGGCGAATAGGCTACGGGCTATCTGGGAAGATGAGGATGATTTGACCGTCGGGAAAATCCTATACGCACTCATTGAGTATATGGAGGTAAGCTCAATGCTAAGTGGCAAAGAAATATCTCCGACCGATTTGTTGCTTATACAGAAGGTGAAGGATATTGCCGCGAAGTTGGTATCGGCTCCCAGTCCTGTTTCATTCCAAGCCGAAGCAAAGACAGTTTTAGAAAAATCAAAAATAATCAGAGATTTCACTGCTTTTCAATTCAGTGATTTTTCCCTCAATAAGAAGATTTATCTCTTGAGGATACTCTACTCGTATTATGAGGCGGTTATACGAGCTTACTATGGAAATGGGCTTATTTTCTTAGGTTCAGGCATTGATGAACTCAATGTTTCTTTCAAGGTATTGCGAAAGAAATTGGTAGAGGTTGTTCTTAGCGAACCATCTTTTGAAGAACTGAAAGAGAGCCAGTGCTACCAATGTCTTATCGAGCCAATGACCAGTCTGTATTCCGCTCCGAGTTTTCTTGATGGGACTTGGGCGGATGGCGTAGAACAATATCTCATTGATTTCAGGGAGATGGTGGCTGATAAAGATTTGTTTGAGAACAATTCAGAAATCCATTCGTTCGATAAGAGCGTCGCCTTGCTGTTGGCGACTACCAAGGAGGAAATAGTAGGTCTCGAAAATATTATGCGAGAGAAAGAAAAGAGTTTTTTGCACCAATTCTCTTTCGATAAAAAAACAGACACCAAAAAAGATGATGATGCAAAACCGAAAGAGACAGTAATCAAACACGAGCATATCCATACTTTCCAGAACAACATTCAGGAAAAAGAGATTGCTATCAGCATTGATGATAAGCGAAACGCCAGCAAAGCCAAGAATAAGTTCCCTTACCCTATCCCTGCGGGAACGGAGTGGAGACAGGTATCAATGAAGGTTTTGGGAGATGAAAAAGTGCATATAAAACTTCCTGCGAAGGAACATACTGCGACATACGAAGAGATGGGTTTTGGCAAACACGACGGAAAACCAAGCGTTCTTTGGGCTTTTTTCAAGATACTGGCAATGCAGAATGGAGAAATATCTATCACCGATGAAACCGCCAAAGTGCAGTATAAAAAGCAGAAGCAACAAGTCTCTGACATACTGAAAAACTACTTCAGTATGGAGAGCGACCCATTCCACCCCTACAAGGAAAATAACTCCTACAAGACGAGATTTACCCTGTTTAGCGACACGGGGGTGGAGAAAGACAGAGTTTACGCCAACGGCAAAAAAGGACAGGACGACCGCTACTCTGGTATTGGAGAATATATGGAAGACATAGCTCCGACTTTATAAAAAACCTCCTCGGTGAAATTCACCAGTTGGTCTACAAAATACTGAAATGTAGAAAAGTCCCTCTAACAAGGGATTTTTTCTTTTTCATACAAGGCGAGGGTGAAATTCGCCATATAGGGTAGGAGACCTCCAAAATCCAATCGCGATTGGTAATCATCATTCACAATCAATCTTTATGATTACCAAACATTTGAAGGAGACAGCAGAACTAACTGAAGAGGCGAAGTATGCCACGACCGACCTTGGATTGGCTTCTTCTCTCGTGGCTTTAGGGTATGAGTTGCATACCCTTGAGCGAACAGTAAACCCGAAGAAAGCTCGGTTTATCTTTCGGCGCGTCCCGACTATCGAGACCAGTGCCAACGACTATTGGAACGACCGCTTGCAACTCAATGCACGAACGCTTTTTGATAGCCAAAAGATGATAAAGAACCGTCTCTATTCGGATGAGGCCGTATGCTAACTATCGAAGAAGCCAGACGACTTTTGGACGACGATACGCTTTCCGATGAAGAAGTAGCCGAAATCAGGGATGCCGTTCAAATCCTTGGAGAAATAATCTTTGAGCAGTGGCTTTCCGAAAGGAAGGCTACCGCTCAAGGCGGGACACTTCCGACCAAAGAAGCACAGCCAGCTTCCAATCCATAATTACGCAAATATGACACGACGATATAACCCGAGACTTATCACGTCTCGCCATAGCTACACACCCGAAGAAATCGCCACGCTCTTTCACATCAATAAGAAAACGATTTTCCGATGGCTCGGGGATGGTCTCCATCCCCTTGAAAAGAACACTCGCCCACTCCTCATTATGGGCGACGAACTCCGCCACTTCCTTTCTGAAAAAATGAAGAAGCGGAAAATGCCACTTCAACAAGGCGAGTATTATTGTCTGAAATGCCGAGTGCCGACCCGTGCCACATCAGGAACGGAAGAGACCGTTCCGACAGGAAAAACGATTGGGAAAAATGCACGGAAACAGTTTTTCCAACGGGGAAAATGCGAGCGATGCGGGACAAAAGTAAACCGCCTCGTATGAGGCCTCCAAAAGGACTAACAGGTTCCAGCATCTCTCTCCTCAATGTCCATTTACGAGTAAATCATCAATAACGCCTAAATGTATATGCCAAAAGCGAATTACAAGAATGAAATGACGAAGCGTGAGTTCTTCGCCTTCCTCAAAAATTCAGAGCAGTTTTCAGCTAATTCCATAGCATCTTTCGAGAAAGCCCTGCTCTACTGGGAGGACTTTACCAAGACGGACAATTTCCAGTCATTCGATGATAAGCAGGCAATCGCTTTCAGGGACTGGCTCAAAGGGAAAGAAAAGAAAGGCTCCAAAAACCCCATCAGCTTGAGCTATTGCTACGATATTCTCCGCTACCTGCGGAAGTTCTTCGAGTGGCTTGCCCAACAGCCGAAATCAAAACTCAACGCTACGCACATCGGGTATTTGAACCTTTCACGAAAAGAAAGCCAAATAGCCACCCAAGCAAGAACAGTAGACGCTCCGACTTTCGAGGAAGTCTTGCAAGTCCTTGAAAGTATCAATGGAGAAACCGAGGTTGAAAAACGTGATAAGGCTCTCATTGCTCTTACGCTTCTGACTGGAGCGAGAATATCCGCCATTGCAAGCCTCCGAATGAAGAGCTTCGATAAACGAAGGCTCATCTTGGAGCAAGACCCTGCCTCGGGAGTAAAAACCAAGTTTTCCAAGATGATTACGACCGCTCTTTTTCCGATGCCAGACCCAAAACCACTTGTCTATTTTCTGGAATGGTTCGACTATCTTGAGAAGACGCGGAAGTTCTTATCCAGCGACCCGCTTTTCCCCGCTACCAAATTGGAGCAAGGAAAAGAAAATATCAGCTATTACAGTTCGGGAGTTGTTGAGCCTATCTTTTGGAGCAACGCATCGCCCGCCAGAAAGATTTTCGAGAAACGCTTCAAAGGTGCGGGCATCCCCTATTTCCATCCGCATACCTTTCGGCATCTTATCGTCAAAGAGTTCATCAAGACGCGATTGACCGAGGAAGAAAAGAAAGCTATCAGCCAAAATCTCGGACATACAGACGTGGGAACAACCTTCGGTTCTTACGGCTACGGAAAAATCTCTACCGACAGACAAACAGAAATCATCCGAGGTATCAAGTTCGGCAATCCAGAGATTGAACCAGTCATCGGAGATATGAGCGATATAGCGATAAAGAAGCTCGCAAAAATCCTCAAAAAAGAACTGGCTGAAGACGAAAAATAAGAGTATAATTCAGATGCTACCCAATATCAAATTCGGCTCAAGGGCTTTTGTTTTGTCGCCCGAAAAGGCGGCTCTGCCGATAAAACTGCTCTTGAGTGGTGATATTGGGTAGCCAGAGCCGCCTTTTGAGTTGTCTAAATCCAAAATTATGAAAGGAATAATCTATACACGTGTATCAAGCGACGAACAAATCAAAGGAACTTCCCTTGATTTCCAAGAAGAGATTTGCCGAAACTATTGCAAAGACCGAGGCATTGAAATCGTAGCCGTTTTCCGCGAGGAGGGAGCTTCGGCAAAATCCGCCGACCGCAAAGAGTTCCTGCGAGCTATCGAGCTTTGCCGAAAGAGTAAAGGAAAAATGGATGCGTTTGTTGTCGCTAAAGTGGACAGGTTCGCCAGAAATACCGAAGACCACTTCTATGTCCGTAAAATGCTCATTGATTATGGTGTAACCCTCCATTCCGTAACAGAGCCTATCGGCAACAACCCGACCGAGAAGTTCATCGAGACCGTGCTTGCGGGAAGTGCCGAATTTGATAATGCCGTCCGTCGCCAGCGTTGCGTAGATGGAATGGCTTCAAAAATCAATCAGGGCATATTTCCGTGGAAACCCCCTATCGGCTACATCTGCGGACAAGCCAAGAAACGAGGCGAGAAGAAAACGGAACCCGACAAGCCAGACGAAAACATTTTCCCCATCATTCAGCGCGGACTGAAAGAATATGCTCGCGGGCAAGTCTCTCAAACGGAGCTTGCTCGTTTGTTCAATGAGTGGGGGCTTGATAAATACCGAGGAACGAAAACGCGGGTGCAATTCGTGAGCGGACTGCTTTTCAGACATTTGAACTTCTACGCGGGTATCATCGTCAATCCGTGGACAAACGAAGAAGTCAAAGGGTTACATAAGCCGATGATTACGGAAGAAGAACATTATCAAATCAAACAGCGAATGGCGGGTAAAGGCGTAAAAATCACCCGCCACA
>CAZIZG010000017.1:0-10539 GCA_964543815.1 uncultured Bdellovibrionales bacterium | reverse complement strand
GTTCTATCACCACGGGTGGTACCCAACGTGGTGTGAATATCTCTGCCACCGGTGTTGGTGCTGGTACCTTAAATGGCGTCAATATCTCAAACATCACTGCTGGAGCTGGAACCGAAAACGCCCTCGTCGTGGGTACCGGGTGGGATGCTGGTCTCGTGGTAGCAGGCGTCACGGTCGTTAACGGTTCGGGAGGTATTGTAGGGAGCGCTATCACGGCTGATTCTCTCGACTTTACTGAGTTCCAAGATACGCTCGACCTCGATGCAGCCCTCACCCTCAATCAAACTACCAACACTTGGAGCCAGACCTTTACGGGTACTACCACTACGGGTCTGACCTACACGGCTGATTCACTGACGAGTGGCAAAGCCATCTCGGTTACTTCGGCTGCTACGGCTCTGACCGGAGCTCTTCAAAATATTTCTCTCACGGGCAGTAGCGCTTCCAATACCGGTAACCTCCTCCTTATCTCAGACTCTGGTGCTTCTAACGCCACCACTCCTCTCAAGGTAACTGGAGCGGGTGGTTCATCACAGACTGTCGCCCTCTTCGAGAACACGGGTACCGGTGCCAGTTTCCGAGTGAATGACTCAGCCAGTGACAGTACCCCGTTCCTCATCGATGCTTCAGGCAACGTGGGAATCGGTACCACCACTCCAGCGGTGATGCTTGATATCTATGGTACGAGCAATGCTCTTCGACTTTCGTATGATGGGAGTAATTATGCCTCTCTCTCAACAGCCTCTGATGGCACGCTTAGTCTCACGAGTTCCAATGCAACGGAATCGCAATTCACTATCGGTACCGGGGCCAGTGTTGATGATTCGGTAGCCTTTGACGGTGCCTCCGTCGACTACTTCGCCGGTCTCGACCACACCACCGGCAACTTCATGATTGGCTCCGGCTTTACCGTCCAATCAGGGAGCGCCTTCCTCAATATCACCTCAGGTGGTCTCGTTGGTATCAACATGACTCCAACAGCCAGGTTTGATATTACCCACTCATCTACTTCAACCACGGCTGGTACGGAATACAGCGAACGTAACACCTTCTCTGATACCGGTATCGTCACGACTGGAACAGACACGACCTATGGTGATTACCTCTCTCTCACGAGAACCGGAGCGACGGGAGGCACGATCAATAGCTATGGGCAGTACATCACAGCAACAGGAGACACTGGAGGCACGAGTACTCTCTATGGAGAGTACGTGACAGCATATGGTGCAGACTCAACAAATGCATACGGGGCCTCTGTTACTGTTGATACGAATATAACGAGCGCACGAGGATATTATGGATTGGTTACGGATTCTACTTCTGGTGCTAATACAGTCCATGGTGTTGATATGAGTGTGCTAGATACCGGTGTTGTAACAACAGGTACGGATACAACATATGGCATAAAGAACACCGTTTCACGAACGAGTGCTACGGGCGGTACACTCAATACTTATGGAAACTACACCAGTCTTACCAATACTTTTGCGAGTGGTTCAGGGACTACGACGGGGTATGGTGACTATATTACTGCTACTGGCAATACCAATGGCACTTCTACTCTCTATGGTTCTTTCGTTACCGCTACAGGAGCGGATACGACGTATGGTATCGCGAGTTCGGTGACGGGTACGACGTCGGCTACGAGCTATGGTGCATCGGTATCTGTTACAGAATCAACAACAGGCGCAAATACTAATCGAGCTGGCCAGTTTGCAGTCGCAGATACCGGTGGGGTTACCACTGGTACCGATACAAGCTATGGTCTGGATGTATCAACGATCCGTCTGGGTGCCACTGGTGGCACCATTAATACCTACGGTCTCAACCTCTCTGTCACCACTGACAACGCTGGTTCTGGAACCGCCACTGCCTACGGTATCAACATCGATACTGGTACTTCGGGCTCAACCAATGCCGATACCGTCTATGGCCTCAAGATTGCGACCGAAGCTAACACCTCTACTACCGCCTACGGTCTCTACGTCGATGTGGGTGCTCAGGCCGGTACCGAATACGCTGCTGCCCTCTTGAATGGCAACGTCGGAATCGGAACCGCGACCCCAACCTCGCTCTTCGAACTCTACGGCACAGGGAGTGCCGATGCCGTTGCTACCATTACCGCTCCTGATGCCACCTATGACCCTATCATGAAGTTCCGCACCGGCTCTACCCCAGCCGTCCAGTTTACCCTAGGAGTTGATAACTCAGATTCGGATAAATTCAAAATCTACTCCGGTGACGGACTCGGGTCAGGGGATGAGTTCGTGATTGATAGTAATGGTGTAACCACCATCGCTAACTTGAACCTGGGTGCGACGAACTTTGATACGGATGCGGGTATCGCTTCGTGGGTTGATATGCAGGTGACGTCTTCGTCGCCTTCGAGTACCGTTGAGAGTTACTCGGCTCAGATTGATGGCAACAGCTTCCTGACGATTTATGCCGAGAGCGATGGTTCAGGCGGACTAACGACGACAGCTTCGGCGGTGAAGGCTGACGTTCAGCTCGATGCTACCGCTGATGGCTTGGTGACCAAGGTCAACGCTGGTGCTTGTGCAGACTCGACGTTTAATCGTGACACTAACGGAACGCTCTGTGTCGACTCATCTAACGGTCGTATCTACTACCGCTATGGTGGTGCTTGGCACTATACCGCACAGACCGCCGGTTTTCAGATTCCAAACTATGAAACCGCTCCACAGAACAAATTGACCAAAGATGCTAAGGATGAACAGGAGAACGCCCTTTCGTTTGATGCCAGCAATTACCCTGAGTATCTAACGGCACGCATGCAACCAGGTGAATTCCTCATCCCGTATGTTGACGAGTACCTGGAGGATGGCGCTGTACACGGACTTTATGCTCGTTTCAGTGATGTGAAGAGTAAGCTTTTTGGTGAGGAACAGGCACAGATTGCCCAGTTGACTCTCCAGACCAATGCTAACGTCAATACCTTGGCCGAGTTACAGGTTTCAGTTGATGATCAGCTGGTTGTAGTGGGCAATAGTTTGAATACTTTGGCAGCCAAGGATGCGGCCATTGATACCAAGCTAGCCGAACATGATACGTATTTTGCTAATGATATGGCTCGTCTCGACGCCCTCGATACTTTGACGGCCAATATCAATCTCGGCCTCTCTGCTCAAGCGACCAAGACAGCACTTTTGGAATCACAGGTGACGACCCTGACGGATCAGGTAAATACGCTTACGGAGTTCTTCACGACCTTTGATATGGGGTCATTTATTGCCGCGGATGTCGATGGTAATGTTAGCTTGGCTGGAAAACTGAAGGCCAAGATTGTCGAGAGTGAAGGACTCGTCATCGAAGTAGTGGACGAGGAAGCACCAACTATCGGAACAGCGGAAATTCTGCCAGTGGCTACTGACGCCGACAGCGACGGTAACGATGACTACAGTGGTAAGCCGATGACGGATGCTGATGTAATGGCCCGAGATGGGAAGTTTGTCGAGATTCATACCAACGCCATGATCCCGATGGTCAAGGGTTCACGTATCTTCACGACGTTTAAGGATAACCCAAGTGGGTACAGCTGGATTGAAAAGGTGAAGGATGCAGATGGTCAGTTCATCGGTTTCCGCATTCATGTTTCTGAAAAAGTGGTGAATAAGGTCAAAGTAGACTGGCTCCTCATCGAACAGAAGGACAGTTTCGCCCCAGTGGCGCCATAGAAAGAGCGGATGAGATATTAAATAATAGTTTGGTTTATTCCCATGTTTGCTGGTCTGTCATTTACTCCCAAAGCGTTTCTTCTCTCAATCGCCCTCCTCGCGATCCCTCTTTTCACCTACCTCTTCTGGTCTTCTTCCCCCCAAACCCTCTCCCTCCTCGATTCCTACAGAGAAATAGGTTCTTCAGTGAAACAAGACTTCCAATCGATTCCCACCCTCCCTCTTTCAGAAGAAAAGGACTCCTTTACCCTGACTGACAATACCTCAGACGGTATCGATATCCAGTTTGCCAATGAAGATAAAACCCTTCAAACCAATCAGTCTAAACTGAACCTCTCTTTCCCCAAGGACTACAGTAAGCCTATTGAAGTCAAGCTCGATGACAAACGAACCATTGAAATCACTGACTTAGGAGGGGACAAAGCCTACCAAACCAGTACCCTCGGGAGTGACCAAGTCAATCAAGAACAAAATCCTTCTTTCTTCCAAAAGCTCTTCCCTAAGAAAGAAAAGCTTCCTCAAACCTACCTCAGATACACCAGTAGTGATGGACGAAAGTCGCTTCTCTATGCCTACCAGAAAGAACAGTCAACCGGGGAGAAGAAGCTCAAACACTGGACCCTCTATGAGAATGGTACGGGAGTAGAACAAGAATCCTACCAATTCAAAAACGCCAAAGTCAAAGTGAACCAAGAGGGAGTAGCCGAAGTCTTCTACTACACCGAACAAGACCTGAAAAGTGACCAAGCGGCGGCCGGAATCGATAGTAATCTGATGGAGCGAGCGCAAAGAACGCTAGCTAAGGAAATGGGAGATGACCTCTTAAATGGCAATCATACTCCTGACTTTACCATTCCTAAACCGTACTTCCTCGATAAGGGAGGAGAAAAGCATGAGACCGAGTGGAAATGGAATGAAGAGACAAGTACGCTCTCGCTCTCCTTCTCACCGGAGAGCTATCCGGTAGCCTTGGATCCGACCCTTGCGTTTACGGCACCCGGCCAGAGTAATACGGGGAGTGTGATTGGGGGGGAGAGCACAGGAAATTTTTTTGGCTGGTCATTAGCAGCTGGTGACTTCAACGCCGATGGCAAGACGGACTTGGTAGTGGGGGCGAAAAGTTACGCTGCAACATTCTTGGGGAGAGTCTATATTTTCTACAACGATAGCGCCTTCCCGAGTCTCGCCTCTGGCGCTGATATTACTATTACTGGAGTAGGCGCCACCGATCTTTTTGGGTTGTCACTCATTTCGGGCGACTTCAACGCCGATGGCAAGACGGACTTGGCGGTAGGATCTTTTCACACGACGGCCTATATCTTCTATAATGATGGCGCATACCCGAGTGATGCTTCGGGTGCTGATGTGACTATTACTGGTGAAGCTAGCTCGGAATTTGGGAACGACATGATAGCAGGCGACTTCAATGCCGATGGCAAAACGGACTTGGCAGTGGGGGCGTACAATTACTCCTCCGCGACTGGCCGTACCTATATCTTCTACAACGACGGATCCATCCCGACCACAGCTGCTACGGCCGATGTGATAATCACTGGTGAGGCAACATCCTCATTTGGTCAGAGTTTTGCAGCAGGCGACTTCAATGCCGATGGCAAAACGGACTTGGCAGTGGGGGCAAATAGCTACTCTACTTCTACCGGTCGCGCCTATATCTTCTACAACGACGGATCCATCCCGACCACGGCCGCGACCGCCGATGTGATTATCACCGGTGAAACAACGAGTAGTAGTTTTGGTGTGATGCTGACAGCTGGGGATTTCAATGTTGACGGCAAAACAGATGTTGCAATAGGAGCGAGTGGCTATACGGGATCAACTGGTCGAGTCTATGTTTTTTATGGTGACGGATCCATCCCGACCACGGCCGCGACCGCCGATGTGATAATTACAGGAAGTGGCACGCCGGGTTATTTCGGATCATCTCTTACTGCCGGGGATGTTAATGCTGATGGAAGAGCGGATCTTGTTGTCGGGGCAACCGATTTTTCCAATGCGAATGGCGGCGCCTATATTTTCTATAATGATGGTTCTATTCCGACGACTGCTGCTACGGCCGATGTGATAATCCTTGGGGAAAATGGCTCGCAATTTGGTGGGGCAGTGCTCACTGGCGACTTTAATAGTGATGGCAAAACAGACTTTGTGGTTTCAGGGGCGCAGTATGTCAGTAGTACCGGCCGCGTCTACCTCTTCTACTCCCAAAACGGCCAGGTGAACACGAATTTTTCTATCAGCGGAGAAGCAACCGGTGACAATTTTAGTGAATCAGCACTGGCCACTGGTGACCTCAATAGCGATGGCCGAACAGACCTTATTGTTGGGGCCCGAGCTTACGGTTCAAGTGATACCGGCAGGGTGTATATTTTCTACGGTGATGGCCAGCTGCCCACAGCTGCAGCGAGTGCCGATGTTATCATTTCGAGTGCTGGTGGAACGAGTGATTATTTCGGACACGCATTGGCGACTGGGGACTTTGATGCGGATGGCGACACCGATCTCGCAGTAGGGGCGGATGGTTACTCTACCAATACTGGTCGTGTTTATATTTTCAATAACGATGGATCGTATCCGGGAAGTGCCTCGACTGCTGATGTGACGATCACCGGGGAAGCAACGAATAATTATTTTGGTTTTTCTTTGGTGGCGGGAAATCTCAATACCAGTAACAACAAGACGGATTTAGCTGTCGGAGCAAAGGGGAATGGCGGCAATGCCGGTCGGGTCTATATATTTCGAAACGACGGCTCTATTCCGACGACTGCTGCCACGGCAGATGTGATTATTGACCACGATGGCAATACTTGGCAGTTTGGGACCGCCCTAGGTGTAGGTGATTTCAACGCTGATGGACGAACTGATCTCGTAGCAGGAGCTCCTGTCTATTCAGCAAACACTGGTCGCGCTTATGTTTTTTACAACGATGGTTCTTATCCGAGTACTCATGCCACTGCGGATATCATTATCACCGGAGAGAGCTCTGGTGGGTTCGGGATATCATTTGCTTCTGGTGACTTCAATGCTGACGGGAGAATCGATCTTGCTGTTGGGGGGTATCTAGCCTCATTTAATGGTGGCCGCGCCTATATCTTCTACAATGATGGTTCGCTCCCGACTACTGCCGTAAGTGCCGATGTGATTATCACAGGGGGTGCGGCGAGTGATTATCTGGGATACACATTAACGGTTGGTGACTTCAACGCTGATGGCCGGACCGATATAGCAACAGCTGCTTATAATTATTCTTCTGGCACTGGCCGCGCTTATATCTTCTACAACGACGACTCCTTTCCGACGACCGCTGCGACAGCAGACGTGACTCTGACTGGCGACGCTGCATCAAACTACTTTGGTTTTGCTCTCGCGGCAGGGGATATGAATGCTGATGGCCGGACTGACCTCATAGTTGGAGCCTATGGCAATACCTCAAGTACCGGCAAAGTCTATCTCTACGAAACTCGTGAGAATTTTGCTTGGCAGATTCAGCGGCAAGTAGGTGCAACTCCTCGAACCAGCCTGAATGGTACAGGGCAGGAGATGAAGATTGCTGGTGAAGCGAGTAGTCAGTTTGGCTATGCCATGGAAACAGGGGACCTCAATAGTGATGGGAAACAAGATCTCGTGGTGGGTGCACCTCAGTATTCATCAACTACCGGACGGACATATATATTTTATAGTGATGGGTCGATGCCGACAGGAGCATCTTCGGCAGATGTTGTTATTACGAGCTCTGCTACGACTGGTCTTGGGAGTAGCTTAGCTACTGGTGATTTCAATAGCGATGGGAGAATCGATCTGGCTATCGGGGCCGTAAATGCGGGAAGTGGGAATGGTGCGCTGTATCTTTTTTATAACGATGGCTCATTTCCGATAACGACAGCGACTGCTGATGTCAGTATCGCCGGAGAGAGTTCAAGTGCCCTGGGAAATAGCTTGGCGGTAGGGGACTTCAATGCTGATGGCAAGACGGATATAGCGGCAGGAGGGTATTATTATTCCGGGACATACACTGGTCGGGCTTACATTTTTTACAATGATGGCAGTTATCCTTCAGCAGGCGGAAGTGCCGACGTAATTGTTTCTGGGACCACATCCAATTCATCGTTCGGGATTGCTCTTGCTTCCGGTGACTTCAATGCTGATGGGAAAATTGATTTGGCTATTGGTCAGCGGGGAGCGACGAATGGTGTCTACCTTTACTATAATGATGGTTCCATTCCGACCACTGATGGGACAGCTGATGTTATTATCACTGGCCCTAACATGTACTTTGCTGTTGCTCTGGCGGCTGGTGATTTCAATAGCGATGGGAAGACGGATCTCGCGGTAGGGAGTTCGGAAGCGGCTGGGACCGGAGTAGGCAAGACCTATATTTTCAATAATGATGGTACATACCCAGCAACGTACTCGGGAGCCGATGTGACGATTACAGGCGAGGCTACGGCGGCGTATTTTGGTTCGGCCTTGGAATCAGGCGACATGAACAATGATGGTCGGACCGACCTCATCGTTGGTGGGTACTATCAGTCAACTCAGACGGGTCGATCCTATATCTTCTATAACGACGGCTCTATCGCGACCGCTGCCGGATCGGCCGATGTGATACTCACCGGTGAAGCGACGAGTAGCTACTATGGATTTTCTCTTGCGGCCGGGGATTTCAATGGTGATGGCCGGATGGACCTGGCAAGCGGAGCCTATGTCTATAATTCGAATGCTGGTCGGGTGTATGTGTATACCCTTGGGAATGACCCATTAATTACGGGCGGGGCGACGAGTGATAATTTTGGCTACGCCCTCACTTCTGGTGACTTTAATGCCGACGGTAAAACTGACCTCGCTGTCGGAGCCTATGGCTACTCTACCAACACCGGCCGTGCCTATATCTTCTACAATGACGGTTCTATCCCCACCACTACCGCTACCGCGGATGTGACTATCACAGGTGAAGCTACCGGAAACTATTTTGGCTACGCCCTCACTTCTGGTGACTTTAATGCCGACGGTAAAACTGACCTCGCTGTCGGAGCCTATGGCTACTCTACCAACACCGGCCGTGCCTATATTTTCTACAACGGTTCTATTGTTACTGAAGGTGCGAGTGGTGCTGATATTATTCTTACTGGTGAGGGTACATCGAATGCTTTCGGAAAAGCACTGTTTGGTAGCGACTTCAACGCTGATAGTAAAGTGGATTTGGCGGTGGGTGCGCCAGACAAAACAAATACTGCTAGTGCTGATGGTCGCGCTTATATTTTCTACAACGGTTCTATTGTTACCGAGTCTGCAACAGGAGCTGATGTCACCATTACTGGATCGGCTGTGTCGGGTGGAAACTTCGGAGAATCCTTCGCGAGCGCTGATTGTAATGCTGACGGTGAGGCTGATTTAATTATTGGAGCTGGGAATTCTTATGCCGCTACTGGTAAAATTTACGTCTTTTATAACGATGGTAGCTATCCATCATCAGCTGGATTATCCGACATTACTATAGATGGAGAAGAGACGAGTGATGGATTTGGTGAAAATGTTATAACCGGCGACTTCGATGGTAGTGGTACCTTGGATATTGCTGCTGGATCTCCGGGAGCTTCAAGTACTGCTGGCCGCGCCTATATCTTCTACAACGATGGTAGTATTCCTACTACTGCCGCCACCGCGGATATTATTATTACCAATGCCGAGAGTGGTGCCTTATTCGGACGAGGGATTGCTTCAGGTGACTTGAATGTCGATGGTCGCAATGACTTGATTATCGGTGCTAAAAATAGTGCTAATTATACCGGCCGTGCCTATATCTTCTACAATGACGGTTCTATCCCCACCACTACCGCTACCGCGGATGTGACTATCACAGGTGAAGCTACCGGAAACTATTTTGGCTACGCCCTCACTTCTGGTGACTTTAATGCCGACGGTAAAACTGACCTCGCTGTCGGAGCCTATGGCTACTCTACCAACACCGGCCGTGCCTATATCTTTGCTTCTGAGGTGGCGGCACCCAATGTTTCAACCGAGCCAGCCAAGACCCGGGGTACGATTAAGGCTCGCGGTACCATCAAAGTCCGCTAAACGAGTGTAATTTTGGAGTTCCTGCCTTCGAAAATTACTCGATATCTAGGGGGAGTGATGGTATAATAGAGAAAAACTGATATCAAAGACTGTTACCACATGATGCGTTTTTCGTTTAGCTTGAGACCGGTTCTTCTCGGAGTCGCCCTCCTCGCGATTCCTCTTTTCGCTTACCTCTTTTGGTCCTCCTCACCTAAGACCCTCTCCCTTCTTGATGACTACAAAGAGGTAGGCTCTTCCGTGAAACAAGACTTCCAGTCTCTCCCGACTCTCCCTCTCACAGAAGAAAAGGACTCTTTTGTCCTCACCGACAATACCTCAGACGGTATCGATATCCAGTTTGCCAATGAAACCAAGACTCTTCAGTCAAACCAACCCAAACTCAACCTCTCTTTCCCTAAGGACTACAGTAAACCTATCGCAGTGAAACTCGATGATAAGAGAACAGTAGAAATAACCGATTTAGGAGGCAATGCTTCCTATCAACCAAGCACCCTCGGCAGTGACCAAGTGAGTCAAGAACAAAATCCTTCTTTCTTTCAAAAACTTTTCCCCAAGAAAGAAAAACTTCCTCAAACCTATCTCAGATACACCAGTAACGATGAGAGAAAGTCTCTTCTCTATGCCTACCAGAAAGAGCAATCAACCGGAGAGAAGAAACTGAAACACTGGACCATCTATGAAAACGGTACGGGAGTAGAGCAGGAATCTTACCAATTCAAAAATGCCAAAGTCAAAGTGAACCAAGAAGGTA
>CAZIZG010000016.1:0-10734 GCA_964543815.1 uncultured Bdellovibrionales bacterium | reverse complement strand
CACAATCGGACACGAAAAAATACCACTTTCATAGTATTTCGTCAATACTCCTCCGGCGATAGGATTTACCCTGAAGGGTTGTTTTTACTTGTTGCTCGCTTGGCGGGATAGCTTTCGAACTTTTGATTGGGGAAGGACTTGGAAAAGTTGGGTTTGGCGGGAATATAAAAAAGGCTACCGGGTCAAAACCTAGTAGCCTGCGTTGGCGCGGGAGTTCCCGCAGGAAGCAAACTAATTCAGAAGCCTCGAAAGGAGATTCTCGACTCCCCGGACGATGCCTTCGCCGGGCAGGTGCATTTGACTGAACGCAGTCGGGCGAGATCGCACCACAACGACTGGCCCCATAATGCAGCACTCGTCGCAATATGGACACTGGTATCGTTCTCCTTCGCCAATGCCAGTAGTGTTTACTGGCTCCTCACACCACGGGCACAAAGTAATTTTCATCCTATCTCCACGTGTTGCTCAAAATCACCATTCATAAACGATAACGAAAGAGTGGCACGTCTGTGCTACTTTGTCAATACTCTGCTCCGGCGATAGGATTTACCCTAGAGGGTATAAACTTCTTCATCCTCTCACCGGAATAAACAAAAACAACCCTCAAATGAAGGTTGTTTTGCTTGTTGCTCACAAGATGGGATGTTTTCGGAAACTCTGATCCCCTCTCCTCGTACCCAAACTTTGAAGTTTGTTTTAGGCTAACGAAAGAATTACTGCGGGGATAGACCTCCTATCTGGTCACAATCGTATAAATTCCCTTTTTTTGGTCATATGTGTAACTGAAAAATGTTACATCTTGATCGAATGCTTTCTCAAATTTTTTTAGAAGCCTTCTAGTACTCACGAAGTATATTTGCTTGTTCCGATCGTAATCTGAAACAAAAAATAATCCAGTTAATCTATTTTTGGAGTCAGCATTAGGCTGGAAGAAATATGCATGTATAAATGAATTACATACGTCTCTCAACGACATCTTCGCACTCTGAGGAGAATTTAATTCATAATACTCGTCAAATGATGACCAAGGCTTCATTGGCCCCTTCTTATTTCTTGGAAAAACGATCAAACTAATCTCTAGTTCACCTATTTTATCTGGAAGCTTATTAGTATCCATCAACTTCCTTAAAGAATATGCGATTGTAAATAATTTAATTTCTACCTCTGAAAAAATCTTATCCAAATTATCCCCTTTCAGTCTAGAAATATTTACATCCATCTTCTTTAGAACTGTTCTAATATCTCCCTTAGCTTGTCTCTTCCAGTAACGTGATTCGAAAGCCATACATTTATTCATGCAGAATCTTACCTATTCCACTTTCTAACGATGGCTAATATCTTTTCTTTATCGAATGGTTCTAATATAAAGCTACTTTCAAGCGACTTCTTAAACTTCGAAAGAATTTCGTTTTTATCTCTATCTTCTATGAGAATATCTAAGACGATAGAAACCATACTCTCTTCTTTATCCGTTGGTATTAACTTTTGGCTCAAAGAATAACTTATGAATTCCGTAGCCACCTGAACCGCAGAACTTTCATCAGAATTCTTTTTTTTCAGATTTTGGAGAATTGAGAAGAGGCTTTTTTCATATTTCCAGTCTGATTCAAGAGCTGCCTGAGTGATAGCTTCTTTATTTATGCTTGTGTAGTGGTAATTCAAATTTACTAGTCTAACTGTTAGTTTTGCATACTCCTCTGGCGTCAGATTTCCACTTGCCGAAAGAATCATAAGTAGCATTTGAGTCCAAACTCCCTCTACGCCATACTCAATCTTTGCTAAAGAACGTAGTCTCTCATCATCCGAAAATAGGATATTCCCCTTTTCACTAGCAATTAAAGCAGTCTCAAGAAATGACTTACCTAGAAGCTTTTTCAGTTTTTTGTTTTCTTTAGCATTTACTAAAGCTGCGCTGCACGGCAGAACATCGCAATTCCTTTTTGCCCAATCAAATATTCCAATCAAATACTTCGCATTATTTTCTATTTGCTCTGGGGTGACTTCTTCTCTTACGAACTGCTCCCCCTCCTTTCCTATTGTCGTATAGCCCTTACTTTCCATTCCTTTTCTTTGAGCGACAGTTTCGTTAATGAGATCAAGAGTGACTTGAGAAATACCAAACCTACCAAAAACCTCTACTAACTTATCCTGTATACCTAACTCGTGAATCGTTAAAAGAGAAATAATATCTACTACCAATTTTGGTTTCTGTGGAACTCGTAAAGCATTCAGTGCCGCTAACTTTTCTTCCTGAGTACCTAAAGACGCCCAAATTCCAACATCGGGTTTGGAGAGTAGCATGGCCCAAGTTCTAAAAATATCCCCTCCCATCATTTCGGCCACAGCTCCAACTGTAATCTTTTTCTCTTTATACAGATCCTCCACGAGCGAACGCCTTTCCTGAAGTTTCGTAACTTGATCAAAAATCTTCTGAAACCCTTCTGGCATCTTTCCGTCTTTTTTATCTTCAATATATATCGACTGCAGATCATTTGAGGGCGGAAGAAGTTTCCCAAAAGCAGCCAATGATTCCTGGAAAGCATGCACGTACTTACTTTTTACTTCTACAATCTTTAATCTCTGTTCGTCCATTTGACCCTCCTTTTCAAGGATCATATCTCCGGAAGCCCTTCCTAACAAAAGTATAAATAGCGGATGCTTTTTATTTATTTCTCCATTTTGAGAATTAATATCATCCCTATCTTCTAGTATGAACGTGTGTCGCTCTCCTCCTTGGTATTCAACCGTAACAGCAGCACCAACTTCAATTTTTGTCTTCTCTAAAAGAGATTCGATGTTTTTTTCTCTCCTCAAAAAAAGACCAACGTACTGCAGGTGCGCCTCCCTCTCATTAAAATTATCCCTTCTCGCTTCATAAACAACTTTAAGTGATCTTTCAAAGTTGTCACTTATCTCATAGAGATTAGCTAACTGCATAACAGAATGGAAGGAGAGTGTTGTTGTATCTATTTCTGACTGAAGAAAAGCATCCAGATCCTCTTTGTTTCCAAGCCTGTAATTTACTACGCCTAATCTAATTTTCATCTCCAAATTTTTTGGATACTTCTCTATATAAGCCTCGCAAACTTCTTTAGCCTTTTTAAGATCACCAATTTCTTCATATATATTCGACTCCATCTCAGTAATGAACTCCAGTGGGCCAAACTTTTGATAAAGCTCCCTACATATCTCCAAGGCTTCCTTCAGTTTTCCTGTATTGTAGTAACAGTCAATCAACTGTCTAATCGGTCTAGAATCCGCACTATGGTCTACAATCTTTTCGAATAGTTCCCCAGCCTCCTCATATTTTTTAAAATGATAGAATTGCTCTGCAAGTTCCAACACTTCCCTTTTACTAGTCTGATCATCCACTAGCCTTCTTCCATTTTTTAAAACTGCTACGGCCTTACTTGAATCTCCCTTTGAGCCAAGTATTCTCGCTTGATCAATATAATTAAGAATATTGTTTGGATCCTCTTTGATCATTTCTGCAGATAATTTCTCTGCCACCTCATCCTGGTCAGTATCTAAGTAGAGCTGAATAAGCAGTCTCTTTGCCTCTTCTTTCATTCCGCCTTCTCCTTTCTGGTTCAAGTACAATACTAAGCCTTCTATAGCTTCGGGGTATTTTCTTGCGTGTTTGTAAAATCCCGCAATCATGAGCGGCGCTTCGGGAATACCAGGATCATCAACAATAGGTTTTAAAATCTCTATAGCCTCTTCTGTTTTCCCCTCCTCAAAGGAAAGTAATGCTTTTTGTTTGATATAAAAGGAATTTTTTGGATCTAGTTCTAAAGCTAACTCAACATCTTTTGTAGCTTTGTTACGATTGCCCAACATTCTGTTGGCAAGACTTCGATTAATAATCCAGTTCAAGTTGAACTTACTCAATTCCGTTGCGGATATAACATCCCAGGCCTTGCTATAGTGTTCCACAGCCATCTCAAGAGCCCTCCTCATATCATTACCAAGATGACCAGCGATAATCATTGCCGGGTCCTTTAGGGCGTCCTGGAGTAAGACTTCAGCAAAAGTTGCCTCTATCAGTGGCTTGTTTTCAGAATTCTCTTTACTCGCTATCTCAAGCCACTTTTTTGCCTCAGTAATATTCCCTTTCTCTTTAGCAAGAGTACCTACTGCAAAGGCTACATCTGGATCATTTATAAATG
Source organism: uncultured Bdellovibrionales bacterium (assembly GCA_964543815.1). Classification (GTDB taxonomy): domain Bacteria; phylum Patescibacteriota; class Minisyncoccia; order Moranbacterales; family UBA1568; genus UBA1568. Next base: position 6,565 of record CAZIZG010000016.1, on the reverse strand, counting down.
CCTTTGGTATCTCTCTTATAACTTTATCGAGTGTATCTTTTTCGTCTGCAGAATAAACCCACATAGAATAGGCTTGCTTGTTGTTCTCATTTTTTTTAAGGACTGATTCAACAAATTTTCTACCCTCTCTATCATCACCAAGTAAAATATGAGCTAAGGCAGCATTACAAAGAGCCTTTTCATCATCCTTGTTGTAACCTAAAGCCTCCAAAAATATTCTTGCTCCCTCCTCTACTTGTTGCATTTCAACTTTGGCAACCGCGATATTTGTAAGAATCCTAAATTTAGAGTGGTTCGAGGCAGTAGACCAATGTATTTTTTTTAAATCTTCTAGTGCTGCTAAAGCACTCTTGGGATTGCTTTTGTGCAGTAGTTCTCTCGCGTTATCTATTTGAATAGATAACTTGTCATCTCCTGATTGTCCGCTATCAGAAGTATTAACTACTGTTCCAATATTGACTGTTTCAGCATTTATTTGGACACCCGTATTTGATGATGGCCCATTCTCTTGAGTCTTTTCCTTTAATATTGCCTTTGCAGTTTCAGTAAACTGATCAATCTTTTCATTTAGGGCCCATGTATCCTCGGTTAACTTAAACTCCGGAAAATAGTGTGCCAGAGTCTTCCTGTTTTTACTAAACAAATCCTTTATATCTTCCCAACTCCAAATTTCAACAGTGAACAGTCCCGTTTTTTTGTTTTCTACCGTTATGCTAAACGCGATATTTTGTAAATTAATATCTCTCGGAAGAGTAGTTGCTATAATCAACCTCTCTAGAGGAGGGTTATGTTTTTTAGCATCAGCGACTACTGTTCGGATGTCATTCTCAGTTAACTTACCTTTCAAAAGAAGATCTTTCTTCCTGCATTGAATTCCTGTAATCTTCCCATTTTCATCAAACCCCCTCACATCAATTCCAAATTGATTTTGCCCACTTCTTCCAACTCTATTAGCTGAAGGGTCTTTCCACGCCTCTCGCGCTAAGTCACGACAGACATCTTCAAACATCTCATCATTATTAGGTGGATCTATCCTATCTGGATTAATTTGACGATCTAAGAAACCGAGCGGCATGCCTTAGTAATTTACTTTAAACTCAATTATATTCCTTATTTTTCGCATATTCAATACACCCCCTTTTATGGATCATCTTGGTCTATTAATAGGGAAAAGCTAAGACCTCTTAGGCTCGCCCATGCCTCCCTGCGATAGAGGCTATAGATTTCTCACTTACCCTTGGCATTTGAGCTATCATTACTTTTCCTCCTGATTCCTTTACAAGACAGCTACCCGGCTGAGTAAGATTTTCGGCCCCCTTTTGACCCAACACCAGGAGCGACAGATCCCCGGTTCCCACCCTGAAGGCTATCCTCTTTTGAAAACAATCGATGAGGTTCTGGCTCAACATGTCTCCTCTTGCTGTCGCTAAAAAAACATATATCCCAGTCTCCTGCGAGCGCTGAGTAATTTTCTTGATACTCGACTCAACAAGCTCTTTGTCGGCCACGAGAAAGTCAGCAGTCTCTTCTATAAGTAAAACCACTGGCACACCCTCTTTCAATTTGAGACGGCGTTCAGACTCTACCTCAATCCAAGCCAATACTTTACGAAACTGTTCTATGTCATGCACTACCTCAATTACGTGAGGTAGGTCTTTATACTGACTCAACTGAACCTTTTTTGGATCAACAAGAATAAGCTGTAAATCATCGGACGTATACCTACTGGCTAAGCTCGTAAGATAAAGATCCGTAAAATTCGACATCCCTGATCCAGTAGTACCCACAACTAAAAGATTGCCGAGTTTGGCTTCGTAAACTTCAAGCTTTGCATCCTTAGTTTCCATACACTTCTATATTCCCTTTTCTCGCAAACATCTCTCGAAATAGTGGTTGTAGTTCTCGCTATCATACCTACCTTCTGGAACATTTCTCTCTCTTCCTCGAGCCCTCGCTTCATCAAGTGACCAACTAGCGCATACGCGATGAATGCCACTCTCTCTGAAATCTTTGTAAATGAATCGGTAAATAAGGCTAATTGACCATGAAACCGAGACTAGAATTACACTAAAAATAACTGCATTTCGTAAAGACTTGTCCATAATGATGCCGTATTAATTTAGGTAGTAACTCACACTTTCCTCTTAGTGGATTGCAAAATCACACCGTAAAGAGCGGGTTATTCGTCACACTCATCACCAAAACTAGACCTTGGATCAAGAAAACATCTTGGCGATGGATCATTAATCCTAGCGTGTATGCCATAGGCCATTATGCCAATCCAAACAAACAGAATAAGCCAGCCATAGACAGGATATCCAAAGTAAATCTTTCGAAAAGGATTCTCCATATAAAAAGCGACTTACATGAATAAGTCGCCGAGGCAGTGCTGATTTCTCCCTAGAGTGGATGCCCCGACGGGACTCACACTTACAGGATTACCCAAGGGCATTCCCACTTGCGTGCGTCGGAGGCATCCGCTGCAAGACACAAGTGGGTAGACAGGCAAAAAAATTGCCCTCTGGGTAAATATGTAAATGTGAGTCCACTCCCAAGGTAGCACCAGAAAGCCGAAAGCTCAACAGTCCTTGTTTCTTGGATTAAAAAATGCTTAATTAGAGGGAACTTTACCCTTCTAACCTGTGACTCGTGCCACTATGTTTAACGAAAATCAACAAAAGCTTATAGTCGAATTTTTCGCTAACCTTGGAACTGAAATAGGTGACCCAGGTAGTGAATCTTATCGGAAGATAAAGACAGATTCAAAATGGTTCCCCGATCTCGATGAAATGTTGCCTATCGTAAATGAGGTATTATCTGAGAATCCAGAAAAAATCGCGCTACTTGATGATCTGCTAAAGGCTTATAATTCAACACCGTACTCCGCCGATAAGAGTAAAAGTATCATTATCAGATCACTTGATACTCTTTCAGAAAAATTTGAGGCAGATAACATTCCCCTTATCTACACGACCTCATTGATGCCAGATAAAGACTCTGTATCAAATTACATATGGCCCAGCCTATCCAGCATAAAATCTTTTGTTGACGAAGATTACGGCCACCTTCAACTCATAAATGTCATACTTGATCTCCGACTTGCAGAAGTAATAGAGATTAAGTCGTTCTCTATACTCGAGTTAGACCCCAGGCAATTAATAGTACGAGTAATGGTTAGTTACAATAAACAACCTATATTCACGGGAAAGCACCAGGTTTATAGAGGCAAGTTAAAGCCAGATAGCACGGCTAAGGACTTCTCCTGCCATAACGATGGTTCCATAAGGTACAGGGGCGAGATTATTGAAATGCGCGAACAACTACGCTTGATCGCAAGGCTATTTATTAGTCAGCCTAATAGCATTGTAACCAGAGATGACATTAAGGACATCCTTTTCCCTGATGAGACGGGTCAGAATCGGAAATGGGCCGAGATGCCAAAAGAAACTGTAGCAAAGTACGTTGGTGCCTTACGAAAAATCTTCGAAGGGAAGTCTAGAAAGAGTCTTCTGGTAAACCAAAAAGATACTGGATGGATATTTAAACCCTAGGTTCAATTGAATTCAACTGAATATTGAATGAAAGCACCCTCATAACATACGGGGGTGCTTTTAATTTTAACCATGTGCCAAACCAACAGCTCATTGAAGAACTGCGAGGCTTGGTGGAACAAGAGCGTTCCATCAAGTTGAGCAAAAGTGAGGCAGCTCAAATTGCTTCAGATTTGCAGCGGCTCTTTGAGTTGTTGGTCCAGCATGACAAGTAAAGTGTATGAAACACATTCAAGAAAGGGTGCTAGAGGTAGGTAGGAGAGTCGCAAAGTCGAAGGTCGTTACGCCAACACCCCCTGTTCCCGTCATAGAGAGACGCGTTGAGTTTCCAGAGCTCCTATCAATGGAGAAATTACTCTCTATGCAATTCCCGGAAAGCAGATGGGCTGTTGATAAGCTGGTGCCCCACCAGGGTATTACCATTCTTTCGGGCCCTCCAGGTAACTTCAAGACTTGGCTCCTCTTGCTTATGGGTATTTCCATGGCAAAAGGAGAAAAGTTCTTGGGCCAATTCGAATGCATAAAATCATCCGTACTCATTGTGGATGAAGAGGACCATCCTCGATTGCTTCAAGAGCGGGCCAACCTCCTAGGAGCAACGAGTGATTCCCCTATCTACTTCCTCTCTCAACAAGGCGTTGCAGTCGACAAAGAGACTTGGATCAAGAGAATTCTGAGCATGTGCGAAAGAAATAATATCGACACGATATTTTTTGACTCACTTGTGAGAATTCATAGCGGAAATGAGAATGATGCAACTCAGATGTCTGTCGTATTCAAAGAGCTCAAGAAGTTCTGCCAAAACGGGAAGACCGTCGTTTTGACGCATCATGAGAGAAAAGAAGGACTTATCAGATCGTCTGCACAGAATAAAATGCGTGGATCATCCGATATTTCAGCAGCAGTCGATTCTCATATCTCGGTCAGAAAAGATCGTGATATGAAAGGCGTCCTTGTGTTCGAACAGCCAAAGCTCCGAGGTGATGAAGAGACGCCCGCTTTTGAGATCGTGGTGGTAAAGGAGGAGGCAAAGGTTTCCTTCATGTACTCCGGCAATCATTCAGGAGAAGCAGAAAAGGCAAGCCAGATTAAGGAGACCATACTCCACATCCTGACTGAAAGCGAGGAGAAACTTCCGATGATGGTTATCGTGGACCAAGTAAAGGTAGTGGAAGAAGTCGGAGGGAAGTTTGTCCAAAAAATCCTAAAGGACATGATTGAAAACAAGGTGGTGGGCTGCGAAAAGGGAAAAAAGAATGCCAAACTCTGCTTTCTCCCAAGCTCCACCGAAGTTGCGCATGAGACAGTCTAAAACGGCAAAATACTAGCCCCTATATAGGCAGCAATTTTGCCACTTTAGAAGTGCCCTGAATTGAAAAGGAGAGGGATACTCCCTGTGGACTCTCTATGAGGAGTATCCCTCGACGATAGGCTTATGAATAACCAAAAATGCATACTCTACGCCCGCGTCTCCTCTGTCGCCCAAGAGGAGAGTGGTTATTCTTTACCTGCTCAAGAAAAGCTTTTGACGGAGTACGCAGAAAATAAAGAATTCAGAATTGAAAAGACGTTCTCGGTCTCGGAATCAGCCAGCGGACAAAAGCAGCGTCAAGTATTTGGAGAGATGCTGGACTTGATGAAAAGAAAAGGTATCAAAATCATTATCTGCGAAAAGGTGGACCGACTGACGAGAAACTTGCGGGATGCGGTAAAAATAAACGAGTGGGTAAATGAAGATCCTGATAGAGAGGTTCACTTCGCCAAGGAGAACTGGACTCTGACAAAAGATTCCAAGTCAGGAGAGCGCTTTCTCTGGAATATTCGCGTTTCTACGGCCCAGTTTTATACGGATAACCTCTCGGAGGAGGTGAAGAAAGGGCAGAAAGAAAAAATCGCGCAAGGCTGGCTTCCGACCAAACCCCCTATCGGCTATCGAACTGAAGGAGATAAAGGTCGCAAGATTCACTTGATCGACCCTGTTAAGGCTCCCCTTATCAAACAGATGTTCGAGATATACTCGTCTGGCAACTACTCGCTTCTTCGACTGAACAAAACCATGTACGACCTCGGGCTTCGAACACGAGGTGGTAATCGAATGGTTAAAAGTCGAATGGCTGACATCCTTCAGGACCCCTTCTATTACGGCAAGGTGCGATGGAATGGCGAGATTTACGACGGCAAGCAAGAACCTATCATTTCAAAGGAACTTTACCAAGCGGTCCAAAACGTGATGCACAGCAAAAATACCCCGAAGTATCGGAAACACTTTTTCCTTTTCAAAAGCCTTGTGAGCTGTGACCAGTGTGGCGGTAAGATCACGTGGGAGACACATAAGGGCCACGTCTATGGGCATTGCAACTACTACTACAAAGATTGCCCTCAAAGGAAATGGCATCGGGAACAAGACGTTGATAGGCAAATCACTTCCATCCTATCGACCTTCCACATCAAACAGTCTGGGGTCTTTGAATGGGTTCGAAAAGCCCTAAAAGGGGGTCACCTAGATAAGAAGGAATTCCACTCGTCAGCAATTGAAGACATGAACTCGAAACTGGGGCAAATTCAGAAGCGCATGGATCGCCTCTACGACGAGAAATTGGATGGCAAAATACCTGAAGACTTCTATAAACGAAAGCTCAAGGAATACTCTGAGGAAAGGGAGACTCTCTTGGATTCAATCAAAAACCATACTGAGTCAGATGACCGCTATTTTGAGTTCAATAACAGCCTTTTTGAACTGGCACAGCGAGCCCATGAGATTTATGCCTCAATCAGGGATGTCGACCAAAAACGCAGCCTTTTACGCCTGATTTTTAAGGATATACGCCTGATTGACGGGAAAGTGGTGTATGACCACACGGACGCCTTTAAGCTCCTGGTAGAGGCAATAAACCTGACTGGTTCTAAAATACAGATTCCTCCAGATTCTTCAGCAAAAAATTTCGAACCATCGGATTTTCCCAGTAAAAAAGCAAAAACCGGCTCTCAACAAGCCGATTTCGCTCAACTGCTCC
>CAZIZG010000015.1:0-11875 GCA_964543815.1 uncultured Bdellovibrionales bacterium | reverse complement strand
CAAAGACTATATCTTTTCGCCTGTTCAAAAACCGATTTTGGATGATTTTGCCAATAAGTATATCCCATATCCCTTCAAGCTGGTAAGAAGATAGCTATGATTTCCGATGAACATATCCAGAAATTCAAAAGTCTCTACAAAAACAGATTTGGAAAGGAACTCTCTGATGCTGAAGCCCGAGAAAAAGCCTCCGCACTGGTGCATTTTCTGAAAATCATCTACAAGCCAATGACGAAAGAAGAGTTTGATGAACTGTCGAAAAGGAACCCGTCTATACCGCTTGAGCCTGCTCAATAGCCATCCCGAGCGATTGCCACTCCTGCAATTCTCGGGTAAGATGGTTCCAATTGAGTAGGATGTAGTCCACCATTCCTTATTTCGTTTTGAATCAGATGTTAAAAAGAGACACAAAAAAATATTTTTTGAGAATAGCGGTCATTGCGTGGCTAGTATATGGTTTCATGTTTGCGGTGTCGACTGTTTTGGCTGAGACACAAGACAAAGAAAAAGTCTTGGTGGAAGTATTTGAACGTCAGGATTGTGCGCATTGTCGGGCGGAAAAAATATTTTTGAATACAAAGATAGTATCTCGATCTGACGTCCTGGTACGCTTCATCGATATTGATTCTGAAGAAGGAAGTCAACTCTTTGCTCAGTTTACGGAACACGAACAACTGACCAAGGCAACACCGATTACTATTGTCGGGGTGACGGTTATTCAGGGATTTGATAGTGCCGATACGACTGGAAAGAAAATAGAATCATTGATTGATGGATATCGTGGGCATTCAGAAGTGGGTATTTCCGGAATACTCTCCGGTACAAAAAGTGAAATTGATGCTATCAAAGGGGCGCTATGTGGGAGTGCTTTAGGTGAAGAATGTGCCAGTGATAGAGGTGTTGCTGTGACATTACCGTTTACGGAGAAGACGATTGATACGCGAGAGTACTCTTTGCCAGTTCTCGCTGGGTTATTGGGTCTTATTGATGGTTTCAACCCCTGTGCGATGTGGGTGTTGGTCACGTTTCTCTTGGTCCTTGTCCAGATGGGGAGCCGTCGTAGAATGTGGATAGTGGCGGGATTGTTCATCCTGGCTGAGACGGTCATGTATTATCTTATCCTCAATATCTGGTTTACTACTTGGGATTTCATCGGTCTTGATCGTATTGTGACACCAATTGTTGGTCTTATCTCGATCGGGGGTGCTTGTTTTTTTCTTTATGAGTGGTATGCATCCGATGGTACCTGTAAGGTGGTGGCCAGTGGTGAACGAATGAGAATATCCGGTCGTATTAAGCGATTAGCGGTGGAACCTTTCACGTGGCTGACCGCCGTCGGAGTCATTGGGCTAGCATTTTCGGTTAATATTATTGAGTTTGCCTGCTCCATCGGAATTCCTCAGGCTTTCACCAAAATTATTGAATTGAATCATCTTGGTTTTTGGCAAACCCAAGGACTTATGTTTGACTATATATTCTTTTATATGATTGACGACTTTCTTGTTTTTGGTCTCGCTTTGTGGGGATTTGATAAACTATATCTCACGCAAAAATATTCCAAATGGTCCAATCTTATTGGTGGTATTCTTATGTTACTTCTTGGGGTGCTTCTTATCTTTTCGCCGCAGTTGTTGCGTTTTTAGTAGTGCAATTTTTTATTTCTTATGCAAAAAAAGACACTCCCGATTCTCTTTGTGACGCTGCTTATTGATATGATTGGGATAGGGATGATTATTCCTATCCTCCCCATTATTTTTACCGATTCGTCCTCGCCGTCATTTTTGCTTTCGGGCTACACCTCGGGGGAACAGTATCTTATGGCTGGACTCCTCACGGCCCTTTTTGGTTTGATGCAGTTTTTGGGAGCGCCAATCCTTGGTGAGTTATCGGATGTGTTTGGTCGTAAGAAACTCCTGATATTGGGCGTCGGGGTTCTGGCTCTCTCACAACTTCTTTTTGGTTTTGGGATTGAAATAGGGTCTCTTGCTCTTCTTTTTTTTAGTCGGGCCGTAGCAGGATTGGCAGGAGCAAATTTCAGTATTGCTCAAGCAAGTATCGCCGATGTCACTGATCCGAAGGATCGAGCCAAGAACTTCGGTCTTATCGGGGCGGCGTTTGGTATCGGCTTTATTCTTGGGCCGACTCTTGGGGGATTTTTGGCCCACTTGTTTGACAGTGCTGCTGCGCCATTTTGGATTGCCTCAGCTCTCGGTATTCTTAATGTTCTTTCCGTATCACTTTTTCTGCCGGAGACACATCATAATCGGCAAGCCGAACACCATTTTCATTTTTTGAAGGGTATTCAAAACATATTGGCTGCCTGGCGTGACACGGAGGCTCGTCCTGTCTATATCTCGAGTTTCCTCTATGCTTCCGGATTTACTTTTTTTACTTCATTTGTAGGCATTCTCTTGGTGGCCCGTTTCGGATTAGACGAGTCTGCCATCGGAACGTTTTTCGGAGTGAACGGCATTTGGATAGTTGTCACGCAGTTGTTTATTCTACGATTTATAACGAAATGGTATGACGAAAAAACAATTCTTAAGGTTTCGCTCCTTGTGCTTGCGGTGACCCTTGCTCTGTACCCGTTTATCTCATCTGTCGTACTGCTCTACGCTCTAGCCCCACTTCTTTCTATCCCTAATGGTCTTTCTATGGCCAATATGGGAGCACTCGTGAGTAAAAGTGTTTCTCCGAAGAAGCAGGGGGCGGCTCTTGGAATTAATGGTTCACTCATGGCACTGTCACAAGGAACGGTTCCGCTTCTGGCGGGGGGAATTTCGGGCTTACTTGGTCTCCGGGCACCCTTTCTTGTTGGTACATCCCTTATTATTCTGGCCTGGTTCAATCTCTTCATTTTTTCAAAAAGAAAATGAAATATTCTGATTTGAAGCAGTATCGATACCAACTATCAAAGGAGCTCATTCGGACGGTCGGTGTTGAACCACGAGATAGTGCTCGGTTGTTTGTTTATGATACGAAAACAGATACTATAGTCTTTGACCTCTTTAAAAACATTGCTAAACATCTTCCACAGCAGTCACTGGTAGTGCTTAATGATACGCGTGTTCTCCCAGCTCGTCTTTGGCTCAAGAAAGAAACCGGTGGCAAGATTGAGGTATTTGTTTTAACGAATCAGATTGAGGATGAACAGTATATTCCAGTTCTGGTGGACCGAAAAGTCAGTATCGGTCAGAGACTTTTGTTTCCCGATGGATCAAATTTGGTATTCCTTGATCAGAAGGAAAATGTTTTTCATGTGCAACTCACGAGCATGAAGGGCCTTTTTGAGTTATTAGAGCAGTATGGTGAAACGCCCTTGCCACACTATCTCGAAGGCGCACAAACTCCAGAGCATGAATTACGACAGCGGTATCAGAGCATTTTTGCCAAAGGAGGAACTTCGGTAGCGGCACCAACGGCGTCACTTCATTTTACAGAAGGCGTATTTGATTCGTTTACAGAAAGAGATATTAAAACGACCCAGGTTTTACTCAATGTTGGGTTAGGAACATTCTCACCCCTCAAGGAAGAAAATTTTTTGTCTGGTAGGTTGCACAGTGAATATGCCTCTGTTGACAAGGAAGCAGCACACAGAATAAATGATACCAAGACATCAGGACGCAGTATCGTTGCAGTCGGTACGACGGTAACGAGGACACTCGAATCGTTTGGTCGAACTGGAGCGATGAAATCTCAATCTGGGAAGACGGATATCTTTATCTTCCCGCCCTATCAGTTTCGGATGGTGGACGTACTTATTACCAATTTTCATTTACCTGAAACGTCGCTTATGCTTCTGGTGGATGCTTTTTTGCAACATAAAGGCGCAAAGCGAGATATTCTTTCTTTGTATGAAATTGCCATGGAGGAGCGGTTCTCCTTCTATTCTTTTGGGGACAGTATGCTAATTCTTTAAATATGGCTACCTTGTCAAAACCGGGAAAGTAAGCTATGCTGGTTCGAGTTAATAGGTGACTGATTTTGGTATGAAAGTGATTCTTTTGGAAGACGTAAAAGGTCTCGGTAAGGCTTTGGAAGTCAAGGAAGTGAAGAATGGCTACGGATTTAATTATCTCTTGCCGGAAGGTTTAGCTGATTTGGCAACTCCTGGAGCTCTCAAGCAAGCGGAACGTTTCGTAGCGAAGCGCAAGGCGGAAGTGGAGAAAACGGCTGGGGAACACCGATTGACCGCTGAAGCACTGTCCGGTAAGAAGGTGGTTATCAAAAGCAAGGCGGAAAATGGAAAGTTGTTCGGTTCTGTAGGACGCGAGGAGATTGTAGCCGCTCTTGAGGCTATGAATATTAAGGTAAGCAAGCAGGCTTTGGTTCTTGATAAAGCCTTTAAAGAGACGGGGGAATTCGCTCTCTCAGTGGATTTTGGTCATGGTGTTAAGGTTTCGTTCGCTCTCGTTATTGAAGCGGCCTAGTCTTTAGTCATTCGCAACTTTACAAGAGCCGCTCGCCACTTACTCCTGGTAGCGGCTCTTTCTCTGTTAATTCCCTTTATCTGAATATGAAAAAACAAACACCAAAGCAGACAAAATATATCTTTGTGGTAGGCGGGGTGATGAGCGGAGTGGGAAAAGGAATTGCCTCTTCGTCCATTGGCAAGATTCTTCAGGGCCGAGGTTTTAAAGTAACAGCACTCAAAATTGATCCCTATATCAATGTGGATGCCGGTACCATGAATCCAACAGAGCACGGCGAGGTATTTGTGCTCAAGGACGGCTATGAGACTGATCAGGATATGGGGAACTATGAGCGTTTCCTTAATATCGAATTGACCAGAGATAATTACATGACGACCGGATTAGTGTATAAGACGGTTATAGAAAAGGAACGTAATCTGGAATATGGTGGTAAGTGTGTCCAGGTGGTGCCCCATATTCCAATGGAGGTCATCGGTCGTATCAAAAAAGCCGTAGCTCAAGCAGCAGCTGATATTGCTATTATTGAAATTGGTGGAACGGTTGGCGAGTATGAGAATATTTTGTTTCTTGAGGCTATCCGGATGCTCAAAAGTGAAGTGCCGGGTGATGTTATTACGGCTATTGTGAGTTATATCCCGACGCCATCCAAAGTGGGAGAAATGAAGACGAAGCCAACCCAGCATGCGGTACGAACATTAAATGGTACTGGTATTCAGCCTGATATCATTATTGCTCGGGCCGATCGCCCGCTGGATGAGAAACGTAAAGAGAAAATTGCCCTCTTTTGCAATGTACGGCAAGAAGATGTCATTAGCGCTCCGGACGTTGAGAGTATCTATGATGTACCGCTGAATTTTGAAAAGGATCACTTGAGTGAGATTCTCATGAAAAAACTCGGTCTCAGAACGAGGCGGCAGGTGGGGCTTGGAGATTGGGAAAAGCGAGTCAGGCGGATCAAGGGGGCAAAAGGAACGATCAAGATTGGTATTGTGGGTAAGTATTTCAAAACGGGTGACTATGTCCTCTCAGATGCCTATATTAGCGTCATCGAGGCTCTCAAGCACGCAGCCTGTACTGTGGGACGAAAGGTGGAATTAACCTGGATTGCCAGTACTGATTTTGAAGAGGATCCTAAACGGTTGCGGATATTACGTAAGTATGACGGTATTCTTATCCCGGGTGGTTTTGGCAGTCGTGGTATTGAGGGAAAAATTCGAGTGATTGAGTATTGTCGAAAGAATCAGGTGCCATATTTCGGTCTGTGTTATGGGATGCAACTTGCTGTTATCGAGTATGCCCGACATGTAGCCGGGCTACCACAGGCCCATACGACAGAGGTCAATCCGAGAACGGCTGATCCGGTGGTGGATATTATGCCGGAGCAGAAGGAGAATTTGCGTAAGAAAAATTATGGGGCTACGATGCGATTAGGGCAGTATGAGGCCCAGCTGGCGTCGCGGACGCTTTCAGCGAGAGCATATGGAGCAACTCGTATCCTCGAGCGCCATCGTCATCGTTATGAGGTCAATCCTCAGTATGTGAGTAGGCTCAAGGAAGCAGGGATGATATTCTCCGCCACCTCACCAGATGGAGTACTCATGGAAATTGCTGAATTGCCACAATCAGTACATCCTTTTTTTCTCGCGACACAATTTCACCCAGAATTTCAGTCATCACTCCTCAGTCCACACCCGCTCTTCGTTGCTTTTCTCGAGGCATGCAAGAAAAACACATAGTTTTTGTATGGACAATAAAATTCTTTATAGCGTGGTGTTGATAGCGTGCTTTTTTGGCTTTTCAGTAAAGGGAGAAGCACGGGAAAATGTGACTGATTGGTACGTACAGGATTTTCATGGAGAATTTGTGCTGAATTCGGATTCAAGCATGATAGTAACAGAGCGTATCGTAGCTGATTGCGGAGAGGTACCTGATAAACATGGTATTTTTCGTATCATTCCTACTGTGGCGCATACTGAGACGGGTACCATTGAGACTCCAATAGAACTCCTTAGCATCACAGATTTTCGGGGTGAACCGTATCGCTATACTGCTACAGTCAACAGTAGTGATCACACTGTAACCTGGAAAATTGGCGAGGCAGACACGGTGGTGACGGGTGTCCATGAGTACCAAATTGTCTATCGGGTAAAAAATGTCATACGATTTGGTAATGATCAGTTTGATGAGTTTTACTGGAATATCGGCGGAAATTTTTGGACGATACCTATTGATGCCTTTACGGCATCGCTGGTTTTTCCACTAACCGTGCACAAAGACTCAACTACGCTTTCGTACTATACCGGTTTGATTGGATCGAAGGAAACAGATTTAGTGACAGCTACCTGGCAAAATGACCATGTACTTACCTTTGTTGCGAATCATTCACTGAAGCCAGGGGAGGGAGTGAGCGCATCCGTAACGGTACCCAAGGGAATATTTGAGCCTTTTCGGTTGAGTTGGTGGGAACTCTATGGCTGGTATTTCTTCGCTATTATACCCATAGGTACCGGCTGGTTTGCGTATCGTACCTGGAGAAAATATGGTGATGACCCTACTTGGAATAAAGTGGTGATACCAGAATATCAGGTACCAGATAATCTCGATGCTCTGGAGTTGGGAATGTTGAAAGCAAATGGTAATTTTGAAAATTCATTTATAACAGCAGCTATCATTGAATTGGCAGTCAGGGGAGCTATTCGTATTCAGGAGGTGGAAAATAAGATCTTATTCTTCACGACGAAAGAGTTTGTCTTTGAGAAACAGCCTTTAACTGGTTTGACATTATTACCACATCAAACCATATTATTGAATAAGCTATTCGAATCGGGTGATTCAGTAAAACTATCTTCGCTAAAAAATGAATTCTATAAAACGCTAACAAGCTTACGTGCCGCAGTAGTGGATTCCTTGGTTGAGAAAGATTTGGTTGAAAAAAAAGGCTTAACGCTTCGCATCTGGTTTATAGTAACGGGAGTAGTTATTTTCTTTCTCGTGCCATTTGTTACTGGGGTATCTTCTTTTGCGGCAGTCATGATGGTAATAAGTGGCTTCCTTATCCTTGGTTTTGGTTTTATTATGCCCAAGCGTACCCTTAAGGGGACGGAAGTGAATTGGCGTATTCAGGGGCTCAGGCTCTATATGGAGACTGCGGAAAAAGCTCGGCAGCAGTTTTATGAAAAGGAACACATATTCGAGGTGCTTTTGCCGGCAGCTATTGTTTTTGGGATGACCAAGGAATGGGTCCAGAAAATGCGTGTTTTGTATGGTGAGGAGTACTTTTCTTCGTATCATCCGGCATGGTTTCTCTCAGCGAGCTTGAACAGTTTCGATGCTGATAGTTTCACATCTCATATGGAGAGTCTTTCCTCGAGTATTGCTTCCAGTACAGGTACCTCATCTGGCTCTTCGGGATCAGGTTCGAGTGGTGGCGGAGGCGGAGGCGGTGGTGGCGGAGGCTGGTAAGTAAAGTCTCTTTAGGAAACAAAAAACACCCTTTGATAGAATCAGGGTGTTTTTTAGTTTTTCTTCGCTTGCTTATTGCTGCTGAGACTTCTTTTGTGGCAAGACATTTACGAAAGTACGGGAAACAATTTTGCCTGTGAAATCTTTGACCTTTTTGGCTTGAAATTCGACGAATCCAGAGGCCAAAGCAAAAAGGGTGTCATCTTCACCACGCTTAACGTTTTTCCCCGGATGAAACTGGGTGCCACGCTGACGAACAATGATATTACCGGTAGAAACGGCTTGATTGCCGAAAATCTTGACTCCGAGACGTTTGGAAATGGAATCACGGCCGAGGGCGGTTGATCCACCTGCTTTTCTGGTTGCCATAACCGTACAAATGCTTACACATTAGGGAAATTGCGATATACTGTAGAGGGAGTATATCACGGCTCTTGCCAATGGTCAAGTAGGGTATGAAAGACCGTATTATTGCTTGGTTTCGTACATATAGGGAGCGTTGCCTGGGTTTTCTTGGCCTTATTCTTGTGGGCGGACTGTGTTTTGAAGCCGGTCTTTTACAGGGAAATACCGGGAAGGAAGTAGTAGTTCAGTTTTCGGTGCCCCCCTTACCAATCATGGAGAATCAGGTATCGAGCAGAGAGGTAGGTAGCCCAACTGAGAGCGTGTCTACTGTTGGTGAGATACTCCAGCCGGTAAATCAAAAAATTACTGAGAAACCACCTCAGGACTGTCGGTTTGTTGGAAGTAAGAACAGTACAAAATACCATCTTGCTACTTGTGCTGTCGCTCGACGTATCAAGTTAGAAAATAGGGTATGTTTCGCTTCTCAGGAGGAGGCGCAGAAGCGCGGTTATGTTCCGAGTTGTCTCAAGTAAATGAATTGTCCAAGATGAAGGAGATGTGGCATAATGAAAAAATAAGAAGAGAAAATACAAAAATGCCACACAAAGAAATACTCAATCGAAAAAAAATTCATCTCGTGAGTTTCGTTTCATTTGTTTTTGGTTTTTTGGATGCTTTTTTTATTTATGTTCTTTCAAGTTATTTTTCAATGATTTCCGGCACGGAAAATGTCGGGGTTTTTTATTTTGTGGCATATGGAGTAGTCTTGATGAGTCTCTTTTGCCTCCAGCCGCTTATTCGTCATGTTGGGCGGGCTCGAGCGCTCTATCTCTCATTGGGCCTCAGTATTTGTGCTGCAGCCGTCTTGGCTTCTCTGCCTACACCAGGGATTGCTATATGCGCTGCACTCCTTCTTATTGTGGCAACCAATGTTACTTGGGTGGCGCTTGATATTTTGCTTGAAAGTTTTTCTCAGGACAAAGTCTCTGGTTCAATTCGTGGACTCTATTTGACCATCATGAATGCTGGGTTATTGGTTGCACCCATACTTTCACTACGAACCCTTGATGCTTTTCACTACCACGGTATTTTTGTCACACTGGTTATTGGTTATACAGCCGTATTTATCGTAGCTTTGGTTGGTTTTCGCACTGATAATAGAACCGCGCAGAAGAAAGTTCTTCTTCGGACGACGCTTAAAAAAATGTTAATGGAGCGCAATTTGCTCAGAATATATCATGTATCGTTTGCCATGGAGTTCTTTTATGCACTCATGATTGTTTATACACCACTCTATCTTCGGTCGCTTCAGTTTTCTTGGAATGAAATTGGGATTATTTTTACCGTCATGTTGGTGCCTTTTGTGATATTACAGTATCCACTTGGTATCTTGGCTGATCGTTATTTTGGCGAAAAGGAAATGCTTATTGGAAGTATTGCTGTCGCTGCCGCTGCTACCTTTATCCTGCCCTTTTTGGCAGTGGGAAATATCGTGGCTTGGGGGACGGCACTTTTCATGACACGGGTAGGTATCGCCGGTATTGAAATTCTTCGTGATTCTTATTTTTACAAACAAATTGATGCCGAGGATATGGATATCATCGCTTTTTTTCGGACCGCTCGGCCGATTGCTAATATTGTAGCCGCTATTCTTTCGCTGCTTATGCTTATTGTTTTTCCGCTTTCTTCCGTATTCTTTTTGGTGGCATGTATGCTTTGCTTCGCGTTGTTTGATACTTTTTTTCTTATTGATTCCAACAGTAGTCGTGCTAAGCAAAAAATTATATGAAATTAAGGGATTACCTTTACTTGTTTTTGTTGATAGGAACAAGTATTTTCTTTGAGCCACGTATAGTATTGGCAGCTCCGCAGGTTGGACTTTCAGCTAGTCAAAACGTCATATATCGAGGAGAAGGTACTGTCCTTACCTGGAGCGTGAGTGGGGCAACGAGTTGTTCGTTATCCGGAGCAAGCGTCTCTATATCCGGTGGAAACCAAACAGTCAATCCGAATAATGACCAAACATACGTACTCAGCTGTACGGATAGTGGGGGTTTTGTACAGTCAGCATCGATTACCATCAATGTGATTCCTCATATTAATGTAAGTGCGAATCCTACCACCATTTCTTCGCCGGGCGGTGGCACAACTCAGCTGACTTGGTCCTCTGACGGTGATAGTTGTTTTGATGAGTCAATGACCTCCATCCCCGTGGCAGGCAGCGTTGAAAAATCTCTGACCGCAAGCAAGACATTCACTGTTTTTTGCACAACAACTGGATCGGCTCGTAACAACAGTCAATCTGTTACGGTCTTTGTCACGGCAGGGACCCCTTGTTTTGTATCTGGTCCAACTATTTGGGATAATTGTAATTCTTCCTGGTCTGGTAATCTCGTCTCAGGAGAACAAAAATTACTAGGAAATGAAAAATCAGGATTTGTAGGAAACGTTACACTGCATTGCGCCAATGGATCAGTGAATCAGGTCACTCCTTTCTGTAGTCCAGAAGGGACAGTGTCAAAGTGTGGAAACTATGTTCTTGACCCTGGTGAGGAATGTGATTCGATTATTGCAGGACCGGCAGCGCTTGGTCCTTGCCCAGCTGTTTGTAGTACCAGTTGTACACTGAATAATTGTCCTGCTTCAGAGGCACCAAGTGGCTTTTTAATTACGAATAAAGCAACTGTTCTTAAGGGTGAATCAATTACGCTGACGTGGGATGTTAAAAAAGGAGGACAGCCATTTTCTTGTAATATGGTCAGCTCTGATCCGAATTGGAATGATGGACAGGCAGCTCCTCCGTCAGGAAGTCGCACATTTATTCCATCAATTGGTGGTATAAATACGCCTGGAGTCTATAACTATACGCTGTGTAGCTCTGCTCTTTTTACCCCTGTATTTAGTGTCCAGATTCGAATTATTGATCCACCAGTAATAAACCTGTTTACTGCCAATCCGAACACTCTGAATAAGGGGGAAGCGAGTATTTTAAAATGGGAGGTAATGAATTCTGATGTAGGCTGTCACCTCTTCAATGGCGATACCAATAATGCAGCAGCACGTATTTGGTCTGGGGATCCTGTGGTAACTACTGAGAAATCAGTTTCACCCGTAACTACTACGGATTATACGCTCAAGTGTGGAAAGTCTATTATCAATGCTACAAATAATATTATTGGTACTGAATGGATTGAAAAGGTAGCGCGCGTTACGGTGAATGGAACCCCGCCGCCTTCAGGCGATGTTCCAGTACTAAGTATCTGTGGCGGTATGATTCCGCAGTTTTCATATAATCCAAATGGTCCAAAAGTATTAGGTGGCCAATGGAGTGTAACAAACGCTACTTCTTGCTATAAAATCTCCGACCCCATGGATTCTGGATTTACTGGTCAA
Organism: uncultured Bdellovibrionales bacterium; assembly: GCA_964543815.1. Taxonomy (GTDB): domain Bacteria; phylum Patescibacteriota; class Minisyncoccia; order Moranbacterales; family UBA1568; genus UBA1568. The sequence goes on along the minus strand of CAZIZG010000015.1, from coordinate 242 downwards.
GTCACTCCTGTTGCTTTCCAAAATGGTGCTTATGGGGAGCCTTTTTATGTGGGTACCAGCGCCCGACCTACATCGTATTCGATTCAGTGTTACGGTAAAAATGGTAATAATGTTATCAAGTCAGTTACCTTTATGTCGGGTGATACTATTAACGGTGTAACGTGTGGACAAAGTTCTGGTCCCTCCAGTTCCTCCGGCGGCCCCGGTGGTGGCGGTGACGGCTCCTGCCTCTCTCCCAACCT
>CAZIZG010000014.1:0-12249 GCA_964543815.1 uncultured Bdellovibrionales bacterium | reverse complement strand
GGTATCACCAGGACGATTTCATCAAAATGGAAACAGATCCGATCAAGGAGTATTTGAAGTCTACCTACAAATAATCGATAGAGACTGACGTTATGAATATTTTTACGGTACTCACCTTTTTTTATGCAGGAATTATCACGCTCATGCTGGGGGAGTTTTTATACAGTGTGATACGGAACGATGGCCTATACTCTATCGAGGGTACTTTCGGAAATGTATTACGAAGTATCGTGACGCGGCTTATTCAGAGGCTATTGGATTCGGTAACGCTTGCTTATACGATTTTTTTGGCAATCGGTATCAGCGAACCGGATCAGTCCTTGAGTCTTTCCTCGGTGTTTTTGAGCCTACTTCTTATCGATGGGATGTATTATATCGTCCATCGGACACATCATCGTATCCCGTTTCTGTGGGTGTTCCATTCTGTTCATCATAGTGACAATAAATACAATTTGAGTACTGGATTACGAGTCGCTTGGTTTCAGGAGTTGTACTTTGCAGCTATTCTGACACTACCAGCATTTGTAGTAGGGTATTCCTTGAAGGAGGTTGCTGCAGCCCTCTTCTTTTTTTCGGCCTATCAGGCTTTAGTGCACACTGCCTATGTGTCCTTTCCTCGTTTTTTTGACGCCATACTTGTGACTCCTCGGAATCACCGCATTCATCATGATCAAGTGGAATCTCATCAGCGCTGCAATTTCAGTGGTGTTTTCTCTCTTTGGGATCGCCTCTTTGGAACCTATATCCCTGCTATCGAGACCTTTACTCCTGGTATCAAAGGGTATCACCAGGACGATTTCATCAAAATGGAAACAGATCCGATCAAGGAGTATTTCATTAAAAATATCCGCCCGTGAAGTATTTTTAGAATCCGAACTGGCTATCCTTGGGGATTTATTGGTAGAGATTAGCTTCGTCAGTTGAAGTAAATAAAAGTATGAAGAGGAAATTTATATTAGAGCATTTGGATCAGTTCTTTTTTAGAGCTCGCAGTATTGTGGCTTGGTGTTATTCCTGGAATATAGATGTTTTGCTGATGTATGTGGTTGTTTCGGTGGTTTATATCCAAAAAATAACTCATTGGCACCTTCATTTTTGGCTGTTTTTAACTATTGCTCTTGCCAACGTATTCGGGGTTTTTGGGGTATATATGCTTAATCGTTTGACTGATGACGAAGAGGATATTGTAAACGAGAGGCGGACATCAAAATCATCTTCCTGGTATGGGTATAGTGCCTCATTTCTTTTTCTTGCTGTGGCCTGTCTTTTGTACGGTGTGGTAGGAGGCGCGGGGCAACTTTGGCTATATGGACTAATTCTTGCCAGCCTTGGTACTTTGTACTCCTTCCCAAAAAAATACCGCTTAAAATCTTTACCTCTTATAAAAAATATTGTTCCGGCGTTCTGCTGGACGCTTTCATTGGCAGTGCTTATTGCTGTTGGGGGAAGCGAACGTACCCCTTTTCAGATTTTTCTAGATATCTCACCCTTGTTTTTTTTGGCGTTCGCCTTCGAAATATTTTGGGATATTCCTGACGTAAGAGGCGACAGCGCTGCCCGCGTGCGGACACTCCCAGTACTCATCGGTGTCTCGGCCACAAAGTGGATGCTCGTATTGTTTCTGGCGGCCATCTTTTTTTTGGTTGATTCTCTCCCGGCCCAGGTATGTGCGCTTTTCCTTGTTTCTGTGCTTCTGCTCGTGAGTCGTCATACCAAGACAATATATCACCTCGTGCTTACGTTATTTGTGTTTGTTGTTATTGTGGTGAATATGATGATAGTTCAGTATGGGCAGGTTTCTCAGCAGGGGGACATTTTTACGAAGATGGTCTTGGCAGATACGACTGTCTTTGAGTACGAATACGGAGAATGGAGTGGTTTACAGGAAAAACCTGAGTTAGAAACAAAAATATTTTTGCGTCCGATAAATGATGGTCGCTATGCCTATGAACGAGAAAACGATACCCAAAAAAGCATTGTATTTGATACGGAAACATTGACGATAACCGAGAAGTGGCAGAAGGTGCCATTTCGGTATCTGCCGACCACCCAGTCTGTTCAGGGGAATCTGGAAAGTGGACAGGAACGACGTGGCTCATATCGGGTTTCGCCGCGTGAGGGGAGTATCTGTCATGAAGATGTTGAGGGAGACTTTTTGACTACGACGCTTCCTCCTGCAAGGTCAGCCTTTTTTTTAAACGGGGAAAAGAAAGTAGGGGCCATGGTAATGGGCATCCAAACGGGATCCTGGAAGCATTGTGAAACCGTAGGGAAGGTACGGTTTTCTTTTCAATATTTGCCTGGCAGTAACCTCCTTACTTCTTTTGAGGGGACTGTGTATTATGGAGAGGTGCCAGAGCGTACTATTCGTATGCGATTGAAAAACATAGTGGCGTATTGAATTATGTCTCCCCATCAATTTTTCTTGGGTCATCCTGCTTTCCACGTAACTTTGGCGGCCACGATAGTCGCGAGTATGGTGGCGTTTTTTTCGGATGCCACCATTCTTCTTTTCATCATCGTGTTTGGTCAGGTTCATTTTCTTCTGGCGTATTTTTATGCAAACAAGAGCGGAAAAATAAATCGGTCATACGGTATCCGATTTTTTTGGGTATTTCTCCTGGCAGCCGTGTTGGCAATCTTAGTGTTTCGGAATGCAGGCTATTTCCCTTGGCTCATTCTTGTCACGGGAGCTATTTTTACTGCTCACTATACAACCGACGAAATACATCTTTTTTCACTTCAGAACGTTCTACATCGAGTGGTGGGCGTACTGGGAATGACACTTACCTGGAGTGCCGTCTTTGTTGAAAGGTTGTTTGCACAGACGGTGTTTCTGACGGTGTTGCTCAGTGTGTTTGGAGTATCTCTGATTTTGTTTTTTCTCTGGCGTAATAGGCGAGTGCTAACGCGGTCTTTTCGGGGTGGATTTTTTGCCGTCTGGTATATCTTGCATGGCCTATTTTCGGTATCAGCAGCACTGGTATTTGATACCCTAAGTATCAATCAGATTCTCGGTTTTATTGTGCTTACGCACTATGTTCACTGGTATCTATTTTCGACTATTCGGTATGGGGGATCCGAGCTATCATTTTATGTGGATACCATTTTATGGGGGCATGCACTGGCCTTTCTCATGTTTGTTCTGTATGCTTTGGCTCCACATTCGGGAGTGCTTTTCTTGTTTTTCCATCCAGCGTTCTTTTATGGGTGGACAATCGTTCATATTCTGATGACGTTTCGGTCGAATGATTTGATAAAACAGACGCTATGACAATCCAAGATATTTTTTCTCACACCCGATTGTTTTTTCGGGACCCAGTGTATTGTCTGGAAGTATTAAAATCGGCTGCTTTTTTTGCAGCCGCGCTTATTCTTAACTACTTTGCCGTTCGATGGGCTACGGCAACAGCTGGGCCGGCTGTTCCTGATTTGCTTCTGGATTGGTTACCGATGAGAGATACTCGAGTGATTGATTATTATGGCACGCTCTATTTGGAATACGCCGTTCTTTTCTATGCATTGGTTCAGGCCGGACGCCTGCCATTTTTCTTGAAAGCACTGACAGCTCTCATAGTTACGAGGGCTCTTTTTATCAATCTCACTCATTTGGGTATTCCAGCAGGAGCAGAACCGACCATTTCGTTCTTTACTCAGGGCGGAGATCTCTTTTTTTCTGGGCATGTGGCGTTGCCGTTCTTGGCAGCGTTGGTTTATTGGGAATTTCGTAAAATAAGACTGATTTTCTTGGTAGGTACTCTCATTATGGCTGGGGAGGTTCTATTGGGACACCAACACTACTCTATCGATGTCTTGGCAGCCCCATTTATTACGTATGGAATATACAGACTTGTTTCAAAAATGTTTGTTCGAGATTTTTCGCTTAAAAAGTAAAAACGGGAGAGGACATTCATCCTGCTCCCGTTCGGGGGTCGTGCTCGGGACACGTACGGTGGCACTGGCATCAGCGCGGCGCCACGGCGACGACAGCACCGTCACCGGCCTGGCTGGTCCGGGCTGCCTGCGTGATGCTCGCGAGCTGAGCGGTCACCAGGTTCGACTGGCCCTTGTACTTCATGTCCATCGCGACGGCGATGACGACACCGAGCTCCGGCGCGTATTCGGTCGTGATGGTGGCCGTGTCACCGCCGTGGGAGCCGCAGGACCACTGGGCATTCTGGTTGCTCTTCTCGGTCTTGACCGAGGTGGGCACGCCGTTCACGGTGATGGTGGCTGTGCCCGGCGTCACGGTGTAGCCGACGTTCCACGTGAGCGAAACCGGGCAACCGGAGCCAGGCACCGCTTCGGTCTGGTAGACCTTGGCGAAGCCGTGGCCGTTGGGCGTCACCTGCGGGTCGATCTTCTCGTTCGTGAGGCGAATCGGATTCGACAGCGTGTGCGTCTTCGGATCGAACAGGAGCGTCCACTTGCCGGTCTTGATGACCAGGTGACCGTGGCGGTTCTGCTCGACGGTGGTGCCGTTGTCGTAGGCGACCGTGTCGGTCTTCATGTTGACGGCGGCCATGGTGGGAGCGGCCGTTTGCGCGAACGCGCTCGCCAGGCCGAACGCGGCCAGGACAGTGAGGAGGGCGGTACGAATCATGGTGATATCCCCTTCAATTGGGAAGTTGCTGGTGACCACATATTCGCACAAAAAAGGCGAAAAGTCAAGTAAATTGACTTATTTTGGCTTATAAAAGCATTCTTTTATTTCGTGCCTTGGAAGAAAAAGATGATTTCCAAAGGAGAGTTATACATACAAATATAAATGAGAGTGGCGATACTCTATCACCAAAACGAACGTACGGGGTGAGATACTGTTTTGTTTCAACGGTGTCTTCGAGAAGAGAAAGGTTCTTTGTTGCTGGCTTCATGATGGAATGAAGTGTGCCAGTATCTGATATGACATAGCTACTCCCCATGTTGGAGGCCACTGCTAGATAGCGGCCATTTTCTAGGGCACGTGCCGTATTGATGGCAAGTATTTGACGATCAAGGAGGGCTGATCCGTGAAATGGTGCGAGTGAAGTGCTATTGATGAGGAGTGTGGCGCCATTACCGGTGAGATTGCGATACAGAAGAGGGGATATATTTTCAGAGCATAACGTTCCGCCGATGATTACGTTTTGATAGGGGTGTTGGTAGAGGTGCGCCCCAGTACTTTTGGTAGCACTTTGATGAGGTGCCTCATAAAGAGCAATCCAATCAGAGCGGTTGGTGAGTTTGAGGAGGGAATGAATCCATGATACGCGATATTCTCCGAGTGGCATGAGGAGTTGTTTTTGGGTATAGGCAACGGCGTTGTTTTTCAAATTAAGAAAGTACATGTTGTAGTAATTTTTTCCTGAAAACGAGCTGACGAGTATCGGATTTCCCGAGAATTGATGGCGGATTTCTTCATGAATTGGAGGTATATTAAAATTTTCTGGTAACACAATAATATCGGATATTTTTTTTATCCGTGAAGCGGAGTCGTAACCGATACGGGATTTTTGATCTTGTTCGGCTCTGTCTGTTGCTGAGGGGAGAGCTGTTCCAATAATTGAGACGGATATGCTTTCCTCATGGTCATTCGTTCTGAGAATAGTCAGGGTAATGGCAGAGCCTACGACTAAAAATATGGAAAGAAAGAGCGGCACGAGAACGGATGGATTTTTCCAGGAGCGTATTTGGAAAAGTGAGAAGAGGGCGATATTGAGGAGTATAACGACAAATGTCCCGAGTGGCAGCCCCCCCACAGGAAGAAGTTCTCTCACGAGGGGCACATGGGAAAGAGTATAGGCGAGAGCGTAGTAGGTATGGTGTGGTCCACTGAGGGTTTCTGGTCCATACACAGCAAGAGCTACCAAATAGGACCGGATTTGTTCAAGTGCTACCCAGAGCGCAGCTCCGAAGAAGGGTCGATACCAGAGGGGAAGCGAATGAGTAGATGCGTAAAGCACCCCCCAAAGAGACAGGGGAAGTGACAATACGAGAATAAATCCAATCCAGAGACTGCCGAGAATGATGGCGCTGAGGATTGGGTCGTATATTTTGAGCCAGTCGAGCGGGAAGGCTGATCCAAACCAGAGCGTCGAAAGAAAGAGGCTAACTGCAGTAAAGAGAAAAAAAATTACCAAAAGACGCTGATTGGATAATACTGGGTACGTATTGATGATTTGTAAAAGGGGAATGAGAAAGAAAAAAATAGAGACCCAAGCCTGTTGTGGAAAGCACATGGCTGCGGAAAAAAGCGTGATGGCGAGAAAAATGCGAAAGATGACAGCGGATTTGTTCATAGAGATAGCGGCGTTTGGCATGAGTGCCGGTGAGGGGTATACTTTTAGCAGTAGAGTATTGACATGACTTTAAACCGCGAGTATGTTTTCGAGTTGGTTTTTGGAGTTTCTCCTCGTACAGTTTTGGTATATTTGTCTCGTGATAGGAGGACTCTTTCTGATTTTTGAAGGATTTCTACCAGTAGTTTTTGGCACCCAGAGGAAAATTCGTGAGAATATGCACGATTTTGTGTACTACCAATTCGGGCGCAGCGTTTTTGCTCTGGTATTTGGTATCCTTATGGTTGTTTTGTATGTTTCTTTTGATGTGAAAATGGGGCTTATTGATATTACACAATTTTCACTTTTTTCGCAGGTGCTTATCCTCTTCTTTTGTTCCGAGTTCTGTATCTATGTGGCACACATGGGGGCACACAAATATCGGATACCTCTCTTGACGCGTGCACACGCATTTCATCATACTGTGACGACTGACATGGACTGGACAAATAGTAGAAAGGAACATTTGTTTGTGTTGGCGTTCTTCATGGCGGTGTACACGTTTTTCTTTTTCGTGGTTTTTCAATCATCGAGTAATTCGCATGTTGTAACAACGACACTGTATTTACTGCTCAACGCCCTTTCACATTACCGGGTACATTTTTCATGGAAGTATCTGGACCAGGTGTTTCTCTTTCCGCGCGATCATTTCCGGCATCACACTGAGCGGAGCGGACCGTATGGAGTAGCACTCTCGCTTTTTGATACCATTTTTGGTACGAGAGGAAGGGAAATTCATCATTAGGGAGTAACCGGTGTTGTCGGTGACTTCCTGGGGAGACCAAAGAGATAACCAAAGGGCGCTGTTGCCAGAACGTGGATGATAGTGCCGATAAGGAAAGCGCGAATAGTGAGCTGCATGACTTCATCGCTGTAGTCATTTTTGGTAATGGAAAAATAAAGAGATGTTGACACGACAAGGAGAAGAATCATGACGAAGCTGTCGCGCTCAGTCGGTTTGTATTTATGAAGTTTGTAGATTGGATAGAGAAACCAGAAGAAGTAATGAAAAATGAGAAACGTGGCCAAAATACCTTGTGCATTCATATGAAGGGCTACGGCAACAAGGGTGAAAAGAGTCAATATCTTGGTATGGAGAAAGAACCAGCCGATGCGCTTGGTATGGATAATTTCAATAAGGAGGAGTCCGCCAGCAATAACGTAGAATGTGTTGAGCGGAACATTGAAGTGTAGGTAGTCTTTCGTGAGGAGGATGGATATGAGGATGGCTGGACTGAGACTTGGAAGTATGTTTTCCCATGAGCGCTCTTCTTCTTGGAGATCGAATTCGTCAAAGAAGAAATGAAAACAGAAGAGAAGTGAAGTAATAAAGGAGAGGATCTGAAGATTGGGAACCATATTGAGTCCCCAGTAGGAGACAGCAATGCTAACGAGGAACATGGAGGTAATATACTTCCAATTTAATTTTCCGGAACGCCACATAGCAATCCAGGCGCCAAGCGAGTGGGCTCGACCGACGGCAAGGGCAATGAAAAATGAGTAGAGGGCGATAGAGTTATAGGAAATGACTGCCATGAGAAAAAGGGACCCGGCGATAAACTTGAAGAACGCAAAGTTATTCTTGGGTAAATCGATATGCATAGACATGCCTTTGAGTGATAACACCCACAGTATAGCACTCATCAGGGAGTCGGTCAGGCGTGTCCATGAAGTGATAATTGACAGAATTCCCTTTCCTTGCCACGGGTTTTTCGGTATAATACATGCATCATTGTGCCGTTGGCACGTTTACCATTAATAGAAGGGAAAACAGTATGCAATCCGAAAAGCCTTCGTTTGCTCGTTTTGGGGGAGGAGCTAGTTTTGCTGCCGGTGCTGCACCAGCGCGAGTCAGTGAGATTGGGGGTACCAATCAGGGTGTACGACCAGAATCTCAATCCGTGGAGAAGTCAACGAAAACAGCACGTATCTTTGAGGGGGTGATTACTGTATCGCTCATTGCGCTTTTTTTCGGCCTCCCACTTTTTTTCACGGGCCTGACTTTTCAGGGAATTGCCTTTGAGAAGCAGCTCTATTTCTACGTGTGGTTATTGGTAGCATTGGTAGCCTGGGTATCGAAGGGTGTAACAACTGGTGACATGCGTATCCGTCGTACGCCGCTTGATATACCGGTGTTACTCTTCTGGTTGTTCTATGTCGCCGGTGCGTTTTTTTCGGTTGATCGCTGGCATAGTTTTTGGGGATTTTTCGGCGATCCTTCACGCGGGGTGATATCCGTGACCGCACTCGTGCTCGCTTACTACCTCATCCTGAGTCACTTTACGGTAGCGCGATTTCGATTGATTTTTACTGGTTTCCTTGTTTCAAGTTTTCTTTTGGTGGTGTGGAGTTTCATGGCGCTCATGAATATCCACTTTCTTCCCGGGGTACTTGAGAAGTATGCGCCAATTAGTCTCATTGGTACCGTATCAACTTTGGCTACGTACATTGGTCTTCTGATACCAATGTTTCTCACTGCCATTTTTGCCTTGTGGAAAGATGATTCGCAGAAGAAGCGTTCGCGAATAGTATTGACAGTACTCCTTTTTGTAGGATTGGCCCTTTCGCTTTTTCTGCTTTTGGCGCTTTATGCTTTCGTGCCATGGATTGTAGTGCTTGGAGGCTTGTCGTTCTTCATGATTTACATCTTGGCTCAAATTGTTCGGCCGACGGAGCAGTGGACCTGGGTACCGATGCTTGTTTTTGCCATGGTGCTTGGGTTTCTCATGATTGGATCAAATTCGTTGGTCCGAGCTACACTTCCGGTAGAGGTCTCTCCGAATATTTCTCTTTCGTGGCAGATTGCTAAGGAAACTCTCAAGGAACACTTTGCTGTTGGAGTGGGGCCGGCTAATTATGGCTATGCCTTTTCTATGTTCCGGCCAGTTGAGTATAACCAGAATTCACTCTATACCCTTCGCTTCTATCAGGGTACGGGATTGTTCTTTGAGTCACTAGCTGCTCTCGGAGTAGTGGGGACTATTCTCCTTCTTATCGTATGGTTCTCATTTCTTTCGGTGGGACTCTATCTCCTGACGTATGAGAAGCAGCGCAACAAGATTTATTCTCTGGGATTTTGGACGGTGGTAGTAATGTTCTTTATTGCAGCCTTCATCGCCCCAATTAATGGACCGCTTTTGATTCTGGGGGCATTGCTCTCCTCCCTCGCTCTTGGAGTGTTGCTTATGGAGAGTGGCTCGGAAGAGAAATATCTCAATCTCTCGTTCAAAGCGGCTCCAAAATTTGCTTTGGCCCTGGCTTTCATCTTTATGGTGGTGTCAGCCGGCGTCGCGTTTGTCTTTGTCTTTATGGGCAAGGTATTCATCGCAGATTTGACGGCGGGTCAAGCAGTGCGTCTAGCCTCAACGGCACCGAGTCGTGATGCGGCAGTACTTTTGGCTCAGGCTATCCAGCGTTATCCGCAAGAGGGTCGTTACTTCACCCGTTTGGGACAGGAATATATCGCCCTTGCCAATGTGGAGGCGGGAAAGAATGAGAAAGATCGTGATGTGAATACGGTAGCGACCTATGTGCGTCAAGCCGTGGTGGCGGGCGAACAGGGACGACGTCTCATGCCGAATGATGTGATGGCTGCTGAGTCACTCGCGCTCATCTATGAGAATGGTTCGGTGTATGCTAGTGATGCATTGCCCAAAGCAGAGGAGCTCTACAATCGGGCCAAAGAATTAGAGCCTCATAATCCACTCTATTATCTCAAGCTTGGTCAGATTAAGCGTACCGGTGGTGATGCGAAGCCAGATGGTGCCGAAAAATCGGGACTCTATGGTGAGGCGCGAGCATTCTACGAACAGGCTATTGCCGAAAAAAGCAACCTGGCAGTTGCGCACTATAATCTCGCCATCGTTCTCGCTCGCCTCAAGGAAACAGATAAGGCTATCGATAGTGCCGCCGCCGCAGTGAGTATTGATCAGAAAAACCTCAACTATCGTTATAACCTCGGTGTGCTTTATCAGCTGCGTGGCAAGGATGGCGATGAAAAAAAGGCCGAGGATATTTTCACGGATATTCTGAAGGCTAACGAAAAACTCATTGATGTCCGTCTCTCACTCGGACTCTTGTATGAAAAAGAAGGCAAGAAACAGGCGGCCGTGGAGGCGTATCAAAAAATTGCCGATCTTCTGCCGGCTGATGCCGAGGGTAACATCAAACAAACTCGTGAGCAGGTACGAAAACTTATTTCGAATGTGGAAAGCGGTGTGGGCAATTTAAAAAATCCAGCCGCTACCCAAGTACCAGAACAGCCCGCTTCTGAGGCGACACTCCCAGTGGCGCCAGCCGGACCGAATGCTTCGCCACTCACGACACCAGGGCAATAACCCTGAAATAAGCCAAAAAAGACCCTGTAAATGCAGGGTCTTTTGGTAGATTGGAGGCTAGGAATAAAGAGTATTTGAGGTAAAATTATACAGCTCTTGACAGGTTTCACGGGATTGCGTAAGATAGATATCACGAACGAAAAAGTGCTCAACCGTGCTTTTTTTGTTTCTCTCAAGCTTTTTTTTGAGTCGTAATGTTTTTGAGGAAAGCAGCCTTTCTCTCGATTGAGAGTGACGCAACTTTCCGCACAAACACTTTAACAATTTCTGTCTTTTTCGAGATGGCGACCTACTCCCTGGTAGCGGAAAGGAGTGACGTTGTTTCGAAATAGTCTATAGAATGTATGTAACCTGTGCACTTGCAAAAGTGTCAGGTAAGGTCAAGCAAATTCAACGAAAAACAGTGTGTCGAATGCGCAAACATTCTTCACTGTTAACCGATTGTCCGTCAGAACTCTACGAAAGTAGAGACTTGGCGGACAAACGAAAAAAGAAGGTTACTTAACGCATGGTGTGGATGCCTTGACTGAAGCAAGCGATGAAGGACGTAGGAGGCTGCGATAAGCCCCGGGGAGCTGTCTACCAAGCTGTGATCCGAGGATTTCCGAATGGGGCAACCCTCTCCGCTGTAGCGGAGAAACGGTATCTGAATTCATAGGGTACCGTAGCAAACCCTGAGAACTGAAACATCTTAGTACCAGGAGGAAAAGAAATTAATAAAGATTCCGTCAGTAGTGGCGAGCGAACGCGGAACAGCCTAAACCACCGAGTTTACTCGAGTGGGGTTGCAGGGCTTGTGGACTCGATTGATCGGGGTCACTGTACAATTGTTAGCAGAGCGTTCTGGAAAGGACGACCATAGAGGGTAATAGTCCCGTATGCGAAAACGACTGTACACTGATGCACAAGTACCTAAGTAGGGCGGGGCCGGAGAAACCCCGTTTGAATCTGGGAGCACTAACTTCCAAGGCTAAACATTGCTTCAGATCGATAGTGAACTAGTACCGTGAGGGAAAGGTGAAAAGCATCCCGATAAGGGAGGTGAAATAGAACTGAAACTCCATGCTAACGAAGAGTGGGAGCCTGTCGTAAGACGGGTGACCGCGTGCTTTTTGCAGCACGATCCAACGAGTTAGTTCTACGCAGCACGTCTAAGGGATGACGAATTCCGGAGACCCAGTGAAAGCGAGCCTGAATAGGGCGAATAAGTTGCGTGGACTAGACCCGAAGCCAGACGAGCTACATATGAGCAGGGTGAAGCGTCGGTAAAACGACGTGGAGGCCCGCACCCACTAACTGTGCAATTTTAGGGGATGACTTGTGTGTAGGGGAGAAATTCCAATCGAGTTTGGCAATAGCTGGTTCTCTCTGAAATAGCTTGAGGGCTAGCGTCTTGTAAATTATATCCAAGGGGTAGAGCTACTGGATGAGAATTCGCCGTAAGGTAGGATTTTCAACCAAACTCCGAATACTTGTGATATCTACCAAGGCAGTCAGTACTCCGGGGCTAAGCTCGGAGCACAAAAGGGAAAAAGCCCAGATCGTCAGCTAAGGTCCCAAAATCTGTATTAAGTGGGAAAGGAAGTGAAGACTCT
>CAZIZG010000013.1:0-13011 GCA_964543815.1 uncultured Bdellovibrionales bacterium | reverse complement strand
GCCATCTTAGCTCAGTTGGTAGAGCAACGGTTTTGTAAACCGTGGGTCGTCGGTTCGAGCCCGACAGATGGCTCCAGTTGAACAAAAGAGAGAAGTTTGCTAGGCTATTTGAGCAGTAAGTATGGGTAGGTGGCCGAGTGGTTAAAGGCGGCAGACTGTAAATCTGCTCTCTCCGGAGTACGGGGGTTCGAATCCCTCCCTGCCCACTAAAAAGCAAAATCCACACCTTACGGTGTGGATTTTGTTTTATGGACAAGAAGGGATGAGAAGGGCGTGAGTAGAAAGCGAGCGAGCGCAGCTTTCTGTGTGTAGCGCCCAGGCTTTTCGTCGGAGCGAAAAGGAATCCCTCCCTGCCCACAAAACGAAAAGTCCCCGAAAGGGGATTTTTGTTTTGGGACAGGAGGAAGTGAACTGCTTCACTTCCGAGAGGGATGAGAAAGCCGGAGCGATGTCAGGCGAGTACGCCTGACCGCGGAGGCAGGGTCGTGGAAATTGTCGAGCGAAGGCGAGATAATTATCCCTGACCGAATCTGAGTGTTCTTCTCCCTGCCCACACTGTAAAAACAAAAACTATCACCAGTCAGTGATAGTTTTTGCTTCATGTAGCCCCAAGGGGAGTCGGACCCCTCTTTTCAGGATGAGAACCTGATGTCCTAGCCGATAGACGATGGGGCCAACCATCGTTACTGTATTTTAGCAGGGGCGGTAGGAATCGAACCCACGCAAAGGGTTTTGGAGACCCTTGTACTACCATTATACGACGCCCCCTCAACAGCACCCATACATCTTAGCAAAAACAGATTCTTTTGGGAATCTGTTCGTACCAAAATCCGCCAACCGGCGGAGAGAACTATTTGCTCTCGGTATGGGTAGTGTTTTTCTTGCAGAAGCGGCAGTACTTCGAAAGAGAGAGCTTTTCTTTCACTTTCTTCTTATTGCGCTTGGTATAATGCGTAATCCGGCTGCAGGCGCTGCACTTCAGCTTGGCCATGTTGTCCTTGATTTTTCCCATACCGTTACAAATCTGAATAAATTCAAAGCCTTTCCACTGTACGTGAAAACGACGTTTTCGTCAATACTGAGCCGTTGACCGGGATTGAACCGGTGACCTCGTCCTTACCAAGGACGTGCTCTACCGACTGAGCTACAACGGCTTTGTGTCAGGAAAATACTTAGCTAGGGTAACAGGAAATTATCCTACTGGCAAGGAGAAACTGGACTTTGTTGTGTTAAAATAGTACCAGAGGGGATAATTATGGTTCACATTGGAAGAATATGGCAACATTGGTATTTGATATTGAAACGGTTGGTGAGGATTTCGATGCCTTAGATGAAACGAGTCAGGAAGTGTTGACACGTTGGATCAAGCGAGAGAGTGGCAGTGGTGAAGACTATACGGCTGCTTTGGCCGATCTCAAAGGCGGTATGGGTTTCTCACCTCTGACAGGCGAAATAGTAGCCATTGGTATTCGGGATATTGAACGAGAGAAAGGGGCAGTCTATTTTCAGTCTTCTCCCAATAAAAAAGATACGAATTTCGAAGAAGGCGACTGTAAATTTGAAGTGATGACGGAAAAAGAGATGCTCCAGAAGTTTTGGGAGGTGGTGGAAAAGTACGATACGTTTGTAACGTTCAACGGCCGGGCTTTTGATGTTCCGTTTCTGATGGTACGCTCAGCTATTTATGGAATTCGACCAACCAAAAATTTGTTAGCGAATCGTTACCTGAATTACCATCCATCCAATGCTCGTCATATAGACTTAATTGATCAGCTGACCTTTTATGGGGCAATGCGTAAGCGAGGCAGTCTTCATTTGTGGTGCCGGGCGTTTGGTATTGAGAGTCCCAAAGCTCAGGGAGTGGATGGGGATGATGTCAAGGCACTGTATAATCATAATAAGAGTACTGATATCGCTCGTTATAATGCTCGGGACTTGGTAGCGACCGCCGAACTTTACAAGCGCTACACAACATTCCTTCAGTTCTAGAGAAAGGTCCGAATAGGGTTGTCCTCGATGAGGTTTCTTGCTACACTCGGAAACATGTCAGTAGTACGTTTGTTATGCATATTTCGCAGCAACTTGAAGCATTTAAAGCTCGCCTCGATCCTCTCATAGAGGCTTTTTTTGATTCAGTCATTCGTGATTTGGAAAAGGAGGACGATCTTGTGGCAGAGGCGCTTGGTCATGTCCGCTCCATAGTTCTTTCTGGTGGGAAGCGTTTGCGTTCAGCTTTTATGTATTATGGGTATCTGGGCGCTGGCGGAACAAAGAGGGATACGATACTTCATACCTCGATGAGTATTGAGCTTATCCATTCTTTTCTTCTCATACATGACGATATCATTGATCGGGATGATCGCCGCCACGGGGTTGAGACACTTCATAAGCGCTATGCTGAATTTGGCCGTCGATTTTTTCCCGAGAAAGATATAGAGCATTTTGGTAACTCTATCGCTCTTGTTATGGGTGATATGCTGTGCTCGTACGGGAATGATATTATTTTCCGTGCTGATTTTCCAAAGGAACGAATTTTTGAGGCGTTGTCATGCCTGCAGAATGTTATAGCCTGTACGGTCATTGGTCAGGCTCGGGATATTTATATGGAGTACAAGCGCGATGCGAGTGAGCAGGAGATTCTTAATATGTATCGCAACAAAACGGCTCGGTATACTGTTGAGGGACCTTTGCATCTAGGGGCTATTTTGGCTGGGGCTAGTCAGGATCATCTCAAACATCTTTCGGCGTATGCCTTGCCTCTTGGTATTGCTTTTCAAATTCAGGATGATATCCTTGGTATGTTTGGTTCAGAGGAGCGAATAGGAAAACCAGTTGGTTCCGATATTGAAGAAGGCAAGCTGACGCTCCTCGTGGCTCGAGCCTTGAAGAATAGCACTCCCGAGGGTCAGGTGCGGATTCGTGAGTTACTTGGTCGTGGCAGGTTGCTTACCGAGGCGGAGCGTCAAGAATTTTGCCATCTGATTCAGGAGACTGGATCGCTTGAGCAGGTGAAATCTTTGGCTCAAGAGTATATCGATGAAGGTAAGCGTGCCCTGGAGCATCTTCGTGCCGAAGTGACACCTGAAACCTATGAATTTTTGGAGGGCATTGCTGAGTATATGACCAAACGTGAATTGTAAAGACATGTCAGAATCTACCATCAAACTGAAGCATCTCCCGCGACATCTGGTTATTATTCCTGATGGCAACCGTCGCTGGGCGGCCGAACGGGCACTGGAGCCCTGGCAAGGCCATGAGGCCGGCGCTGAAAATACTGAACGTTTGGTACGTGAGGCTCGTCGGTTGGGCGTAAAGGAGATTTCTTTTTGGGGATCTTCCCTTGAGAATTTGGCGAAGCGCCCGCTCGCCGAAAGCAAAGCACTCCTTCGCATTTACGAGACCTATTTCAAGAAGTTGCTCCACAGTGAAGATATTCATACGGATCAGGCTCGTATCCGTTTTATCGGTCATTGGGAAGAACAATTTCCGGGATCGCTCAAAAACGTCCTTTATGAGTGTCTCGAAGCTACCAAAAATTACGGCCAGTATTTCTTGAATTTTTTTCTGGCCTACAGTGGAGATGATGAGATGCGTCTCGCTATCGGGAAAATTGCTCAGAAACTGAAAGATGGCGAGACGGTAACCGATGCCATGATTAAGGATAACCTCATGACTCGGGATATGCCTCCTGTTGATCTCCTCATTCGGACCGGTGGCGAACCCCATCTTTCTGCCGGTTTTATGATGTGGGATCTGGCCAATACCCAGCTTCATTTTTCTGATAAACTGTATCCTGATTTTGACGAAGCAGCTCTCCAATCAGCTCTTCTTGACTATAGTGAGCGAGAAAGACGGTACGGAAAATAAGGGGCTTTTTCAAGGGGAAAAAAGAAGCGAAGGGTTGTTGTTGACAGATTTTTTTTATCTGCTACAATACAACCACGTTTTGAAAAACTACATAGATACAGGAAAAAGAGAGGGTTTGCAAGAGATGCTTCACACGAACGAGGATAGAATTGCTTACCAGACAAAAACTTCTCTGTTTTTGTGTTCTTAAGAGCTCTCAGAGCTCCTTTCTCCGTGTTAGTGGAGTCTTCATACAATATATGGCCAACAACAAAGAATTGATTCGTGTCGAAGGGGAGGTTTTGGAAACACTACCAAGTACGACTTTCCGCGTCCGCCTCGATAACGGTCATGAAGTCCTGGCTCATATCTCAGGTCGCATGCGGGTACACTATATTCGTCTGCTTCCCGGGGACAAAGTAACACTCGAAATGAGCCCCTACGATTTGTCGAAGGGAAGAATCGTTCATCGCAATAAATAGCCGATCTATGAAAGTGAGAGCTTCTGTCAAAAAAATCTGTGCCCAGTGCAAAATAGTGAAGCGCAAAGGAGTGCTCTTTGTTATCTGCACCAATCCAAAGCACAAGCAACGTCAGGGCTAATCGGGATTTTTCTGTAAACATCTAGTCTTCCGTCTCTATGGTACGTATCGCGGGAATCAACATTCCAGACAATAAGAGAATCGAGGTCGCTTTGACCTACGTGTATGGCATTGGTCTTTCTACCAGTCAAAAAATTCTCAAAGAGCTTTCTCTCGATCCCGATACCCGTACCAAAGATCTTTCTGCTGAAGACGCCAACCGGCTTCGTGACATGATTGAGAAGAAGTATCGTGTCGAAGGTGAGCTCCGTCATATTGTCAAGCAAAACATCAAACGTCTCAAGGAAATCGGTTGCTATCGTGGATCGCGCCATCAGAAAGGATTGCCTGTGCGCGGTCAGCGTACTAAGACTAATACTCGTACGGTTCGTGGTAACGTTCGTAAGACGATGGGTAGCGGCCGTAAGAAGTCTGATGCCAAGACCTAGAGCCCAAGGTGACGTCCAAACGATTTTAAAGAAACTATGAGTGAAGAAGTGAAAACAACTGAAGAGGCCCTCGTGACTGAGACTCCGCTTGAAGCAACGGCTAAGGCCGAAGAAGGGGTAGTCAAGAAGGTCAAAAAGAACAAGCGTCAGATCCAAAAGGGTCGTGCGACGATTCAGTGCACCTACAACAACACGATTGTCAGTATTGCTGATTTGAATGGGGCAGTACTTGGCTGGTCAAGCTCTGGTCACCTTTCATTCAAGGGAGCCAAGAAATCAACTCCGTATGCTGCAACTCAGGTGGTGGCTGATGTTACTGAAAAGGTCAAAAAGTATGGTGTTCAGGAGCTCGAAGTATTTGTGAAAGGTGTCGGGAGTGGCCGCGAGGCTTCTATTCGGGCTCTGGCTAACAATGGCTTCAACCTCGTGACTATCAAAGATGTTACTCCTATCCCGCATAACGGTTGCCGTCCGCGCCGTCCGCGCCGTATCTAATCTAGACGAATCTCTATGGCAAAAAATCTTGATTCCAAGTGTAAACTCTGTCGTCGTGCTGGCGAAAAACTCTTTTTGAAGGGTGATCGTTGTGTGTCGCCGAAGTGTGCAATGGTACGTCGTCCATACGCGCCTGGTATCCATGGTCATAACCCATCTCGTGGTGGGAGTGAATTCGGTCGTCAGCTCGCTATGAAACAGAAGATTAAGCGTCTCTACGGTGTCATGGAGCGTCAATTCCGTCACCATTTTGATGAGGTGCGTAACGTTCCTGGTGTCACTGGTGATCAGCTCCTCGCTCGTCTTGAGCGTCGTCTCGACAACGTAGTGTACCGTCTCGGTTTCGCTTCCTCTCGAGTCCTTGGCCGCCAGCTCGTTTCACACAAAATGTTCGAAGTGAACGGTAAGCGCATGAACATTCCGTCCGTCGAAGTAAAGGTTGGTGACATCATCGCTCTCAAGGCTACCAAGAAAGACAAGACCTATTTCAAGAATCTTCTGGAGACGCTCAAGAACAAGAAAGATGTGCCACACTGGCTTGAACTCGATACTGAAAAATTGACTGGCAAGGTCATCGCTCTACCGAATCGCCAGGATGTCGGTGTCCAGGTAGATGCTCAGATGGTTGTCGAATACTACTCCAAATAATTTCAATTCATAATACCCTCATAATTGTTTCCGGTGGACGGTCAACGAATATCTGGTCCGACAGCCCATCCGAAACCACAATGGTATGCAGACGATAACTTCACCGCAGGCCCCGAAGTACACAGAGCTCGCCAAAAATCATGGCAAGTTCGAGATTTTGGGTTGTTATCCAGGCTATGGTACGACGCTTGGTAATGCTCTCCGTCGAGTAGTGCTGTCTTCACTTGCTGGCGCTGCTGCCCGTTCCGTTAAAATCAAGGGTGTTTCCCATGAGTTTTCAACTATTGAGGGTGTGATGGAGGATGTGGTGCAGATTATTTTGAACTTGAAGCAGGTACGTTTTAAGCTTCTTGGTGATGAAGATGAGGTGGTCAAAGTAACCTTGAAGAGTAAGGGTGAAGGCGTGGTAACGGCCGGGAGCATCAAAACAACTTCCAACGTGGAAATCGTCAATCCTGATCAGGTTATCGCCACCGTGACTGACAAAAAGACCGAACTTGAGATGGAGATCGAAGTCGACCGAGGTCTCGGCTACGTGCCGGTGGAGAGCCGCGATCGTGATGACGAACGAGAAATCGGTGTTATTGCTATCGATGCCATCTATACTCCAGTCAAGCGCGTGAATTATGAAGTGGAGAACATGCGTGTTGGTAAGCGGACCGACTATGATAAGATTACGCTCGAAATCGTAACTGATGGCAGCGTGAGCCCGGTAGAGGCCTTTGAAAAGAGTGTGAGTATCCTCGTTGGTCAGTTTGCTTCCCTCACTGCTGTTGCGGCTGATGAAGAAGTAGTGGCTGAGGGAACTACGGCGACTGAAGAGGTTGAACCAGCTGCTGAAGAGAAAAAGACCAAGAAAGTTTCCAAGAAGAAAAAGACCGAAGAAGCTGCTGAATAATTGAGAAGAGTGATAGGTATCCTACTATGAAGCACAGACACCAAGGCCGCGTTCTCGGCCGCGTACGAAATCAGCGTAACGCCCTCATCAAGACTCTCTTGGGGAGCTTGGTGCTGCACGAACACATCACAACGACTGAGGCTAAGGCCAAGGAAATCAAGAGCTATATCGACCAGGTAGTGAACAAAGCCAAGGTAGCTCGTGGTTCAGCTGAGCGTCGGGTGGCGATGATTCGTGAGATTCAGAAGTACGTGCCGATGATGGCGACCAAGAAGCTCCTCAGTGAATTCAGTGCCCGCTTCGAAGGTCGGACCAGTGGCTACACCCGTGTGACCAAATTGGAACAGCGCAAGAGCGATGGTGCCAAGATGGCTGTTATCGAGTTCGTCTAAACGTTATCCCTATGGCAAGCAAGAAAATCATGATCGACAGAAAATATCATCTCTTTGATGCCAAAGGGAAAGTGCTTGGTCGTCTCGCCACCGAAGTAGCAACCGTGCTTATGGGCAAGAACAAGGTGTCCTATGCGCCTCATATCGATGGTGGTGACTTTGCTGTTATCATCAACACCGATTTGATTGAAGTGACTGGGAACAAGGCTGAAGACAAGATGTATCATCGTTTCAGTGGTTACCCAGGCGGTATCAGCTCGATTAGTTTCCAGGATCAGTTGAAGAAGGATTCTCGCAAGGTTGTGTATGCGGCTCTCTACGGGATGCTTCCCAAGAACAAACTTCGCGATCGGATGTTGACCCGTCTCCATCTCAACAAGGAGGGGACTCACACGGAAAAGATCATTCACGTAACCCACGAGTAGTATGGCAACCAAAGTTACAACCGAAACTGAAGAGAAGGCAGAGGTGAAAAAGGTCACCAAGAAGAAGGTGGCTACCAAAGCTGCACCCAAAGCCAAGGAAGCACTTCGCTATCTGTATGCTGTCGGTCGGCGCAAGACGGCGGTAGCTCAGGTGCGTCTCTATCCCGTTGATCAAGCCGAAGAAACGGTGATTAACAAAAAGACAGCTCTCGCCTACTTCGGTACCCAGGCACTCGTCACCGAGGCGCTTGCCCCGCTTAAGCTTGCTGGTCTCGAGGCGGCTTTTACCGTGACCGTTTTGGTCCGTGGTGGCGGGCTTCATGGTCAGGCTGATGCTATTAAACTCGGAGTAGCTCGTTGCCTCGTTAAACACGATGCTCTCCTTCGCCCAACACTCAAGGCTCAGGGTTTCCTCACTCGTGATGCTCGTGCCGTGGAACGTAAGAAGCCAGGTCTCAAGAAGGCCCGTCGCGCTCCGCAATGGTCGAAGCGTTAATCGCTACAATCGAAACTTTCAAAACGCCTCACGAGAGGCGTTTTTTTTGTTTTTATTCTTTAATTAATACCTCAAATTAGAACCCGAGGAAGGTGGCGTACTGGGGGAGAGTGATACTAAAGACGGTATTGCCGGCCAGGGCAGGACTAGATGACTCGTTGACCACGTAGAGGCTGTCTGACTGAAAGCGGGGCAGTATTTGGAGCGGTTCAGCATCGAGAGAGAGGAGGTCAGCGAGACCTCGGCGGTCACGATTGTCGAGCTCAATCATTTTGATATTTTTACCGAGGGAGAAGATGACATGCTCGTAATCCTCAGCCCACTGTACGTTCATAATCGGGCTTGAGAAGCGGGCGATTTGAATGATGCTGTCGGCCGCTCGAAATGGCTGAGCTTCCCAGTTTTGATTGAAATAGACGGTAATTTCGCTGTCGGTGAAATAGAGAAGCTTTTTGCCATCATCTGAGTATTGGAGGCTTTTGACGCCAGTACCAAGTACCTTGAGTGGATTACTCTCGATGCGCTTGTTGTAGGTGTAGAGGGTGCCAGTATCTTCTTTGATGATGGAGAGACGGGTATCATCGTACACGATGAGCGAGGAACGATCGGTTATTGAACCGAGAGCTATCGGAGCCGGGGTAATTTGCTTGGGGGTATCGACAGAACCATTGCCGCTTATCTGATAGACGACGCCGTTGGCACTACTTAAGTAGTAGAGTTTGTTTCCAGAGAGATCGTACCCAGCTACGTTTTCCATAACTAGTTTGGGGGCGGTTTCAGGACTACTGGTGTCGTAACGGTAGAGGGTGGTGCCATCAAGAAAAAAGAGAAAGTCCTTGGTGGTAGCATCCCAGCGTGGTGATCGAATAGCTGTCTTGATATTGGTTGTGGTGTTGAGGTCAATCATCTCTTTGGTTTTGATGTTGACGACTACGGAGAGCGGCGTGCCCTCTTTCATGAGGGGAATGATGAGTTTATGACTTTCTGGGGACCACTCGATATTCTCTTCTTTTTCTGGGAGGAAAGCGGCTTCATCGGTAGCATAGACTTCTGTGTCCTTTTCGCCAGCAATATCGAGGACGTTTATCGCGTAGTGCCGGTCAGCTTTCTTGACTGTGGCGAAGAGGCCATTTGGGGCTGGGAACATGCGGATGACGTTTTCGGTAGCGCTGACGGCTTGTTTGGAGTAGTTTTCCTCGGTCAGAAATATATTCCAAAACTCGGTGGTGATACCACTCTGGATGACGACTTTCTTGCTCCAGGTGCGATACCTCGGCGCGCTTACTTCAATCATGTGTTCTCCAGGATTGAGACCAGCGATATGGATGGAGTTATTGAGAAGCCCCAGGCGTCTTTCGGGTAGGGTGACGTTGTCGACAGCGATGCTGACGGCTTCGACATTGGTTTTGAGAGAGAGAGATCCAGTGTAAATGAAAATACCGCGTTCGAGACTAAAGCGGTAGCCGTAGGTATAAAACAGAATTGAACCTGAGGTGACAAAAAAGGAGAGGCTAAAGCCAAGAAAGAGGAGAGTGCGGTGACGCTTCAACATAAGAAAAATGGCTCAAAAGACTACTTTTCTATTATACTCTAAAACCGAAAACCAGTGAAAAATCGTCTTTGACGGGGAAAAGTGCCAGCAGTATACTACGAGAGAACGCTATTGATATATTCTGGTATGACACAGTTGAATGCGTTTTTTTCAACGCTCGCGATTCCCAAGAATTTAGCTGGTGACCTCTCGCTTCTTCTGATATTTTTGGCCCTCAGCCTGGCTTTTGGCTTTATTTTTGGTCGCTGGAAGCTCGTCAATATTCTCATAAACATCTATATCGTGGTGGCGTTTTTAAGCGTCTTACCCAAAGAAATTTTAGCTTTCTCACCGTACGCGAAATCCGGTGCCTTCCTCGTGCTTCTCTTTTTTCTCTCGATGGTGGATGACCGGCTTTTTGATGTCCATATTACCAGTGCGGGAACTGATTTTTTTTGGCGCCTTTTTGTCATGAGTATCTTGGTCACGGGAATGCTCGTCAGTGTCACTCTCGCTTTTCTCCCAAAGACGCTCGCTCTTTCCTATATTTCTCCGCCAGCCTATAGCTACTTTGCTTCACCCTTTGCTCTCATTTTTTGGATGGCGATTCCGCTGCTTTTGCTCCTGTTCATCAATAATCGTTTGAAGTAACGAGGAAAATAAAAACCACTGAAGTGTTGTTCAGTGGCGAGTGCGTCGTACCAGAATCTGGTACAGGGGCAGGGCCGCAATCACGGCGAGACCGAGTGGTGTCCAGATCCCGAGAGGTAGGGCGTCATGGATGAGCCAAAAGGCTGCTGCGATGATGAGAAAGAGGCTCATCATCCGCTTGTATGCGCCATTTGTCGCTGCGAGGGAGATGAGCGCCGAGACGATGATGACGTACATGAGGAACGTAGCAGATGTGACTGTTTCGTAGTACGCCAGAGACGCTGGATCGGGCACTGTAAAGGCCAGGACGACAAATGATGCCAGGCCGCCGAGAAATGACAGTTCGTAGACCAGTACTCCGCCTACGAGGGCTGCCACGAAGTAGAGGATGTCAAGGAGGCGATTGTCTTTGCTCTGCATGCGAACTCCTTTCTTTGATATTTGCTTCTTTGGTGCGATGTCTATGAAAAACCGCCCGGACAATAGTCCTATGGGCGGCTAGTGACGATGGGTACCTCGCTCGTTGCCATCAAGGACGACATAGATGCCGCCAATGACGATGGCGAGTATCCAGAGAAAGGAGACATCGATGAAACGCTTGCAACTGTAGTCAAGCCAGCCGAGACAGGTCGCGGCGGTCAGCCCGAGGAGGATGAGCGTTGCGAGGATGACTCCGGCGACGACAAGCATCGCTTCACCAATCCCGCTTGGTTTCATGATCCCTCCCGTTGTGTTGTGGGTGGAATCCTCACCAGGAGCACGGTACGTCGCGTCAGTGTCTTGGCACGCCAGACTGCCACGAGGGTGAGTATGAGCAGTGCCGAGTAGTACTCCATCTCACCCGCGAAGAACCAGTAGAGCACGATGGGCGCAAGCAGGGTGGCAAACGGCTCCATCATCCAGACGATGCAGCCCCTGAGTTGCCACATCAGGTACAGCCCGAGGAGGAACAGGTACGTGATGATGGTGACCAATTGAAAATAGTCAGTGAGTAGCCCGGTGATAGGTTGTCCGTATATCGAAGCGACACCCATGCTGATACTCATCACCACGATGAACGAGGATACGAGCAGCGTGATGAGGGCATCGAGCAGGAGACGCCAAGTGCAGTTTTCTTTGACTTCTTGCCAGGCTGCGCGCAAATGTTTCCAGGCATGATCCCGAGCCTTCTTAAGGGGCGGGAGCGCAGTGTAGACCAGTGCGACGAAGAGACTCTTAGTCATGACAAGGTACTCCCGAGGTGGTGTATCAAACGACCATCGTTTGAACTTGATACTATAATACACCAAAGTACCCCCGTCAAGGAGGTTTTTCCAGGGAAAAGGAGTGGAAAACGACCCCAAAAAAAAAGGGTTCAAATTTGCCTTTGGGAGAGCCCTTGACCCCGCACCACTTCCAAGGAAAATATGTTGAAGATTTATGTCTTAAGGCAGAGCCGCCTCTCGGCTTAAATAGGGGAAATGGAGCAATTTTTGACAGAAGTGGTGCTGGGGTTGACAGGTCTTCCGAAGCTGCTATACTGGGTAAGCAATCTAGAAACCCCAGGGTAACGGGATTGCTTTTGTTTCTATCTGTTTTTCTTACGGGTGATCGTTACGCATGGTAACGAGGAACAAATTCCTTAACAATTGAGAGCCGTCCAGAAATTTGCGCACGCAAAGTTCTGGATAAAAACAATAATTCACCCCGTGAAATATTCGTCTCTGACGAATGTCCGATTTATCGGAATTTCACTGGGCGAGTAATCACAATTTTTTGTGGTTAGTTCTTACGGAGAACTCTATTCTAACGAGTCGTAACTCTGGTGAGCGATGTGACTCACGAGGGATTCGAGCAATCGAATGACTCTTCACATATATTGAGAGTTTGATCCTGGCTCAGGATGAACGCTGGCGGCGTGGATAAGGCATGCAAGTCGAGTGGGTTTAGACCCACGGCAAACGGGTTCAGATAACATAGGAATCTACCTTGAAGTCGTGGATAATCTGGAGAAATCCAGGCTAATACACGATATGTTCTACGGAATAAAGATTTATCGCTTCAAGAGGAGCCTGTGTCCTATCAGCTTGTTGGTGAGGTAATAGCTCACCAAGGCTATGACGGGTAGGGGGTATGAGAGTATGGCCCCCAACATTGGAACTGAGACACTGTCCAAACACCTACGGGTGGCTGCAGTCGAGAATATTCCACAATGGACGAAAGTCTGATGGAGCGACGCCGCGTGCGGGATGAAGGTCTTAGGATTGTAAACCGCTTTTTTCAGGGAGCAATTTCGATGAGAGTACCTGAAGAATAAGAGGTTACTAACTCTGTGCCAGCAGTAGCGGTAATACAGAGACCTCAAGCGTTATCCGGATTTATTGGGCGTAAAGCGCAGGTAGGCGGTCTAGTTAGTCGGATGTCAAAGCTCGGGGCTCAACCCCGAAAAGGCATTCGAAACGGCTAGGCTAGAGGATGTGAGAGATCAGTGGAATTGATGGTGTAGTAGTGAAATGCGTTGATATCATCAAGAACACCCAAGGCGAAGGCAACTGATTGGCACATATCTGACGCTGAGCTGCGAAAGCGTGGGGAGCGAATGGGATTAGATACCCCAGTA
>CAZIZG010000012.1:0-15231 GCA_964543815.1 uncultured Bdellovibrionales bacterium | reverse complement strand
CAGAGCCCTGGAATTCGAGACCTGAGTTAGAGGAGGTGGCACCGGTACCGTCGGCCGAATCAAGCAGATCGATGCCGAGCGTCAGCGTAGCTCCTTCTGAACCAGCTGCCCCACCAGTGATACCACTCCCATTCCCGACTGAGGTGACGTAATTTCCTGTCGTA
This sequence comes from uncultured Bdellovibrionales bacterium, assembly GCA_964543815.1. Lineage (GTDB taxonomy): Bacteria > Patescibacteriota > Minisyncoccia > Moranbacterales > UBA1568 > UBA1568. The sequence goes on along the minus strand of CAZIZG010000012.1, from coordinate 15,067 downwards.
TGGGTACCAAGGGTAATCAAGTTATTAAGTGAGGTGGCACCAGTACCGCCATAGAGCGGATCAATCACGGTTCCATTCCAGGTACCAGAAGCAATAGTACCGGTAGCGGTAATACTGGCGAGGTTACCCGTGGTAATCACCGTACCAGTGACATTCGGAAGAGTGATAACCCGGTCAGCCGTTGGGTCAACCACGGCCAAAGCGGTTTCAAATCCATCAGGGGTCACACCTTCAAACGAAAGCGTTCCGGCCGAAACATCGAAAACAAATCCTTCATCGGTCGCTGTGCCACCAATCACAAGGTCATCTGCCGTATCAGTAAGATAGGTAAGAGCCCCTGTACTAGTCCAGTCACTCGTGCCACCACTCTTGTTGGAACATACCCAGGCACTTGATCCAGTACTCCAGGCCAGAACCTGATCATTGCTACAACCGCCCAGTAATCGGATACCGCTTGCCGTGGCTTCGATACCGGAATTAGACGAAGTGACAGCGGTCGTACCACTGGTCGTCGCATCGATGCCAAGTGTAATGAGCCCGATGCCATTCGTTACCGACACTCCATTCCCTCCGGCTAAAGTATTCAGAGTGAAGCCGCTCCCATTACCGATGAGGAGCGAACCATTCGAAGCAGCGGAAGCATCAAGTCCTGTTCCACCGCGGACTTCATCAAGGTACTGTTCGGATCCAAGCGACGATACACCGCTCCAGAACGTGGCGTAGCCAGTCGTGCCCGATCCGCCGAGCCCCGCTGAAAAACTCGTACATTCCCAAACGTTGGTTGCATCATTCCAAGCCAGTGCTTGACCATTTGCACACCCTTGGAGGAGTGAGAGTTCATTAGCCCCAGCTCCCGCAAATTCGAAACCAGAATTGGAGGAAGTGGCCCCAATTCCATCAGGCGCATCAAGAAGGTCAATACCAAGAACAAGAGCGGCACTCTCTGAGCCAGCAGCACCACCAGTGATACCATTGCCGTTCCCTACGCTCGCCACATAGTCACCATCCGTATCAGCGCCGAGGGTTACCGAACCGATAGTACCATTGGAAATATTGGAAAAGGTCGTTCCGTCGTTTGAGAATTGCCAAGTACTGGTCGAGCCGTTGAAACGGAGTGCCGGAGCCGTTGTGGCACTGGAAACCGTCAAATCGAAGTTGGTGCCAGAAAGTGCTGTACCTGAACCGACATTGAATACCTCTGAGCTCGTCCCGGTATCAGTATTTTGTTGATGACTATCGCTCAATCGAGAGTCATTCCCGAGCACTAATTGCTTGGATCCGGTGCCCGTTGGAAGGCTCTTGATATCAATCTTGCCGCCTTTGCCAAGGACCGGAATATCACCTGCTTTTGTTCCGATGGTCTTACCACGCAGGAACTGAGAATTAATCGCCCGTGGCACGGAACCAAGTTTCTTGCGTGGTACCATTTCCGAATCATTGCCGATACGAACACCGACGTAATAACTTCCGGTTTCAAAGTTGAGATTAGCCGGGAGGGCCGTCACCGATCCGAGGAAAACGCGGAACATTCCACCCTTGACCGTTACCTCCTGGGTTTCCTCCCAAATCCGAGCACCGGCATCACTGTTCGATGGATAAGCATCAGCCGTTGTCCGGTCAGTGCTGTAAATGGCGAAACGAACTGAGTAGGTACCATTGGTAATCACGTGATTATCACTCCCAAAAAGTGAGGCTGCAAGACTAATTTGTTCGATTTGATTGGTGGTAGACTGCGCAAAACTGGGTCGTAGATCAAACCACCCTAGTACGAGGATCCCTACCGCGAGAGCGGAAATGAGGGATTGGTATGCTGTTTTATTTTTATTTTTTACATATAACGGCATGTACTTTTTACACCGAATATCTCATTAATTTTACCACAACTTTTCATATTCTCGAAATCAATTTTTCTTTACTGCCCAGCCGAAAACTTCCCCTACCGCATTAGCAATCAAATCAAACAAAGAAACAGTCCGAGATCCGGTATACACGGCATGGGATTCACTGGTAATTTCGTTACCAAAACGGTCACCGGAAGTAATTTCGTAAACATACGTCGAGGCCTGATCGAGACCAGGAATGATAACGCTATGATTCAGACTGTAATCATCCTCAGTAATACTCTTTTTGGCCTGACCCACTCCCTTGGAGTAGGAAATGGTCGACTTGGCGAGTTTGTTGGTGCGCCAGCTCACGACGAGCTTCACCTCCTGTTTGTTTTTTTCGGTAAAAGCCTCACCCCGAATAGAATTCACCTCAAGCGGTGCCGGATTATCCTCAGAAAGCAAAAATTCTGCCTCGCCACCGATGGCAATATCACCCACTCGGAAGTTTTCACTCTGGTAATTGGCATCGCCAAACAGCGGCGCCTGATCTGCGACAGTCGCAGTACTAGTATCTTTCAAGATGGAGGCTGTTTCGGTAGCCGTCTTCGTTTCAGTCGAATTTTCCGTAATCGACTGGGTTGCATTGCGTGAGAAAAAAACATACCCCCCACCCCCGAGTAGGAGCAAGATGATGATGGCAATGACAATATTTTTCCGCCCGATTTTTTGGAAGAAATTCTTCCCGTTTTCGGGGGCCAAGATTTCAGAATTTTCCCCTGCCTCCATATGTGATTTTGTGTCTTGGAGAGACTCAGCCCGAACCCCTCTTTTTCTCTGTTTCCTATAGATAAAATATACCACAAAATCACCCTTCAAGAAAGGGAAAAATCAGAGTTATCCACAGTCAATTTTTCAGGAGAAATTTCCGTTCAATTTTTAGCAAAAAAATTTGTAAAAAATGGTCATGGCGAGTATAATATATTGAATCATTTTTTGATAAAAAATCATGTCCGAACACCACTACATCGTCATCATGGCTGGAGGTTCCGGGACCCGTTTGTGGCCTCTTTCACGCAAGTCTAAACCCAAACAATTTCAGTCGTTTGTGTCCGAAAAAACGATGATTGAAGAGACCTACGATCGAATCAAAAATCTCGTTCCGGATAGTCATGTTTTTGTCTCAACCACCGCGCAGTACGTCTCATTGGTGCTCGAAAAAATACCTGAAATAAGCCAAGAAAACATCATCGTTGAGCCGGAAGCTCGCAATACCGCCCCGGCTATCGCCCTCCTTTCAAGCATGATTGAGACCATCGATTCCGAAGCAGTTATCGCTACCATCGCTTCAGATCATGCCATCGAAAATCCGGAAGAATTTCGGGCTACCATTTTGGCGGCACTTGAGACAGTTTCGACTCATAGAGACAAGCTCATAACTATCGGAATTAACCCCACCAAGCCCGATACGGGCCTCGGGTATATCAAGATGGGTCACGAGCTCGAAACCATCCTTGGAAAGCGAATTTTTACCGTTGACGCCTTCAAAGAAAAACCTGACCACAAAACAGCTGAAGAGTACCTGCGAAGCTTCGACTATCTGTGGAATGCCGGATACTTTGTCTTTTCCGCCAAAACATTTGCCAAGTGGACCAACGAATTTGCTCCGGAGCTCCATACCATCATGGATGAAATCAAAAGCGCGAAAACATCTAATACCCTAGATGACGCAACCCTCCGAGGACTGTATCAAAAAACAACAAGTGAGCCTATTGAGCCACTCATCGTCGAAAAGCTTTCACCAGAAAAACGCCTCGTCATCCCCTCTTCCCTCAAGTGGAGCGACGTTGGCAGCTGGGGCACACTTTATGAATTTCTCACCGAAAAATCTGGTGAGACTTCGGTCGTCCATGGCGAACACGTCGATCTCGGCAGTAAAAACACGTTTGTTCAGGGCAATACCCGCCTCATCGCCACCATCGGCGTCGAAGATTTGGTCATTGTTGATACCCCAGACGCCCTTCTCGTCGCCCGTCGCGATCGGGTATCAGGTGAGATTAAAAAGCTCATCGAGGAGCTCAAAAAAGACCACATCGAACTCCTCTAATTCTTTCTATCTTCCCTGATTGTATAAGGTTTGGATTTGCGCCGCTGAAAGAGCAGTGTTATAAATGCGCACCTCATCAATAGAACCCTGAAAGAAGCTGGTGACTTGGGTCCCGATGTAAAGAGTGGACGAGGTATTATTCAATTGATTCGTCATAGCAGTTGCTGTATCGAGCACTCCGTCCACATATATACGACCCGTTGTTCCATCGTAGCTTGCTGTCACTAAATGCCAATTCCCATCATCTATTCTTTGTTTGGCACAAAGAGATCCACTTGTCGTACCCATCCAAAAACCCGGCCGGCCAGTACTTCCTGTCCCACCACAGTTACCATAATCATCACTCACATTGAGTTCATAGCCGTTGTACGGGCTAGAGCCTGTTGTCCGGTTGAGAATGACTTGTTTCGTAGATTTGCTCGTCTTAACCCAAGCTGAGAGAGTAATAGCGCTCGTCAGATTGAGATTGGCATTGTAGGTAATATTGACGGAATCGTTATTTCCGTCAAACGAAAGTCCTTGTCCTATTTTCCCCTCAGTAACAATTGGACCATTGGTGAGCGTTCCATTGTTCCCCGCACCAGAAATGTCATAGGCAGTTGTACCAGAGAGGTCTTTGCCGTTGAATGACCAGTAGCCCTTGAGACTCGTATCAACTCCGGTAGGAGAGGCGAGACGATAGAGTTGTCCTATCTCATCAGCTGAGAGAGCGCGGTTGTAGATACGAACTTCATCCAGTCTTCCATCAAGAGATTCAGTACCTCCCGCTGCAGATCCAATTTCTAAAATATTTGTGAGAACACGAGTACCAGGAAGATACGTACTCACCGTACCAGAAGCCAGAGCACCGTCGATATAAACCCCCACGACATCGTTATTCGCAGCTACTCCGACAATATGATGCCATGCTCCTGTTGATGGAAGAGTAGTGACACTCGCATAGCGAATATTTCCCGAACCATTCCACCAAAAAAATTTTATACCTGCCGTGATACCGTCCGTACTTTTACGCAAAATATAATTTCCATCTTTTTTTACCAGATTTGAGATAAGAGACGCTGATTGGCCGGTCCAGTTATCAGCATTAACCCAAGCTGAAACTGTCACGTTTGAGGTACTATCAAGCGCATCAATATCAGCTGCGCTGATATAATCATTAGTTCCATCGAAATCTACTGCACTCCCAACTTGCCCTGTCGTCCATGTTGGACCGTTGGTAAGTGTTCCTGTATTCCCATTGGTAGACGAATCCGTCGCGCTCGTACCACTGCCGTCGTCGAGCTTGTAGTATGCTGTGAGACCACTGTCGAGGCGACCCGCACCCTGAGGCTGAGAAACAGATGAGTTTAGCTTGTCACTTTGACCAGCATCATACAGCCCCTTAATTTCTGCCGCCGTGAGGGCCCGACTATGAATGCGAATTTCATCGAGGTTTCCGTTAAATTCATTGGTCGGGCCATTATCAAATGCGCCGAGATAGACATAGGCGGAACTCCCAATGCCAGAGACGGTAAATGATTGTTGATTTACTTTTACCCCGTCCACATAAAATATTCCCGTACCATTGTCGATCGTCAACGCCACGTGTGTCCACGTATTGATGGGAATAGCGTAGCCCGAATCCCGCGTACCACTCACATTGCCAAAAGTGAGATTTCTCGTAGTAGCTGCCAGGTAGAGACTGTACACACTCCCGTTTCCTTCCCGGAGAATATACTGGGCATGTCCCGGGTCTCCATTGGTATAAACCCACGCGCTATAGGTCGCATAGGTTGGAGTCGAAAGCGAAGGAGAGGGCGCGCTGATAGACACTATTGAGTTACTCCCATTAAAATACAGGCCTTGACCTATCTTTCCCTCAACTTTCGTCGTATTACTTGTCGTCCCAGAGTTTCCAGGGCGCCCTGAGCGATCATAAGCTGTATTCCCGCTCATGTCCTGCGCATTGAAACTCCAATATGCCATGAGTCCCGTATCCACCAAAGTAGGCGTTGTGAGGCGATAGAGCTGTGATATTTCATCGGCAGACAACGTTCGGTTGTACAGCCTGAGTTCATCAATTTGGCCGTCGAAATTATATGTCCCACCCTGTTGGCCAACATCGAGCGCATAGGTATTCGCTGCCAAAGAATTAGTGGTGGGACTACCACTTAACGTCGTTGTAGATTCTTTTGCCCCATTCACATAAAGGTTCAAGACATTAGCTGCATCATCATAAATAACTGCGACATGATACCAGGTTCCTGTTGTGATATTAGTTCCCCCGTAAAGCTCTTGCGTAGCAGCGCTTGCATAATAGCCAAAATCGAGTCGTTGATCAGACGTGTTCGCCCCATACAGTCGAATCGAATAATTGACCGCTGGAATACCAAAACTTCCCTTCGTTACAAGCGTCCGATAGCTCCCAGCGGACGGGTACGTATCGGCTTTAATCCAAGCAGAAAAAGTTAAATTTCCCGTAATATCAAGCGCGTCCGCATCAGCTACAGTAATATAATCATTCGTCCCATCGAAATCAACCGCTCCCCCAATCTGCCCCGTAGTCCACGTCGGACCATTGGTAAGGGTACCGGTATTACTGTTGACACTACTATTGGTGGCACTCGTACCACTCCCGTCATCAAGCGCCCAGTAGCCCGCAAGCCCGCTCTCGAGCCGACCGGTGCCACCCGGCTGTGAAATACTACTGTTAATTTTGTCCGATTGACCCAGGGCATACAAAGACTGTATCTGTCCGGTCGAAAGTGCGGCGCTATAGACTCGCACCTCATCGATATCAGCATTGGCATTCCGAGTATTGCCATTTCCCCCTACATCATCTGATCCCACCACAAAAGTATCGCTATTTGATACTGAGCCAGAGAGTGTCGCTGTTCCTATAGCCACTCCATCCATGTAGAGCGTAAGGGTACTTCCCGAACGTTGGCCGACATAATAGTGCCAGACACTGTCCGCAATACTCGTATTGGTCGCTACAGAAGCTGAACTTGAGCCATTTCCCACAAAAAAAGTTATAAGATTGGTACTACCATAGTAAAAAGCATAGCCAGCGGCACTCGCCGTATCAAGTGACTTTTTAGCTAACACAGCATTGATTGAACTCGTCTGATCTGAATAGCCCCGATTTCTCATCCAAAACCCAACTGAAAAATCCCCTGACCCAAAATCAAGATTCCCTGAGGTAGGGTCAGTTATAGTCATTCGAGCATTCGCGTCACTCCCACTGGGGAAAAAATTAAGGGCCTGACCGGTCTTTCCTTCCACCGTCTGAGGGCTATTGGTAAGCGTCCCATTATTCCCTGCACCAGAGCGATCAAAAGCAGTTGTTCCCGAAATATCCTTGCCATCAAAGGTCCAATAGCCGTTGAGATTAGTATCCACATCCGTGACAGAACTCAGTCGAGAGAGTTGTGCCATTTCGTCACCAGAAAGAGGTCGATTGTAAATCCGAACTTCATCCAAACGACCATTAATGGTATTTCCCACCCCACCTACTCCACCGATATACATCGTCCCCGAACCAGAAGCATACCCCCCCGGAACCGTAATTGATTGAGTAGAATTGAGAGATCCATTGACATAGAAATTCAGGGTCGGCTGATCAAAAGTTACAGCAAAATGATACCACTGCCCCGTTGATATTGAGAGGGTATTGCTCCGGTTGGTACTTCCTCCACCCCCCGGGATATAAGCAAGCTTGTAATTTCCTCCGCTGTTTTCTAGACCAAACGAATACAAGTAGTTACTATCACCGGATGATTTCTTGTGAGCGATGCTCCAGATATCACCATTGGATGGCAGAGCCGAGAGATACACCCAGGCAGAAATCGAGAGTTTACTGGTGAGCCTCAGACTCGAATCAGTCCCAGCGGTAATGTGATCATTTGTCCCATCAAAAGAAACTGCCCCTCCTATCTGCCCCGTCGTCCACGTCGGACCATTGGTAAGCGTCCCAGTATTGCCATTGGTAGAGGAGTCAGTAGCACTGGTGCCGCTGCCATCATCAAGCTTCCAGTAACCAACGAGGCCAGAGCCGAGCGGATCGGTCGAGGGGCTGTTGAGTGTACTCCCGTACACTTTGAAGTACCAATAGGCACCACCAAAAACACACAGTATCAATATGATACCGATCCACTGGAGGATTCTCGCTTTCGTTGTGTCGTAATGAGACATGAGGAGAAATAACGAAGCTCAAATTACAAATGGCAAATCAAACTCAAATGACTCAACATCAAAAAAAGTCTTTAAACATTTTGAATTTAATTTGATATTTGACATTGGGATTTTGGTATTTACCTCTTAAGTATATCATCTCTACTTCCCAGCGTTGTAGAGGGATTGGACCTGCGCTGCAGAAAGGGCGGTATTAAAGAAACGAACTTCATCGAGAGATCCATTCAAATACGCTGCTCCACACCCGCTGCTCCCACCATGGCTTCCCAAACGAAGAATACTCGTGAAGACATAACTAATTGTTCCACCCGTTCCCGAATAGGTACCACCAACATCTACACCGTTGATATAGATTGTCATATCTGTCGCCCCACGGATAATACCGACAACATGTTGCCACTGGTTTGCTACCAGTGCCGATGCAGCCGTTACTTTGGTACGCCGACCGGCAGGGTCACAAGCAGTACCGTCACCATAGGAAATAGCCAAGGACCCATCAGAACCAATAGCTGACCAATATCCATCATGTTGAACGGCTTCACGCATCCCAAAAATACCCTGGGCAGTCGAGACCGTTGTCGGTTTAACCCAAAAGGAAAATGAGAGCGGTAAAGACGGTCTCAAAGAAGCAGCGGTCGGAACACTAACATAGTCATTCGTCCCATCAAAAGAGAGCGCCTGACCAATTTTCCCCGGCGTCACCGTCGGGCCGTTGGTGAGGGTCCCAGTATTCCCCGCCCCACTCCTATCATAGGCCGTGGTACCGGAGACATCTTTCCCATTAAAGCTCCAATAGCCCTTGAGAGAGGTATCGGTCCCTGAGGGGCTCACTAAACGGTACAGTTGAGCTACCTCATCCGCGGAAAGGTCGCGATTATACATCCGGACGTCATCTAACGAACCGGTGAAGTAAGCGGCGTTGTCTTCCCAAGCCCCAAGAACTGGATAACCACCAGCATCTATATCACCATTGGTAGCATCAGCTTGAGATGTGAGTACTCCATCGATATACAGCTTCAAACGATTCGATGGCAACTGCTTATTAAAGGTGGAGCATACATGGTGCCAGGCATTATTATAATACCCTGTCCCATGAGCTGTTTCAGCGGTCGTATAAGCCACTCCACCGATACGTACATAAGTAGCCAACTGAGCACTGGCTGAAGTAAGGTACGCCCCAATCCACTTGTACGAAGTAAATCCCCGTCCGCTCGCTGCATCGTGCATAAAAAGTGCCGTGCTACTAGCATTGGCCGTCGGATAGAATCGCAGGCACCATGAACCGGCGCCACCCACATCAAAAGCAGCGCTGTCAGCGATACGAATGTCGTCGTTTGTCCCGTCGAGCGTAACCGCCCCGCCAACCTGACCCGTTCCCCACGTCGGACCATTGGTAAGGGTACCAGTATTGCCGTTAGTCGATGTATCAGCGGCGCTCGTACCGCTGCCGTCATCAAGTTTCCAGTAACCAGCGAGGCCAGAGTCAAGGTTCCCTGTTCCTTGCGGCTGAGATTTCCCAGTATTGGTTTCGTCAGCTTGACCTTGGTCGTAGAGCGCTTTGATTTGGGCAGCAGAGAGAGCAGTATTGTAAATACGGACTTCGTCCAAGGCACCAGAAAAGTAGGATCCAACTCCTATATTTGAACCTATGGTATCAATGCTGGTCGTGGGAGTACCAGAAACATAAACACTACTTGTGAAAGTAACCGCCGTTGTTTTAACTAAAATTCCATCAAGATAAATATAAATCGTATCATTAGCATAATCTATGACACCTGTAGTGAGATGCCATTCATTGAGCGCTGGATAAGGAAAGGTAGTACTCTGAAAACTATCCCCTGTAGTGCTCCGTCCTCCCACTCGAATATTTCCCGAAGAATCATAAAGCTCGAGGAAAACGCCAGCTGTAGCATTCTGTATTTCTCCTTCGAATACTCTTTTACTATTGCCAGCACTTGGATAAGCACTCGGTTTCATCCATACCGAAATAGTAGCAGCACTAGCACCATTGATGAGCGGACTGATTTTATTTACTCCACTACCTCCAATAGTGTAATAATCGTTATTCCCATCGAGAGAAGCGGCTTGACCTACTTTTCCGCTAGTGATAGTGGCTCCATTGGCACTGCTCGCATTATTCCCTGCACCAGAGCGGTCATAAGCCGTAGTACCAGAGAGGTCTTTCCCATTAAATGACCAGTAACCTTTGAGCGAGGTATCAGTCCCAGTAGGAGCGGTGAGACGGTAGAGATTCGAGACTTCGTCAGAGGAGAGGACACGGTTATAGACTCGGACTTCGTCAAGACTGCCTTTAAAAAAGGTATCTGAACAATTATTTCTTGTACCTATCTTGGCACTCACTGACGGAATCTGATAACCACCTGAAGTAGAATCTGAATTACTAGTCACTGGACGAGCCGTACCGTCTGCATAAATGACAATGTTGTTGCCTGTATATGTCGAAGTATTGGTGGTAATAATAACAGCAAAATGGTGCCACTGATTATCATTCATCCCACCCGTTGTCTGAACTTTCGATGATTGCTGAGAATCGGTATTTTTGATAGTACCCACTAACTGTCCAGCAGTACTCGGTTGTAAACCAACATACCAGCCCCCTACACCAATAGCACCACCTTGTGCCATAAAGACTCCTCCTGTATCAGACGGTCCAGATTTAAACCAACCTGTCACAGTAAATGAAGTATTGGCAAACTGAAACTGAGAGGTCGTACCAACATCAATACAATCATTACTCCCATCAAAAGAGACCGCTCCCCCAATCTGTCCTGTGGTCCAGGTAGGACCATTGGTGAGGGTACCAGTGTTGCCATTGGTCGATGCATCTGCTGCGCTCGTACCGCTGCCGTCATCAAGTTTCCAGTAACCAGCGAGGCCGGAGTCAAGATTGCCTGTTCCTTGAGGCTGAGACTTTCCGGTATTCTTTTCATCACTTTGGCCTTGGTCGTAGAGTGATTTGATTTGAGCGGCCGAGAGAGCTGTTTTATAAATACGGATCTCATCAAGTTTTCCATCAAATGGACTCCCCGCATCAGATTCAGCACCTATTACAAGGTTTGCTGCATTATTCAAACCATCAACATTACCAATAGTACCAGTATCAGTAGCATCATTAGCGATACCATTTATATAGATTTCACTATTCACAGGAGAATCTTGATCCCATACGATAGAAAAGTAATTCCACTCTCCCGCTACAAAGGTAGTAGTTGACTCCAACATATACTCATCAGTAGCATCTGACACCTCAAAAGTTAGCTTATCAGTAGCATCATCAATCCAAACAAGATAACCAGAGCTTGTCGAACTCTGCCCATTTCTTTTAGCTATAACCGTATCATCTGTAGTAAATGTGTTCCGATAAAACCACCCAGTAATAGTAAGGTCGTCTGTAGCATATATATCAAGAGAAGCATCAGCGTCCGGGATAATAGTGTAGTCATCACCCCCATCAAAGTTGAGTGCTTGACCAACTTTCCCCTGAGTCACCGTCGGGCTGTTGGTGAGTGTACCATTGTTTCCCGCACCAGAACGGTCGATAGCCGTGGTACCGGAGAGGTCGTTCCCATCAAATGACCAGTAACCTTTAAGGTTAGTATCGACTCCCGTCGGTGAAGTAAGACGGTAGAGGCTCCCGACCTCGTCGGAAGAAAGGACACGGTTATAGATACGTGCCTCATCAATTTGACCATTAAAATACCAGGTGGGTGTATTACCTTCGTTGTTATTTCTACCAATAGAGATGTAAGTGCCCGAGTTATCAGCTGCATTACTTGTAGAACTTGCTACTACGACGCCATCAACGTACAACTTGGCACCCATGCCCCAAGTTGCTGTCATATGATGCCAATTGCCATCATTGTACGTACTTGGCGAGGTCAATGTATAAGCAGCTACATCGTTGGTCCCATCATAAAAAACAACTTGCCCAGAAATAAGGGCCACGCGGTGATTAGAGTTTGTTGGACCATTAAATTTATCTTTCCCAATAATTTCATTATTACCACTTGATGATGTCTTGAACCAAGCACTCCATGCCCCCAAGGTAGAAACATTAATCGTTGAAGGGAGGGAGATATAGTCATTCGTTCCATCAAAATTAACCGCCCCACCTATCTGACCAGTTGTCCATGTCGGACCATTCGTAAGGGTGCCAGTATTCCCATTGGTACTACTATCCGTCGCGCTGGTTCCGCTCCCATCATCGAGTTTCCAATAGCCCGCGAGGCCCTCACCGAGGGAATCAGTGAGGGAGACGTTGGTCTTGACTCCGGCCCGTACCTGAAAGTAGTAGTAGGCTCCAGCAAAAATACACAGTATCAATATAATACCCATCCATTGGAAAACTCTACTTTTTGTTGCTTCGTAAGACATTGTGGAGAAATTTTCAATTTCTAATTTTCAATTTTCAAACAATATATCAATATTGCAATTTCAAAATTCATCAATCACTTGTTTGGTTTTTCCTTAAGGGAATTTGAGATTTTATTGAAAATAAGAGTCAATTCGTGAGATTCTTTCCAGAGGGATTTGAAGACATCTTTCTCATTCGGATTTGCTTCTGCTAGCAACTCAATCCAGTATTTGGTTTCTTGAATTTCTTTTCGACAAATGAAAATCTTATTTCGAAAATCTTTCTTTGAACTCGCCCCGTTCGCTTCACAATAATTTGCTCCAACACTCGTTGCCGACCGACTCAATTGCGAAATGATATTTCTATTTATCTCATTAGTCCTCACCTTCAAAAGACATTTAATAACGTTTTTAGAAAATTCTCTCGTTCGCTTTTCGAGATTATATTCCATATCTTCATTCAAACATTGCTCGAAAATTGAAAATTAGAAATTGAAAATTCCGGCACCTCACTCCTCTAATCTTTTCAAAAGTCCATCCAAGTCTTCTGGTGCGTAGTATTCGATGATAACCTTACCTCCCTTGCCGGAAGGAGCAATTTTGACCTTGGTACCGAGTACCTGGGTGAGGTGTTCGGTGCGCTCAAGAATTTCTGGGTTCAGCGGCGCAGCACTCCGGACGTAGGTTTTAACTGAGATACTCCGCACTTTTTGTTCCGTCTCACGCACCGTCAATTCCTCTTTGATAATGAGGTCAAATACCGCCCGCTGTTTCTCAGGGTTTTCAATGGCGAGGAGCGCCTTGGCATGACCCTCACTGATTTTTCCTTCCGCTACCGCCCGTTGAATTTCAATCGGCAGATGAAGGAGGCGGAGAGTATTGGCCACCACACTGCGACTCTTGCCCATTTTTTCTGCTACTCCTTCCTGGGAAAGACTGAATTCATCAACCAAACGAAGATAGGCCTTAGCTTCTTCGATGGGATTCAAGTTATGTCGCTGGACATTTTCGATAATAGCAAGTTCGAGTTTCTGTTGTTCAGTCACATCGCGAATAACTACCGGTACCGTGGTGAGCCCCACGCGCTTAGCCGCTTGAAACCGCCGCTCTCCAGCGATAATTTCGTACTGCTCACCATTTTTACTCACTACAATAGGCTGAAGAATGCCGTGTTCCCGGATAGAGTCTGCGAGCTCCTCAAGCTTCCCCTCATCAAAATGGAGTCGCGGTTGGTGCGGATTCGGAACGATACTCGTAATGGCGATTTCTTCTAGAGCACTGGAAGGAGTGGGGGCATCGGCAACTGGGGTATTCACGGCTGGTTCAGAAAAAACGGGCTGCGAGACAGGATTAATAACAAACGGCGAAGTACTCGCACCCTCTCCCGCGTTCGGCGTTTCCGAAGTGGTTCCTTTTTTGGGTGGAATCAGTGACGCCAATCCCCGACCGAGTCCATACTGTTGTGAAGCCATATGTTTCAAATTTCAAAGCTCAAATTACAAATGTCAAATGAAATCCAAATTTAAAATATCTCAATTGGAATCTTTTCAGCATGGCATTATTCGGATTTGATTTGATATTTGACATTGGGATTTTGGTACTTTATAAAACTTTCGGTTTTTTCTTTTCCTCTTCTTCCCGGGCAATCAATTCCTTCACTACCCCCTTGTAGGCACGAGCCCCCTTGGAAAACGCATCGAAATCCAATATAGATTTACCAAAACTCGGTGCCTCAGCCAAACGAACCGAACGTGGAATAACGTTTTCAAACACCGGTCCCGGGAAATGACTCCGTACTTCATTGACGACCTGACGAGCCAAGCGGTTGCGACGATCAAAAAGGGTAAGGAGTGCCCCGCCAATTTTGAGATTAGGTTGAAGATGTTCACGCACCAGCTCGATGGTACCGAGGAGTTGCGACAACCCTTCGAGAGCGTAGTACTCTGTCTGAACTGGAATAATCACTTCATCAGAAGCCACCAAACCATTGATAGTCAGGAGTCCAAGTGATGGCGGACTATCGATGAGGATATAGTCATAATACGGTCGAATCTGTCGCAGGGAATTATGGAGACGAAATTCTCGATTCTCGATGTGTACCATCTCTATTTCAGCTCCCGCCAAATCCTGAGCTGCCGGTACGATATGAAGCCTCTCCACTTCGGTCCGCAACACGATATCTTGGGTCGGTAGCCCCAAAATCATGGCATGGTAAAGATTCTTTTCGAGTCTTCTAGCATCAATACCGAGACCGGACGAGGCATTGCCCTGCGGATCAAGGTCAACAAGCAGCACCTTTTTGCCCGCCTGTGCCAAATAGGTGGCGACATTAATAGTAGAAGTAGTCTTCCCTACTCCGCCTTTTTGATTAACAAAACCGATGACTTTAGCCATGAATGAGGGAAAGGAAATAAAGAAGAGCAAAACTCTTCGTGCTACTTCAGTATATCAATTTTCCCCATAAAAAAACAGGTACTCTAATCACCTGTTTTCCGACCATTTTCCTGTTCAAGTGCCGAGGGAGGGACTTGAACCCTCATGATATTGCTATCGCGGGATTTTGAGTCCCGTGTGTCTACCATTCCACCAC
>CAZIZG010000011.1:0-16933 GCA_964543815.1 uncultured Bdellovibrionales bacterium | reverse complement strand
GTTCTATCACCACGGGTGGTACCCAACGTGGTGTGAATATCTCTGCCACCGGTGTGGGTGCTGGTACCTTAAATGGTGTGAATATCTCCGGTATTACGGGTGGGTCAGGAACAGAGGCAGCGATGGCTATCGGTTCGGGTTGGGATACCTATCTCGATACGGCTTCTCTTGATATCACGGGAGCTGGGGCGATTACTGGAGCAACTGGTTTTAATGGCTTGGTGGTCACTGCAAATACCGGTGTGGTGACAACTGGAACTTGGAATGCTACCGCGATTGGCTCTCAGTACGGTGGTACAGGACTGAATACCAGTGCTTCGACCGGTGTTCCTTCAATTTCTTCCGGTACCTGGAGCGTAAATGCGCAGCTTCCACTTTCTCTCGGCGGTACCAACAAAAATATCACTGCCTCTAACGGTGCCCTCGTCTATTCAGACGCTGATTCTTTTGAGCTCTCAGCTATCGGTACCTCCGGTCAGGCTCTCATCTCAGGAGGAGCCGGTGCTCCTACCTGGTTTGCTCCTACTGCTGGTTCGGTGCTTTTTGCCGGGACAAGCGGAATTCTTGAGCAGGATAATGCTAATTTCTTCTTCGATAACTCTACGAATCGTCTCGGACTTGGTACTACTTCTCCTGCTGCTCAACTTTCCATATTAGGAACCTCGAATGCTCTTCGCCTCTCGTATGATGTGAGTAATTATGCCTCTCTCTCAACAGCCTCTGATGGAACACTTAGTCTTACCAGTTCTAATACCAGCGAATCACAATTTGTCATTGGCACTGGAGCCAGCGTTGATGACTCGGTGGCTTTTGACGGTGCCTCCCAAGACTACTTCGCCGGTCTCGACCACACCACCGGGAACTTCATGATTGGCTCCGGCTTCACCGTCCAATCAGGCAGTGCTTTCCTCAATATCACCTCAGGCGGTCTCGTCGGTATCAACATGACCCCAACCGCCAGGTTTGATGTCACTCACGCCTCCACCTCTACGACAGCAGGGACAGAGTACTCTCTCCGAAACACCTTCTCTGATACCGGTATCGTTACTACCGGAACAGACACGACCTATGGCGACTACACCGCTCTCACTAGAACGGGTGCCACGGGCGGTACGATCAACAGCTATGGGCAGTATATAACGGTAACAGCTGACAATGCTGGTTCAGGTACGAGTACGGCCTATGGTCTGTACGCGGCGGTGACTGGCGCGGATACGAACTACGCTGGTATCTTTACGGGCGGTAATGTGGGTATCGGTGACACGACACCGGATGCACCACTTGAGGTCCTTTCAACGAGTCCACAGCTTCTCCTTTCCTATACTGATGGATCGATAGATGGAACTATTGCTGTCAGTTCAAGCGAAACACTTTCTTTGCAAGCGGGCACGTCGAGCGAAATTAAGATTGTTCAGGTGGGTGTCGGTGGGGCGGGTTCAACCACCCCGGACTATTTTGCTCTCGATGTGAAGAGTGATACGGGTGATCCGGCCGGGGGATTCGAAGGAGCCATCTACTATAACACCTTTGATAACGTCTTTCGTTGTTACCAGAATACCGGGTGGACCAACTGTATTGGGAGTGCTGGAGCAACCACGTGGGATGCCATCGGTGATGCTGCTGGAAATGGTGCTATTGCTTTTGGTTCAACCGTTCAAACTTTGGATTGGGGAACGATGGATGCCAATGCGAGTTACTTCACCTTTAATTTCACCAACGGTGGAACATCGGCCGGGACCGATAACGGTGTTGTTATCAACAATGCTCAAAAAGACACTTCTTCGACCGATACCAACACTGAAAACCTCCTCCTAATACAGCAGCTTGATACGACGACCGGTAATACCATTACCGTCAATAACGCTCTCAGTATCGATGTGGCGGGTTCTTCAGCGATGACTAATGCCATCAATATCACTAACTCAGCGGGGAATCTCACTACTGGAATAAATATTGCCGATACGGCTGGTGGGACACTTACGGATGGCATCGTTATTTCGGGAACGCTTACCAATATCCTCAATTCTTCCTCGCTTGATATCACTGGCGCCGGTGCCATTACTGGGGCAACTGGTATTACATCGGCATCTGGCGATATCACGGCTACGGCTGGTAATGTTGCCATCACAGCAGGTGTTTTGACCCTGAACGGGACGACGAGAATTTCTAACACGGGTGTAGGAACGTTTATTACTGGTACGGTCATCGGGTCGCAGACCTTTACCACGAACAACATCGCTGACTCTGGCGCCCTTACCATTGCTTCGGGATCGGGCGCGGCCCTCACCCTCAACTCGGGAACGACTGGCACCATCAATATCGGTACAGATGCCAGTGCCGAGACGATTAATATCGGTAACACTGGCGCAGCTGCTAAGATTATCGCTATCGGAAACAATACTCAGGCCAACACCATTACCATTGGTGATGCTTCAGTGACTAGTCTTTCCATTACCGAAAATAACTGGAGTATCTCTACGGCTGGTGCCGCCGCCTTTGCCTCGCTCTCATCATCTGGTGCTATCGCGGCCAATGGGGGGATTACTTTTGATAATAGCACCGATACTTTGGGAGCCTTTACATTGGCAGGTACACTTGATGCAAACTCCAACATTATTACCAATATTGGTGCGACGGCGACAGACTTTACCACTTCCGGTTCGCTCGCTATTGGTCTCGACGCTGCTGATACGAACGGCGCTCTCATGGTGGACAATGTTGCTCAGGCTAATCCGATTCTTGTGGCGAAGGATAACGGTACAGTTGTGTGGCAGGTGGGAGATGGCGGTTTACTGACTATCGATCCAGTTACTACCGGCACTATTGAGAATTATGCCCTCGCGACCCAGTGGACGACGGGTACAATCTGGAACGCGGCCTTTGGCAGTGCGACCACCCAGACCGGCGCCATCGTTGGTACGAACTTGGACTTTAACACCAACTTTACCGCCGTAGCTGGAAGTAATTTGACGGGGTTTGTCATGAAGTATCCCCAGAGTATCACGCTCAATGCCTCGACTGAAACGTATACCGGGATTGAGCTTGGTACAACTTCTGGTGCCTTTACCAAGACTGGTTCTGGTACATTTACCTCTAATGGTCTCCTTATTACGACACCAGCTGCGACACAAACAGCTGGGACAGTGGCGGTGAATGGCGTTGCAATGACAATAAGCGCCCTCACCACTGGAGGCACTGCTGACGGTGTTAAAATCACGCCGCCCGCATCGACGGGTGCTGGTACCACCACGAACGGCGTAGAGCTAGGTAATATCACGACTTCTGGTGGCACAGACACTGCTTTTAAGGTAGGTACTGGTTGGGATACCATTCTTGGTGGTACTACTGCCGGGACCAATCTCATCGGCTTTACGAACTTTACCGTCACCTCAGCCGGCGCAGGAACGTTTGCATCGACACTCAACGCCAATGGCGGGATAGCTTTCGATGCCTCGACTGATACCGTGGGAGCCTTTACGGCAGCCGGTACTATCGACATGAGCACCAACATCCTGACTAATATTGGCAATACGGGGACCGACTTCGTCGCGAGCACGGGGGCCCTGACGCTCGCTGGAGTACTTACGGCCAATGGCGGCATCGGTCTTGCGGGGAGTCAGTCGTTCACAGCTTCAGCTCTGGCGTTTATGGACTTGGGGGCTATTACTCAGAGTACAACAGCTAATCAGGGCTTGCGCCTTCCAAATGCCGCGAGTGCCACTCCCTCCAACCCGACTTCGGGAGAGGGGTATCTCGCTTGGGATGCCTCGGGCAATCAACTCATTACTTACAACGGTAGTGCCTGGACCACGGTCGGTGGCAGTAGCGGATACAACCTCATCAAGGATGAGACGACGGGGCTCACCGCTCGAACGACCTTAGCGTTTTTGGGAGCCGGTGTTTCGTGTGCTGATAATGTCACCCAGACGGAATGTACAATTTCTGGAGGCGGTTCTTCTGATTTGCAGGCGACGTATGGCAATGATGCCGATGGTTCCAATGTGACTATCTCACTCACCGCGGCTGATGATGGCCTCATTTTCACCAACCCGACCTCGGGTGGTAATGACCTCTCGACCTTTCTCTTGCAGCTTGATCAGGCTAACACCACAGCCAGTGTGAAGGCACTCGATATCGTTCAGTCATCCAATGCAGCCAATGCGGTCAATATTACCGCTAACTCCATCGATACCGAAACCGGACTTGCTATTACCGCTAATGGACTGACGACGGGGGATGGTCTCTCGGTAGCGAGTTCATCGACAGGGCTTACGACGAGTGGCAATGTCGCCTCTTTCACTCTTTCTGGTTCCAATGCAGCTAACGTAGGAGATGTGGTCAATGTGACCAATAGTGGTTCATCCAATGCCAATGTCGCCCTTGCTATCAATCAGAATGGTTCCGGTGCGGCCCTCAAGGTGAATAACAGTGGTACTGGTAATTTAATCACGCTGCAAAATGCGGGTACGGACAAGGTAACCTTTGGTAATAACGGTGCTCTCACTATTAATGGGGCGGACTCGAGTATTGTTCGCAACACTACCACAGAATTTGCTGTCGGTACTGTCGGTTCGAATTTGACCAATGCGAGTAATCGTCTTCAGTTATCCGATGGGACACCGGCTAACTCCGGTCAGGGGACGATTACCACCTCGTCTCAACCAGCTACGCCGTCGAACATCGGTGCGGGTGCCATGTCGATTACCCGTCCGAATGGTAAATACCTCATCATTAATGGTGGGAGTACTGGCACGACCCAGCTCTATGATTCGGTAGCAGGTACGATTACCGCATCGCAGACGATTACCTGCAATGGTACGACGACGGTAGGGGTGGGAGCGATTGCTCTTCCTCGGGCAAATGGGTTGTATACGATTATCTGCGGGGTAGCGGCGAGTACGACCACGGCCACGAGTACCCTTGATCCATCGGGAGGAATTGGAAGTCGTATTGGACCAGCGTTGGTAACAGCGGTGACTGGCGCCGGAACAGTGGCTTACAAACGTCCGGATGGGAAGTATCTCGTCACTATTGGTGCCAGTACCCCAGGAAGTGCTACCAATATTTATGATCCCGTAGCGGATACCTTCGTCGCCGGTCCGGCGGCGGCTTCGGGTACGTGGACGACTGGGTCGCTCGCTATTCCGATGCCTGATGGACGAGCCCTCATCGTAAACGGTGGCTCGACTTCAACTACCAACATTTATAATCCAAACGGTGTCTCAGCTACTATTGGTACCTTTACTGTTGGACCATCGCTTGATGGCGCTAAAACGGCTGGGACTTGTGGTATTAATGGTTCCGGTTCGGTGGCACTCAAACGACAGGATGGGAAATATGTCATCCTTTCCAAGGCCAGTGTCTACGCACTCTTTGATCCGAGTGCCATGACCATGACCTGTAATTCAAGCGTTTCCAATGTCTCAGCTCTTGGTGATGGCGCTCATGCTATCCCGATTCAAAATGGCAAATTTCTCATCTTTGCCGGTGGCAATACCACCACGGCTTTTGTCTACAATCCTGATAGCGACACATTCTCAACCTATTCCGGGACTGCTCCGACGGCTATCACCACGGGCGCTCACTCTATTTTGAGGCAGGACGGTAAATGGCAAATTATTACTGGGACCAATACTTGTACCAACGGCTGTACCAATAACTTTGATACGGGACTTCCCATGAGCGATCCGTTCCCAGCCGTGCTCACAGCGGGTACCCCGTCAGCTGGTGGTTCGTGTACTGCTGGCACTCATTCGTACTACACGACCTTTATCATGACAGGGAGCGTAGAGTCAGAGTTGTCGAATAAATCCAACATCGTGAGCTGTACGGCAGGAAGTGGAACGGTAGCGCTCTCGGCTATTCCGGTCGGACCAGCCGGTACTACTTCACGCAAGGTGTATCGTACCACGGCGGGTGATGCCAGCGTGCCGAAGCTTTTGACCACGATAGCCGATAACACCACCACCACCTACAGTGATACGACGGCTGATGGTTCACTCGGGGCTGATTATAGTGTCACCGCTGCATCCACTTGGTATACCTCAGAAGATATTTCGAGCAGTTATCTCGGTATTGCCTCGACTATCCGTTGGACGGCGCAGCTCGAAGCCACCTATGCTGCGATGCGCAATGGTACGACCAATACTGCTTATCGGACGGTACAGTTTTTTGTGAAGACGGCGGTGAATAATTCAGGCTGCACCACACCGCTTGCGGCTGCACCGTGGCAAGAAATTCAGAGTTCGGGGGATGCTATCCGGACAGCGGTTGGAGCAAACTGCGTCAAGGTTTCGATTCACTTCAATCGAGCCATGCCCAAGAAGCTCTATGATGATCGGGGGACCTGGACAGGAAACAACACCACAGTTTTGCGTTACGACTATACGACCCCAACCCTGTTTGATTATGCTATTGACAACTCGGCGATAATGAAGCGGAGCGCCTGGGATTTCGTCGATGTGACGAGCGCGACACCCATGGCAACTACTGTCCCAACTGCCCCAACGTCATCGGCACCAGGCGGCTCTGGTTCCTGCACTAGTGGGAACCACTTTTGGTTCGTGACATTTGTGATAAATGGTGCCGAATCCAATCTCTCGGCTGCTTCGACCGTCCAGAGTTGTAGTGGCAGTAACGCTGAAACACTCACTATCCCGACGGGACCATCAGGTACGACGGCGCGCAAGATTTATCGCACCGCTGCTGGCTTCCTCGTCACCGATACGCCGTTTCTCGTGGGTACCCAGAGTGATAATTCGACAACGAGTTATGTTGATAACCTGGCTGACTCATCGCTCGGGGCGGCCTATGTTCATCTGACACCTTCCGGACCTACTTTGTCTCGGGCAGAAGGATCTCGGGTGGAGACATCCAATAATCAACTCACTCTCCCATGGGGACGCATCACTCCAACCACACTCTCGACTTCTGGTACTGGTATTGGACAGGCCTACATGGGAGCGTTTGGTTCAGACCATCCTTATCTCAATAATACCGCTGGTCCAGGTACGTTTGTCATCGCTCGAGATGACAAAACCTTTCTGGTAGTAGAAGGAGGAGGCGCAACGGCTGAACTCTATGACCCTGCCACCCAGACGTTTACCAATCAGACGGCGACTGGAGATAAGCCAACAGCGACAGTAGGGGTGGGTGCCTTTGCTATTAAGCGACCCAACGGGAAGTTTTTGGTTATCTTGGGGAACAATACCACCACGACCAATATCTACGATCAGTATGCTCCGCCTGGGTCACGCTTCACGGCTGGGCCGGCACTCACCGGTACCGCGGCACACCAGGGCGCTTTTGCCATGCAAAATACGGATGGTACCTGGACTATTCTCCCAGGGAACGCTGCGACGAGCACGTCAATCTATGATCCGGTGAGAAACACCATGACGGTGGGACCACTTCAGACCACGGCAACCAACTTTGGAGCGCTCGCTATCCCGCTTCAGGGTCCTAATGGAAATATCTACAAGGTCATCAATGGTACGACAGTGGGTGGCGCGGTATCAACCACCACGATGAATTACAATGCCAATACGAAGATTTTTACCGCTGGACAAAATCTGGCTGTTGGTGTGGGGAATGGTGCCATGGCTTTCCAGCGTCAGGATGGTTACTGGATACTTCTTCGTGGCGAGTCTGCTGCCAACACGCTTGGTACGACTGTTGGTATTATCAATCCAGTCTACGGGACAGAAGTGGCTGGTACGGCCCTGGCAGCAGCGGTGAATGGTCGAGGCACCACGGTTATTCCTCGCGCTGATGGGACATTTCTTATTACGAGCGGCAACTCGCTTGCGGCTGCGACGACGCCGGGATCCTCAGTGCTCACAGTTATTTACTTCCCGTGGGGAGGTGCTTCTGGGTCATTTGCTGGTACCTCGGTAGCGGGCTTTTCAGCGGCTGGTCCTGCTATGCCGTTTCAGGGGACACAGAGTACGGCTATTACAGCGCCGACCACTTCGGCTCCGGCTTCGGGTGGTACCAACCAGTGTGATACGGGTACTCACCTCTGGCGCTACACTCAGGTGATTAACGGAGTAGAAACGGCGCTTAGTTTGGCGGGTACGGTCCAGACCTGTACCGTCACGACCGCTGGTCAGGAAGCCCTCACTGCTATCGCGGTCGGTCCCACGGGAACCTCGGCTCGCAAAGTGTATCGGACCAAGGCGGGCACGACTTCCCCATATTTCCTGGTGACAACTATCAATGACAACACCACCACGACGTACAATGACTCGGCCTCTGATGCTTCGCTCGGCGCCCAGTACTGGTCTGGTGGACCTGGTGACGGCGCCGTATCGTTCCAGCGTCCGGACGGTAAGTTTGTCACCATTTATGGTGGGGCTTCGTGGACGACCCCGCTTACCGAAATTGGCTCAAAGATGGTGAGTATCTATGATGCTGGCTGGTATGCCGATGGTCAGTATCTGTCGGAACAAATGAATGTGCCGGCACTCGCGGCCAATTCAACGCTTGAATGGCAACAAACGAGTGATCAGTTTGTGCGAATGGCGGTTCGGACGGCATCGTCCCAGTCGGCGCTTGGGGCGGCGAGTTATACGGCCATTAGTAACCCTGGTGGATCAATTGGTAATGCCGGTGGGGAAACTTGGGCACAAGTGCAGATTAATTTCCGCCGTGATTTCCCAACCCATGGCTATAATCAAAACGGGGTATATCTGGGGTCCGGTGGCGGATTGGCCTATAGCTACCGCAATATCGCTCTCCCAACTGTCAACTCGTTCCAGATAACGAACGGGATGGATTTGGTGACCCTTCAGAACAATGGTCTCAATGTCTTTCGAGTAACGACCAATGGCAGTATCCTTTCGTCATCTCAGGGTGGGTTCTACTCCGGTGGGGCTGACCTCGCTGAAAACTATACTTCAACTCAGTCCCTCGAAAAGGGTGAGGTAGTGATGATTGATCAGGCCAACCCAGAGGCAGTGCTCCGAGCCACTGGTCAGTATCAGAACAATATCATCGGAGTGGTTTCAACCAAGCCAGGGTTTGTCGCTGGTGGCTACACGGATAATTCCTATCCAATAGCCTTGGTCGGACGTGTTCCTGTCCGGGTCAGTACTGAAAACGGCCCTATCCAGGCTGGCGATACGCTGACCTCCGCCTCTATCCCAGGCTATGCCATGAAAGCGACTCTGGCTGGCCGCTCGCTTGGTCGGGCGCTTGAAGCCTTTGATCCGGCCACGGCTGCTCCTTGTCCATCACAGGGTCTGGGAAACTTTCCGGAAACGAAGTGTGGTAGTGTCATGATGTTCGTGAACCTCGCCAATTATTATGGCGCCCCGATTGAACTCGCCATGAGCGATGAGGAATTAGTGGGTGGGGGAGTTGATGGTGGACTCGATACCTCAACACCGCAGGTAGAAAACGATGGTCTCCTGACCTCTGCCACCGTGCGGTTGGCGGTCAGTGTGCCGACCAAAGAGCAGGCTATACTCGAGTATCTGAAACGACTCCATGAGAGCCGGGTGGCAAGTGGTGCTCCATCCTCTGAAGTACTCGCTGACCGTATCTCGGCTACGGGTGAAATTATCAGTCCGACTATTATCGCCGATACTATCTTTGCCAAGCATATCAAAGCTGATCAAATTGAAGGGCTCCAGGTCTTTACTGACGCTCTCTCGCGTCTCTCGGAAAAGTATGCTGGCCTCAGTGCTCCAGTGACAACTGACCCGACCCAAGATCCAGTAACTGAACAGCAGTTGGCGGTAGTCATGAAAAATCTCTCGGTGGATACACTGGCGGTCCAGCTTGATGGGAGTATCTTGGGTAAACTTACGGTTGCCGGGGCGCTTCAGATAGGCGGGGCGGCCCAGTTTGATGGTGATACCGTGTTTTCGAAACTGGCCAATTTCCTCGGAGATGTTTTCTTTAAGGGCAACGTGGCCTTCGATAGGTCTCCGACCTTTGGAACTGACACCGCTGGCTTCGCTCTCATCAAAAAGGATGAACAGCGGGTTCATGTTACCTTCGAGACTCCCTATCCACGTCAGCCTATCGTGGCGGTAACGCTTACCAATGATCAGTCCCCGCTTCTTGATGGTGAGGTAGACGCGACCCTCGCGGCCGATGTAGCGGCAGTGGAACAGGATTACCTCGACACGGTTTTCGACGCCGATCTCAAATACATAGTGACCGAAAAAAGTACCGCTGGCTTCACTATTGTGCTTAATAAGAAGGCACCGTATGAGCTCCAGTTCTCGTGGGTGGCACTGGCTGTCAAGCGAGCCACGACCTCGGTCTCGCAAAATATCGCACCGGTTCCTGAAGCCAAGACTCCCGCGCCGAGTCCGCTGACGGAGCCAGCTCCGTCAGTACCGGAAGTGACACCGACTGAAACTGTGACGCCTGAACCTGAAATCCAGACTGCTCCAGCCTCAGAGGCTGTCCCACCAGTCGAAACCCCATCGGTAGAGACTCCAGTACCGGATTCGGTTGTCACGCCATAAGCTCTCAAAGCCACCCTCAGTTGGGTGGCTTTTGCTTGTGAGAGAAGAAGGATTCTTCTATAATAGGTACCATATGTGGAAAAAATACCTAGTACCATGTTTGATAGTGTGCGCCTTCGGTCTTGGGGCTTTTTCGGTCTGGGTACTACCACAAAAGAGTGCTTCTCGAATGGATCGGGAAGCATGCAATGACCAGTTTCCTTTTCTCAGTAGCGGGGTCAACTGTCAGACTTTTGATGATAAGGCAGATCAGATTGAAAACCTCCACAGTGAAGTGACGGATATCATAACGAAAGAAAAAGAAGCGCATCACATCGTGCGTGCTTCTGTCTTTTTTCGTGACCTTGATTCCAAGCGTTGGTTTGGAGTGAATGATACCGATAAATTCTATCCAGCCAGTCTCATCAAGCTGCCTATCGCGGTCCTCTACTATAAAATAGCAGAATTGGAGCCGGGGGTATTTGATCGTCAGATTCAGATACCGGTTGATACGCCGGATAATACAGATCAACACTACCCACCTGTCGAGCCGCTTCAACCAGGTAAGACCTACTCTGTTCGGGAGATGATTCGGCATATGATTGTGTATTCCGATAATGCTCCTTTTAAATTGCTGGCTGATGCCGGATCAGTGCTCCGGGATAAAGTGCTAAGCGACCTCGGTATTTATGAGCCACCAGCCGGAGCGGGGGAGGGAGCCTGGAGTGTCACCACTCGTGTCTATGGCAGTATTTTTCGCTCGCTCTACAATGCCTCGTACCTCAATATTGCTTATTCCAATGAGTTACTCGAAATGTTAACCCAAACCACGTTCACGAAAGGCATCGTGGCTGGGGTTCCTCGAGAGGTGCGGGTGGCTCATAAATTTGGTGAAGCCGAGGGGGTGACCGAGGATGGTAAAGTGGTGACCCATGTACTCAACGACTGCGGTATTGTCTATAAGCCGAATGACCCGTTCATTCTCTGTATCATGACCGAGGGGTCAAATTATGATGATATGGAAAAGGTAATTCAGAAAATTGCTACCAGTTCCTATCAAGCTATAGAATAGTGTCTTGCCTCACGGTTTCATTGTGCGTTACAATAGGAGAGTACTATGGATAGAATAACCAAGGGCCCTATCGATGTCTCACGTGGGGCAGCTATCAAACCCAAGCGATCACTCCCGGTAACACTCGTTTTAGGGGTGCTTCTTTTGGTGGCGGTGGGTGCGGCTGGATACTTTTATTGGCAGTATCGCAACACCACATCCGTGAAAGAGGCCAAGGAAATTGAAGATTTGACCAAGGAAATCAGTCAATCGCTTCTTTTGCCTGAAAACGAAACGCCGACCCTGGCGACGGTCACCGATAAGGAAAAATTAGCCGGGCAACCTTTTTTTCAGAAATCGGAAAATGGTGATAAAGTTCTCATCTATAGTCAGAGTGGCCGAGCTATTCTCTATAGACCCAGTCTGAAAAAAATCGTTGATATTACCTCGGTCAACATCAATCCTCAGACGGCTCAAAATACTCCTCCTCAAACCACTACCCCTGGGAGTCCGACTATTCCAGCCAGTCCCAATACGGAAGCAGCCAATGGTGGAGCTTCGGCTGATACCTTGAAAGTGGCTCTCTATAACGGGTCGGGTCAGTCTGGGGCAACCGCTACCATGGAAAAGACGCTGCTCAATTTTTATCCCAAGGCAACTATAACCGCCAAAGAAGTGGCTACCAAGAGATATGATGATACGGTAGTGGTTGATTTGACTGGGAAGAGCCCGGTTCTGGCAGAATCGCTTTCTTACGCGGTGAAGGGGAAGGTTGGGATGCTTCCCGATGGCGAAGAAGCGCCAACCGGGGCTGATATTCTCGTCATTGTAGGAAAAAATCGCTAGTTTCTTTATCGAGCTTTTTTAGTCCTCCGGTTCAGCCGGAGGATTTGCTTTTCACGGGTCTTTGGCGTTATGCTTGATATATTCACATCGTTTTGCATAGGTATCTATGAGTAGTGGTACGACCGAAGAAATCAAGGCCCGGATTAATATCGTTGAGCTCATCTCGACCTATGTTCGTTTGGAAAAGGCGGGTGCTCATTACAAAGCTTGTTGTCCATTTCACCAAGAGCGCTCCCCGTCGTTTATGGTCAATGAGGAAAAAAACATGTGGCACTGCTTTGGCTGCGGCAAAGGTGGTGATGCTTTTGCTTTTGTCATGGAGATAGAAGGACTCGATTTTCGGGAGGCGCTTGAACTCTTGGCGGAAAAGGCCGGGGTGGAACTCCCGAAGTACACACCGGCGGATGGGGGCAATAAGGAAAGTAAGGATCGGCTCTTCTCCCTTTTGGAGTTAGCGACGAAATTTTACGAGAAGCAACTTTGGGATGGAAGTGGGAAAGAAAAGATTCTTGCCTATTTGCGTGGCCGTGGGCTCTCCGATGAGAGCATCAAATCTTTTCGTCTAGGCTATGCTCCGGATGGTTGGCGGCATCAGTTGGAATTCTTTGTGAAGAAAGGATTTACCGTGGCAGAGTTGGAACAGGTTGGCCTCCTTATCAAAAAGGAAAGTACGGCACCCCGTGATACAACCCATACGGTAACGGGTGGTTATGATCGCTTCCGAGACCGCATCATGTTTCCTATCTTTGATATCTTCGGCCATACCATTGGTTATTCAGCTCGAGTGGCACCGGGAGGTGATGAATCGCAAGCCAAATACATCAATACGCCAGAGACAGTGCTCTATCACAAGAGTCGGGCGCTCTATGGGTTGTTCCATGCCAAACAGGCCATGAAACAAAATGGTCGGACGGTAGTGGTCGAGGGAAATATGGACGTTATCGCCATGCACCAAGCAGGTATTGGAGAATCGGTAGCGGTGTCTGGGACAGCGCTCACTGATGAGCAGCTCTCCCTCATGAAACGCTATGGTCAGGAAGTACGTCTCTTTTTCGATATGGACAAGGCAGGCCAGAAAGCAGCCAAAAAAAGCGCTGAGTTGGCCCTCGAGAAAGAATTAGAAGTATCGATTGTGAGGCTGCCGTTTGGGAAAGACGCAGCCGATATGGGTCGCGAGGATGCGGAAAAATTACGTGAAGTGGTTGCAGGAGCCAAACCAGCCCTCAAGTATTTTCTTGAGACCAGTCTCACGACGCATGATATGACCCCTTCCGGAAAACGGCAGATAGTGGATGAGTACGTTGCTCTTCTTCGGGTTGTCAAAAATCCCATCGAGCGAGCGGAGGCTATCAAGGATTTGGCCCGAGCCCTGGAGATGGATGAACGCGTCATTACGGGCGCCGTGAACAAATTGTTTCTGGAGCAAGTCCGTCGGGATGGACCCGAACCAGTACGGAAATCAGAATCGACGTTTCAAGCAGAGCATATTTTTGGGAAGCGATCAGAGCTTTTACGGGAAGAAATAATCGCTCTCATGTATGCCGAGGTGAGGACTGTTCCTAAGATTTTATCTCGTATTCAGGAACTCTCGCTTCATTCATTCTTTGAGCGACACCCCTTATTTTTCTTTCTGGTTCAGTCTGGAGCAGAACGCGACCCGATGAGTCTCATCGAGGATACCAAACTTAAAAGTGAAGCAGCTCGGCTATCATTCCGAATGCTTGAGTCGCCAGATATTAATGGAAAAGAAGAAGGGGAACGCGAAGAAATTCTGACCGCATTGGCAAAGCGTTACCTTGTAGATCTTCATGGGGAGGTGACCAAGCGGGAGAAGCTCCTTGCGCTTGAGCAGGCTCTCGGCGAAGCGCGCGCCCAAAAGGACAAAACGCTCGAGCAAAGGCTTCTTCGGGAATTTGCTGCCGTTTCTGCTGCTAATGCCTCTCCCATTGAGACGGGGCTTTCCTCGTGAGGCGGGATTTGCTATGATACAATACCTCTAAGGAAAAAGGGGATTCTAATGTTTTTAAAACGTGCGTCTATGGCAGTGAAAAAAGCGAACAAGAAGGTGACAAAAAAGGCCAAAAAGACAGTGAAGAAAAATACCAAGAAGGCGGCGAAAAAGCCGGTTCAGAAAAAGGCGGTCAAAAAAGCCAAGAAGGTGGTGAAGAAGGTTGCTAAAAAACCGAAAAAGACAACACCGAAAAAGACCAAGAAGAAGGTAGTCAAAAAACCGACTCACAAGGTGGTTAAGAAGAAAGCGGTTAGCAAGAAAAAAGTAGGGGTCAAAAAAGAGAAGGCTACCACTAAGCAGAGCGCTTTTGATGAGCTCTTGTTTCGTGGGAAGCAGCGTGGTTTCGTAACAGAGGATGAAATCATTCATATTTTGCCGGATGTGGAGCAGGACCTTGAAGGACTGGAAACCCTCTATGAACGTCTCGAGACATCGGGGGTGCGAGTGGTGGGTTCTGAAGAGATGCTCAAGATTGAAACTGACAAGGTAGGTGAGGGATTTGGTAAGAAAGAAAAGAAGGGGAAGAAAGAAGTGGCCCCGGCCAAGCCCAAGGAAAAGATGATGGACATGGGTGATGAGGCTGATGGCACTTCGGATTTAGTTCAGATGTATCTGAAGGAAATTGGTCGGGTACAGCTCCTTTCCGGTGAAGAGGAAGTACGTTTGGCTAAAGCCATTGAAAAAAATGATTTGAACGCCAAGCAGCGTCTGACGGAGGCCAACCTCCGGCTCGTGGTGTCTATCGCCAAGAAGTATGTCGGACGTTCCCATAACCTCTCGCTCCTTGACCTCATTCAAGAGGGAAATATCGGTCTCTTTCGAGCGGTGGAAAAATTTGATTATCGCAAGGGTTTCAAATTTTCAACCTATGCTACCTGGTGGATTCGTCAGGCGATTACTCGTGCTTTGGCTGACCAGTCTCGTACCATTCGTATCCCGGTTCATATGGTGGAGACTATCAACAAGTACGCTCAGGTAACCCGCCGCTTGGTACAGGAACTCGGTCGGGAGCCACTCGCGGAAGAAATCGCTGCGGAAATGAATATGGAAGTAGAAAAGATTCGTCACATCCAGAAAATTTCCCAGGAGACCGTTTCGCTCGAAACATCTGTTGGAGACAATGAGGATGATAGCGTACTCGGTGACTTCATCGAGGATACTGAAACCGTTATGCCTCATCAGGCCGCCTCACGTAAGCTCTTGAAGTCGCACATCTCTGACATCCTAAACGAACTGACACCGCGTGAGCAAAAAATCCTCCGCATCCGTTTCGGTCTCGAGGACGGCGTGACCCACACGCTCGAGGAAGTAGGGCAGGAGTTCGGAGTGACGCGTGAGCGTATCCGTCAGATTGAGGCCAAGGCTTTGGAAAAGATTCGTGAGCACGAGAATTTGCGTAAACTCAAGGACTACTAAGTCGTTGACGATTCCGTCTAAAAGCGCTATCGTACACCCTCCCCATCTCGGGGAGGGTTTTCATTGACATCTCAATGTACTGAGGAGGGCATACATGCCACCACCGAAAAACAGAAGTTCTTTGCTTTCACCGGAGGTTGCTTTCGGAGAGACCGAGGAGTCAGTCTGTCCTTTGTCGGTCCCACCTGAGATTCGGAACAGGCTCGTTCTCCTCGACGTGCCGTACTACGGATTTGACGGCCGGACACACGACGGACAGCTCATCGTGGATCAGGAGCTTGCTCTCGATGTGCAGTTCCTGTTTCTGATGCTTCAGGGGATGTACTTCCCCATTGCTTCCATGGTACCCATCTCGTCCCATGGGTGGAGTGATGAACGCTCCATGGCTGCCAACAACACGAGTGCTTGGAACTACCGTTTCATCGCTGGTTCCAATCCGCCACGACTGTCTAAGCACGCCTATGGTCGGGCCATTGACCTGAACCCCTGGCAGAATCCGTGCCGCTCTCAAGGGGTCTGGTCCCCAGAGGGGGCGACGTACGATCCGGAGGCACCTGGGACCATCGTCCTCGACTCGCCGGTCGTCAAACTCTTTCAGAGTCGGGGGTGGGTGTGTGGTGTGAACTGGCAGGAGCCGTTTGACCCCCAGCACTTCGAAAAGCCTTGACCTTTTGACCGGCCCAAGCCTCCTGAACAATGATTCGGAGGCTTTTTCTTTTACCCAAGGAGGAGCCTTGCCAGAACTCGCTATTTTGCTATAATCAACCTGTTCCTTTTTGGGAATACCGCATTCCGGCGTTCCGCCAGCTGGCGGATCAGCGGTAGAGCGAAAGAGTATGTATACTGTTTACGCTATCTACAATAAAGCTTATAATAAGCTTTATATCGGACAAACAAAGAATCTTGAGGATAGATTACAGCTTCATAACCAAGGTGCTTTCAAAGGCTATACTTCAAGGTTTAAAGGCTCATGGGTTGTAATCTACTCTGAAGAATGTTCAACAAGACAAGAATCTCTCAAAAGGGAGAAGCAGTTGAAAAGTTTTCGGGGAAGAGAATTTATAAGAAACCGCATTCCGGCGTAGCTCAGCGGTAGAGCAGAGGACTGTTAATCCTTTGGTCATAGGTTCGAATCCTATCGCCGGAGCA
>CAZIZG010000010.1:0-37111 GCA_964543815.1 uncultured Bdellovibrionales bacterium | reverse complement strand
TGAGGGAGTTCGTGTTGGCAGAGAAGGAGGTGATGAGGGTGGGGTCGGTGGTGGGTGGAGGAGTTTTGATGATGGCACTGCCAGAACTACTACTCGTAGAACTACTCCCTGAGCCATTTCCAGCAGCAGGACAAACACCATTGAGACAAGAACACCCATTGATAACAATCCCACACTCGGAACACGTCGCCGGGCCACAGATATTCTTCCAGCACGTATACGTCGGCACACAACCATTGGTACCAGGGGGGCTGACCGCAATAGTCACTGTTTTCTTTTCGGTTAATCCAACAATATTATCCGAGCAAATGAAGCTTACAAAGAAGTAACCCGCGCCAGTCATGGTTGCCGTCACGATACCGCTCGAAGGGTGATCCAAGTACGTAGAAGAGCTTTGGATATAGAACGGGTTGGCCATCGAACCAAAGTATGAGCTCGCCATGCAGGCTCCACCATTAGGATCAAAAGGGTTATATAAAATATTAGAATTCCACTGAATATTAATCGACTGTCCCACTTCTACTTTTATCATCTCTTTCGATGATGGTGTTCCAGTGACGCCCATCACGACGGTGCTGCCGTTTGATACCTTGAGATCAACATAGGACGCGGCGGCGAAAACATCGGCGGAAGAAACAAGAAAAAGAGCGGAGACAAAAAATGCCAGCACTGTTTCACGAAAGAATGCCTTGCTCATATTCATGCCTTTATTATACCACCCTACTGCCCATTCACATTAGAAGTAATATCACAGGCAAAGTTGAAGACACCAGGAGTAGAGACGAGATTAGCAAAGGGTTTGTCAGAAGAGGCGGTATCTGCCAAGACAGTGATAACCACATTCACGATAAGCCAAGCTAAGAGCATGACAGCGAATCCCACAAAAGCAGCGGTAAGTCCTCCTTTGGCAGTTTGCATGAGTCCTTGATCTCCGGCTGAGACGATATAGAGGACACCCATGGCGAGGATGATGGTGAGAGCTATGACGGTCATGATTTTCATCCCCCAACCGATGATTCTTTGACCACCAATGATGATATGACACATGGTACAGGGTTTGGTTTCGTCGATATCAGGAGTGGTAGAGTCGTCTTGGTTACGGCCACAGGGGACGAGGGAGGCGGAAGCCGTAGGCGCGGCAGCGGCGCCATTACTACAATTCATCGTACCAGGTATTTGGGTACCACAGCTGTAACAGGTATAGCCGATACAGGTCGTAGCGGCACACACCGTGCTCGGAGTACAACCACCACCATTACTCCCTCCACCAGTAGGACTACCATTGCTGCTACTGCCGTTTACAGTCACCTTGGCAGTTTTCCTCACCACGAGTTCAAAAGGTGGTGTCGTCGTGGCCTGAGCACAAGACATGATGTAATCCGTCGTAGCAGTCGGCGAGACGGTGTACTCACCTGATAGATTATTGTTCCCAGCTGAAATAACTCCCCCTACCTCATTCCCCAGAGCTATCGCTGACTTATAAATAGCACACCCCTTGCTCACGCTACTTACTGTCCACTGGAGTACGCTGGATTGTCCCGCATTGATAGTAGCCATACCAGACTTCACATGAAAATCTACCTGGGGCGCATCCCAGATGCGGACGTTCCATGGGATTGAATCATGATGGACATTCATCGTGTCGAGACAGGACAGAGAGTAGTTCGTTGATTCCCCTTCCGGAGTTGCTGTCATTTGGCCAGAGGCACCGCTTTGCGCTACGGAAAATGTCGTCGGAAACCCAGGGACAGCATAGCTTGACCCAGTGCTGGTGACGGCAATGGCAAAAATGGTACAGGTTGTTGTCCCCTGAGTATTCCAATTAAGGGTCACTGATTGTCCGGGACGAGCAGCCGTATCAGACGCCACTAGCGATACAGTAGCCGTTGGATCACCACCACCAACAGGATCGCCACCACCAGGAGGGGTACAGGTGTAGCCATTACGCCCCTCAACCCACTGAGAACCAGGCTGACAATGAAACTCACACAATCGATTCGTATTACTTGACGCAAACAACCAAGGGGTATCTTCGGTCAGCGCACTCTCATCGCCATCGCCAGGGTAGATATCGGTATAAGACGAAATAAGCCAAGGAGCAGTCCCGGTACACGTAAATCCCCCGCCACTCGTACCACCATTTACAGCGATAGCAATAGGCGGGGTCGACTCAGCGAAGTCAGTCGCATCATTCTCCAGTTGACAGCGGAAAGAATAGGTCGTGTTCTCGGTAGGATAGTAAACAAATGCCTGGCTCATCAGTTGACTGTTCACTGTATTGGGCTGACCGCTAAAGACCCAACTTCCACCCGTGCTATCCGACACCACACACGTTACATTAAGAAAGAGTCCTTGACTGTTTTTGGGTGAACCCTCAAGGTTATACCTGATAGTTACGGATTCTCCCGCATTGATCGTACCTGTTCGCGGCATTACCCCACTCATATCATCCCAGCGATACATGGTCACGGTCCAATCAGGAGAGGCGGCCCGGGTAAACCAAGGAAAAGAAAAAAGCCCAGTGAGGATGAGTATCAGAATAGGAAGGATAGATAATTTTTTGTCTTCCATGTCTTTCTTTTGAAGAATATCTGACTAGCCTCCTACTGCCCATTCACATTAGAAGTAATATCACAGGCAAAGTTGAAGACACCAGGAGTAGAGACGAGATTAGCAAAGGGTTTGTCAGAAGAGGCGGTATCTGCCAAGACAGTGATAACCACATTCACGATAAGCCAAGCTAAGAGCATGACAGCGAATCCCACAAAAGCAGCGGTAAGTCCTCCTTTGGCAGTTTGCATGAGTCCTTGATCTCCGGCTGAGACGATATAGAGGACACCCATGGCGAGGATGATGGTGAGAGCTATGACGGTCATGATTTTCATCCCCCAACCGATGATTCTTTGACCACCAATGATGATATGACACATGGTACAGGGTTTGGTTTCGTCGATATCAGGAGTGGTAGAGTCGTCTTGGTTACGGCCACAGGGGACGAGTCCGCCATCACCATTGGCAGCAAAAGTCACCTCTGGCATACAGACCATACCAAGTGTCACCACGAGAACAAGGGTCAGAAAAAATATCTTCATGGGAATGATGTTATCTTTCTCTTAGTATATCACGAACTTCTCCGTGTAGTTCCCATCAAAAAGACAGACCTTCCGAGGAAGACCTGTCTGATTTATTGATACTAGCGGGCGTTTTTGTGGACTCCATCGATATGGATGGAAGCGACGATAGGAATCGAAACCGTTCGAGAGTCGCCCTCTTTGGTTCGCACAACCCGCAGCGCCTGGGCGAGAAAGGCGAGCGGTACAAAGACCGCAGTCAGAGCAAACCAAGCCAGTGAGAGCACGATGAGCCAGAGCATCTCCTGATCGTAGGCCGGCATAACCGTCGGGAGAGGCGGGACAGTAACTTGCTTCGCCAACTCAAGCGGTGCCACCGGAATCACTGCTTCACTTCCCTTAACCTCGGCGGAAGCAGGAACAGCGGGAGCCTTGGTCGGGGCCAGCGTATCGGCTGCCACTACGAGCGGCGCCCCGAAGTACTCCACCGTCACCGTTGAATCCTTACCAGCAATCTTGCCGTGGACGACAGCTACTCCGATTTCTTGATAGCGGGTGTTCATGATATTGGCCCGATGAGTCTCGCTCTTCATCCAGGCCTCATGCTGTTCTGAAGCATCCGTATAGTTGATGGCGAGATTCTCCCCTGCTGCCTTGTACTGATAACCAGCATCCTTAATCCAATACCACGGTTCCACGCCCTTCGGAGACGTGTGAGCAAAGTAATCATTTTTAATCATGTCGTTTGCCTTGTTTTTGGCCGCGGTCGCCAGGGTGACATTTTCTGAAAGCGGAGTGAGACCAGCCTTGGTACGAGAGGCGTTGGCGAGCGCAATGATATCGGTCGGATTAAGACCCGAAGCTACCGCCGTAAGGACAAACGTAAACGACGAAGCGATACCGACGATAGTCATCAGTATCATGGCTTCTCTCGTTTTGTTTTGTTTGATGGTCTGCATAATACTTTTGGCTTTATTGGGAGAAAAACAAAAGGAACGGGGGTCACCCGTTCCATATGTTTCTGGCTCTTTCAAGCCTTTGTAAATCCATTATAGCATGAATTTTCCCTTTTGTAAAGATAGAACGATACAATCTCATTCTTTAATTACGAGTTATCACGCTTCCCTTTAGAGTCTCTCTTTTGATCAGTCCTGTGTTCCTTATCATTGGAGTCACGATCATACTCATTACGGTCGTGTCCGCTGTAGTAGTTGCCTGATTCATCATCGCGCTCATCGTCACGATCATCATCTTCCCTCTCCCCTCGACGTGTGACCGCATTGCCAAAGTTGACATCCGTCACGGTAGCACCCGCCACGAGAACAATCGGCTTTGGATTCTTACTCATCCGCTTCCAACCTCGCTGGTGCACTTCACGTACCCGGTACGTTCCAGGAGTCAAATCCGTAAAACTATATGAGCCATCAGCGCCAGTCACCGTTGAAACAATCGTCTTGCCAATTCTCAGACGAATCGTCCAACCAGCGAGGCCTGGTTCATTCAAATCCTTTTTACCGTTTCGATTGAGATCGTTGTACTTCATACCACTGATACTCCCCGTTGTTGGACAGGTCTTGTTCTCAACAATGACGTAACGGTCAGTCGTGAGACCAACAAAAACTGGAGCCGCTGTCACTAAAGCTGCTGATGCAGCACTAGCGAAATTAGCATCACTCACACGATATCCATCCAAATAGAATTTTCCAGGGACGCACTGTTCAAGGGATGCCACCACGAGTGAATCACCGCTTGTCACCTCTGAGGTGGTATAGTCTGCCGGAGCACTCATAGCACTCGTATCAGCACCATAAACATCAGCTGCTCCACCATGGCTATTCCCAAGTACGTAAGCACCCGTTCCAGCACCAATATTCTGGGCACTCCAGGTGGCCGTCATTGGAAATTGATAATTCCCTGGTACTACGCTTGCTTTCTGTCCATCAAGATACTTCAAGATATGGACCTTAAGTGTAGCCGCGGGCGGACAAGTAATATTGCGCACGATAACAAACTTGTCACTGGTAAGTTCAGTAAAACTTGGCGGAATTACTGAAACTGTTGCCTGTACCGCATCCTCAAAGGTGTTTCCCACCGAATACCCCGAAAGAGCATACGTATGAAGACCATCACAAGTAGTCCCTACAAGCGAAGTATCTAGTTTTTCTTCGGCAGCGTATGAGGCACCGAGAGCCATAGGTCCGGTCGATGCTTCATATGGCATATCGCCTTCTGTCCAGCCATTTGGTCCCAAAGTAAACGGCGCATTATAAGTTGCCGTAAACATCGGAAAGCTCACGCCATTCGCACTCTCCGACGTCGCCATTACGCCATCCAAATACTTGTAGAGATGAACTCTCACACTTGTTGGTGCTGGTGTCGGATCAAAATTCCAGGTAGTTACTGAGGAAGTAGTCCCTAAGACAAATTTATCCAAATTTTCCGTATAACCATCCGCGTATGGTTCGCCAACACGAAGTCCTAACCAAGAATCCCCTGTCAAAACACGAATGCCAGGATAATCCGCGAGAAGCGTATTCCAGCTCCGCAAGGTAGATCCAGAAACACCCACGAGACCAGCATCAGGACCCGTAGCGGTAGTTGGCCAAGTAGCACCAGAGTAAAACCACATGGCTTGGCCATTTTGTATTGCATCCCACTCCTTCCAGCTATCCTGTACTACCGTCCCGTTTTGACTTGGAACAAAACCAATTCGCCGCTGCCATGTACTACTTGTTCCCGTAAAATCCACATTAAAATTAAGATAAGCCGAACGAGAACTCCCTCCGCCGTTCCCAGTCGACCTGTTATAGGTACTAAACTTGAGAGTGTTAATATCTCCCAGTTTTGTCCCAGAAAATTGATAGGTCGCGAGATTACGTCGTTGTGATCCAGTAACAGCAATTTCTGCGCTTCCCGTCCCAACAGGAGCCGTTGCAGGACCAGCAACAAATGATCCGATAGCGTTATCAATAGCGTCAGCCACATCATCATAGAAGAACCACTTCGTAGGTGTTGATATAACATCCGCTGTACTGGTCGCCATGTCAGCAGGATAAACAGTCACTGCATTTATGGCCGGACTTGAAACAATCGGTCCAGACATGAGCATCAGGTTGTCAATAAGAAACCCCTTGCCAGCATCAGCCACATTGGCCGTACCACTCTCTCGAAAGAGAACTGTTTTTACAATCCGTGGACTTTGTTCTGCTACTGATTCTGGATCATATCGATAATAGTCCTCCCAGCTTTTCCCAATATGAACGAGATTACTGTCTATATACACCCTCACTACATCATTTCCAGGGCCATCAAATGTGTCCAAGATAAGCTTCACGGTATGCGGTGCACGACTAAGAGTAGCAATATTCGTTTCATCGAAAGACGAAACCGTACCAATCGGACCAGGATTAGTCACATCATCAAAAAATACCTTGATTCCTTCTGCGCTGTCATCAAAACGAAGATAGCTCATACGAGAGCCGTCCCCGCGATCCGGCGAAACAGATACGTGCATCCCGGGTTGTTCCGTAGCCTGAGTAGAAGCGATATCAAACTGCAACTCAAAACGAGCCTGTTTTGTACCAGCAGAAAAGACACCATTAGTAGCATCCGTTTCTCCAACCGAATCAGTGAGTGACTTACCAAATGTTTGATCTCCAAATGAACCACTTGTAACAGCATCGGAAGTTCGAAGCACCTGTCCACCAAAAGATGCGTAGCCAAAAGAGTTTGCGTCAACAGTAACATCAAAAGACCCTGTCTTCATCCAACCATATTGACCATTGATATTACCCACACTAAATGTCGGGCTTTCAAAGTCAGAAACTACTGTATCAGCAAACGCCGAACCCGTATAAGAAACAAAAAAAGCGACCAACGCCGCAACAAAAAATCCTAAAGATTGTATATTTTTTTTCATATTCATATTAGTGAGAGAATATATTATGTTCCCGACCTCTCTCTACACTAACACGAAAAACTTTATCTTTCTATAGAGCTATCTCATTCCTAAGATGAATCATCGGTTCTTTCCAAACATCGTTTGACTGAAAGCGGAGAGAGTTTCGATGAAATTTTTGTTAGCCTTCACCAGTATCACCTTGGGAATATTGCCACCACGAAGCGAGAGAATCTGTTGACCATATCCCTGCTTATTGACCGTGAGCATATCCCCTGTTTCATAATCCGGCACCGGAAGCTCGAAGTAGCCATCCTCATTGGTAGTAGTACGACGATCCCGAATCTGAATCTGAGCAGCGGCGATGGACCGACCGATGTCATCGTATACCCGTCCGTAAAAAATACGGGAATGATAGAAACGCTTGAGTGCTTCGACAGCCGCATTGGCCTGGCCTGAGGTATGCCAGATTTCTGTTGACCCACCAACCGCCAACCAATAATTAAGCCCCTCAAGAGCCGATATGTTCTGAAGAAGCGACAGCGTACGACTGATCCAATCACGTTGTTGCGCCTCCGTAAACGAACCGTGAATATCCGGGATGGGAGCACCGAACTCACCCAAGATGACCCGACCGCCACTCTGTACCGCTATTGCCTCTATATCCTTGGCGAGTTGCTCCGGTGTCTTCACGTAATGATCTATCGTGACGATACCGCCGAGAGCACGCGTTGTTTCTTTGTCCATGACGAGTTTCGCGACATCGCCATTCATC
Source organism: uncultured Bdellovibrionales bacterium (assembly GCA_964543815.1). Lineage (GTDB taxonomy): Bacteria > Patescibacteriota > Minisyncoccia > Moranbacterales > UBA1568 > UBA1568. The sequence continues at coordinate 29,367 of CAZIZG010000010.1, read as the reverse complement.
GAGAAAAAATTGACCCGCACGTTCTTATTGGCCCGCTCGAACGCCTGTTTCATAACGGTATACTCCGCGATAAGAAAGCGCCGATGACCGGTCACATCACCTGTCTGGCGCGGATCCCCAGGACCACCGTTTTCACATTCGGGACAAGAAGAAAACACATCGCCATCCTCAAAGAGGTCATTGTGTTTACTGAGAAAGGCTTCTGTCTTTTTGAGATGCTCCTCCCGACTGATTTTGGGATAATTGAACCAACCCTCCCAACCAGAAAAATTCCCCCGAAACCAAATCTTCAAGTGATGAGCCCGAGCACTCGCTACCCACCGGTTAAGAAACGGAACGAAGGCCTCATCATACGGTGTAGCGAGAGCGACGTGGGTGGCACCAGTTTCAGCTATCGCTCCGATTTGCTGTTCAATCACGACATCGAAACTCGTATCTTCAAGCTTTTCAAAAGCTAAATCGCGCGAATATTTCATTGTGTCGATGGATTGAAAATTCCAAATTGATTTTTTAGGCGAAGCATAGAGCACCATCTTTTTGGGATTAAGGCTCTGAGACGCCCAAAACACATATCCTCCCCCGATGAGGACTCCTACCAATACCAAAAAAATCCAGAAACGCATGTCTATCGAGACAAAAATTTACAATCCCCACTTCTGACGAAGAATCGGTTCCGTGATGAGCTCTGGTAAATACTCGGGCTTGAGCTCATAAATATCAGCGAACGGATAGTGGTCAACCAACTGGAAACGCTCAAAGCCCGGGTTGTGTTCCATGGCCCGCCAGGTCGAATCATCACTCGAATTGGTTCGGACAACGATGTAACGTACCCAACGATCAGGATTGATGATGGCGGTGTCATAATAGACACCGGAGCCTTCGTGAATGAAACGCTTCATCGGGAGACCAGAGGAAAAAATGATGGAGTCGTGTGACGCAGCCGATATCAGTATAAACCCTTTTTCCGGGCCAGCATGATTGTGGAGCCAGGAAGAAATCTCGGTCACGTTTTTCTGACTCGACCCAACGCGCGCGTCATCAATCGTCACCGCATCATAACTCGCAAACTGAAAGAAGGTGACGAAAGCGAGGAGGCCAATGATAACCAGGCGCAGAGGCTCGAACCGATGAATGAGATAACCGATAAAGATAGCAAGCGACGGCATCATCATGATACCGTAGCGAACATTAAACCAGGTATCACCGGAGAGTCCCTGGATATAGAGGACGGAGTGACCAAGATACAGAGCAAGCACATTGAAAAGAAGTGGCGCCATGAGAAGCACCGAAGCAACACGGACCCCGGAAGAAATCTTTTTGTTGCACCACAGGGCAATAGCACCGAGAAATCCGAGCACCATCGTAAAGGCTCCCACGTTGTAAGCCATAGCATAGAAGTACACTTTAGCCGATGGCAACCAGTGTCCCTTGGTCGGGAGAACACCTGCTCCCTCAAGCTGGAGCTGTTGAGAGTGGGCACTGTACGGACCGAAAGCAAAGTAGAGCGGATCCTTGAAGATGAGGGCATTCCACAAAAGCCACAGGAAGACGCCGAGACCACCGAGGGTACAGAAAAGGATAATCGTCCCTTCGGTAACTTTGTATCCCCTTGTTTTCCATACATGACCGACGATGAGCACCGCTGCCAAGAAGAAGAGGAACCAACCGTCATAACGAACCAGGGTCGAGAGCATAATCCAAAAAGCCGACTGGACCAAATAGATGATACTTTCCCGTTTATACCAAAGGAGAAAGTAGTAGCACCCAGCCGTCATCGTCCCGATAAGCATGAGCTCGGTCATGGCCGTTGACTGGAGATAGAGAATATTGATATTGGCCACAAAAAGTGCCACAGCTGAAAGACGTGCGAGCATACCGGCCCCAAGTTCCTTCAGAAAGAGAAAGATGAGAATCCCCGTACCAACAAACGCCAGCATAGACCAAAGCGCTCCCGCCAGGCCCGAGTGCCACATGAAATCATCCCAAATAGTAAGTCCCATGAGCACATGCGTGAGTGGGAGCCAAACTGATCCGAGCTGAGCCGCTCCGACATTCAACCCCTCCACCACTCGACGCCCAATGTCCAAGTGGGACCGGGCATCGTTATAGGCTAGTCCCAACCCATTATGGAGGTAGAACCAAAAGGCGAGACCAGAAAGAAGCATGAGAAGGAGAGCGAGAATAGCCCCCTGATAACGACGGAAAAATTGTGTAAGTTTGATGTATTTCATAGACCTAGCGCATTCGTTGCTGACGATTCTTCCCGAACAGCCCGACTAAGCTGCCAGCCGTAACAAACAGTATCAACCCATATACCCCGAGGAAATACTCACTGGGTTGCATCGAGTCCTTGGCCCAGAGCTGATAGAGAAAAGACTTGGCATTCGGTGCTTGGTACTGACCATTTAAGTATTCCCAGTTACGCATGAACGTATATTTTTCCTCATGCCTGGTTTGTTTCTCGAGAGCAAGCACCTGAATCTCCGGAGGGTTGGCATTAGTAGTCACAGCGCCCAAAGTATTGACCCAGGCTGAATAGAGAAAGAGTGGGAGGAAAAGAACGAGAAACCACTTGCGTCCCCGCCAGGGTGAGAGACCAAAGGCTGCCCCGAGAGAGAGAAGCGCATAGGTTGGGATGAGATAGCGAGAGCCAAAAGCCCAACCACCCCACGGGTCTCCCCACATAGAATAGAGCAGCACATTAGCCCCTATAATCGCCGCAAAGAGCGCCGTCACTCCTGGTCGAACTCGATACAAAAGCACGAGACCAACGATTCCAAGAATCATCACCGGAGTAAAGGCAAGCAAACCCCGATCCGGACTCAGGAAGTGAATATAGAAGCCGTTGTAAAGGTTACGCGTTTTGAAAAAACTGACCGCAGTTTTTTCAGAAACCTGCGCCTTCTCTCGTTCGGCCAATTCATCCGCCGACATGACTTGTTGTTCATAGGAGTTTTCCTCGGCCGGCCGGCCGTCACTCCCAATTTCACTTACCCCTTGAAGCGTCCCCGGGAGTTGGAACGGGTTACCATAGGCTGCCTGGTTATACCAACCAAAAAGGAGCAATGGGATAATCAAGCCAACAAAGGTCAGGCTCCCGAGAGCTATTCTTTTGATGCGGTCTTTCTGGTCATGCCACGATATATCATAGAATCTCTTGAGGGCATAGACACCAACTGGAAACATGAGGAAAAGATTGGGATTATCAACGACGACGGAAGCCGCACAGAGTAGCCACACGAACGATAGACTCCAGAGATTACGCCAGGCAAGGAGTATCCAAAGAGAAAGCAGTAACAAAAGCACCGTCACGTGGTGTTGATAGAGGGTCGAGGCGTATGGCAACGCCGGAGTAGCAAACAAGAAAACGAGAGCACCGGTCAAAGCAGCCCAGCTCTGCGCACCCAACCGAATGGCAAGGGACCGGAGCAATACCACATTAAGAAACGCACACAAAGCAATGACACCATAGGCGCCCACCTGTGCTGCCCCAAACATCTTTCCCAAAAGATAGCCAGGGACTACAAGAAAAGAAACTGCCGGAGCAAAAAGTGAAACGTATTCCCCGGCAGCATTGATAGCCAAGTCAGGGATCGCCAGCCGAGCCACAGAAACATCAAAAATGAGCGAGTGATGCTCCACGAGAGCATACACCAAAGCAAGGCGTCCCCGCTCAGGAGAAAGCTCGAGTGGCCCCCCAGATGTCCAGTACGGCGTCAACAGTTCATCACTCGTTGGATTACCTGGCAGTCCCCGCACAATCAAGACCAGTACCAACATCACCCCACACAGGATGAGTCCGGTCAAAAGTGATTGAGTGGTCAGTGAAAATTTAGAGGTCATAGAGTTGTTTAGATGATTGAGAGAGTTCCCAGCGAGACTGTTCGCTGTCTCGACCGATATGCGAGAATCGAACTGCAAACACGACGAGAAGATAGAGTGGAAATTTGAGAGGTGCCCGGAGGAACATATGCGTAGACTGCTGCATTACCAGGGACAGTGGTAGCGTATAGGCAGTGAGTACTTCCCGCTCACGAAACAGTCGCTCCAAAATTTTTTTGCCCACCGCGTACCGATGACTCTGCTTCACGTGATCGGACCATGAATTGGGAAGGCGGAACAGGACGCGAGATTCTGGAACGAAACGAAACTTGAAACCACGCAACTGACAGAACAAATACGAATAACTATCCTCTGGGCACTGATCCGGCCAAACGAGCTGATCAGCGAACCGACGGGAAAATGCCCGGGCTCGACCATTGCATAAATACAGAGTGTCCCCGTCCGGATCCACGAGTTCAAATAGTCCCTGACGAAATTTCTGACCGCTCTCAAGTATACTTTCAAAAAATCCGCGGATCGGCATATTCTCAAGTTTAGCAGCCGTAATGCCGATGGCGGCATCTTCAAGAAGCGGCTGTACTAGTTGCATCAGGCATGCTTCATGAGCAAAATCAATATCAGCATTGAGCAGAATAAGTATATCCCCTTTAGCCTGACGCAAGAGAACATTTTGGGTAGCATTGGCACCGAGACGAACTTTGTTTTCTATCACCCGGAGACGACTGTCCACCACCTGTTTTGCCGCCACTACTGTATGATCAGTTGAATCATCTGAACAGACTAATACCTCAACAAGTTCCACGCCAGAAAAACACTGTCTCAAAACAGCCTGAAGCAAATGACCAATGTTCTTCTCCTCATTATGAGCTGGTATCAACACTGATACTTTGGGATTAATCATTCTCTGATTCATAAAAATTTTCCCACCACTTTGGTCAGAGTTTCCTTGATTCGAATACCGAAAATCGTACTCATTACCGCAAATTCAGAGAGTGAGTGGGTCTGATCGACTCCGACGCGCGGGATAAGGACCGGATTAGTTCCCCGAGAAACAATACCGTGTTCAACAGTAAAGCCCAGAGTATAGCCTGCCTTTCGAACCGTCCTCACTACCGATTCCGTATAGCCACCCTTGGGATAGGCAAAGGCTGATACTGTCTGTCCAATCATTTGCTCAAGCTCAGCTTTGGCCCTAGTAATTTCGCGCGCCTCACCGAGATCATCCAGACCACGGAAGAAAGCGTGCGTCGCACTGTGACACCCAATACTCCAACCGTTCTCCGAAAGAGTATGCAGTTCGTTAGCATCAAGGAGCGGCCGGCTGTTTTCCATTTCAGCCCGATTAGCTGCCTCCGGCTGAGAGAGTGCAAAAACCACTGGTCGGATACCTCGTTCACGAAAGTAGTCCACTGTCTCCAGAATATCACGGTATCCATCATCAAAGGTAACGAGGAACCCCGGTCGCTTGAGCAGAAGCTCTCCAGTCAAGTACCGTTCCAGGTCATCTACCGTAAGCGGGTCCGCTTCAGCAAGCACGGAGTCAATCTGACTCTTAAGCTCTGGCAAGGAAACCGTGAACCGCCAGGTATCCGCCCCAATACTGTGATAACAGTAGACCACTACATCCGGGCGCGAAAACCGAAATACTCGATGGAGCACGTTCAAGAGTGCATACACCAAGCGGCGCAGGACAATAATACTGGAAGTGATAATAGAAGGGTATTTCATAGGCCGTGTTAGCGGAGTACTTTGGAACTCGTAGCTACCTCCCAAGAGTCGTGTTGTTCTCGGTGAATGAGGAAATATGAGAGACGCATATAGACTTTGAGCCCGATATAGGCAGGGAAGCTCAGGGGATATTTCACCAAAGTAGCCACTCCCGAAATCAGGTACAGAAAAAATGGAATGCGTGTATTAGCATCAATGAAATCCTTGTTGAAATGATCTTCTGCCTTCTCTAAATAGCTGTTGTAGCGAAAACTTTGTTTGCGATAATCAGCCAATGTTTCAGGAAGCTTGTAGTACACAACCGCGTCGGAAACAAACGAAAAGAGAAACCCGTTGTCAGCCGAAAACAGATAGGTGTACATATCATCAGCAATATTGGCGCGGAAGCGAATCGTCTGATACAGCCGCCGGCTGAACACTCGAACTGGACCGACACAGTTGTACATATTATTACCACTCCGAAAGAGACGAAAAACCAATCGCTTGAATTCCATTGAAGCGTGAAGCATCCGTTCCAAAAAATTCTTAGGGGTGATTTCTCGGAGTGTTCCAGACACGAGATCAGCTTCTTCGCGCAGAATCGGTCGGATGAGACGATCGATAAAATAACCATCTTCAATCAAAATATCGGCATCCAAAAAAACCAATATGTCAGACGTCGCTCGATCAATGATATCGTTTTGCCGCATTGATTTTCCCTTGCGTGCGCCGTCTTCATATACCACAATGCGATTATCCTTGACTCCTCCCGCTAAATGAGCGGTCTTATCAGAGCTCCCGTCTGACATAACGATAATCCGTTCAATGACAAAACCATGGCCACGTTGTTTCAAAAGATCGTTAAGCAGATGAACAATGTTAGCCTCTTCGTTGTAGGCGGGGATACCAATGGTGACAGTAGAGATGACAGACATAGGAACTATTTAGAGGTTTGGATTTGAGTCCAGAGACCGTTGTGAAATTTTTCTGCAAATAATCCCCCGCTCAGACGAAGACAGAGTTGGGTACTGATAGCCAGAATGGTCCATAATGGCTTCTGAAAAAAAACTTTGGCTATACCAGCAAACTTGACCTGATGCGGCACACCATAAGCAGGAAGAATGTCGAAAGAGAAAAATGACTGCAGTCCATACTTGGTCAGAATAAACCTCGAGGATTGTTTGAGATTATCTCTGAGAGTTGTCGGACACGCGTAACGCACCACTGCTTCTCTGGCGTAGACAAATCGGAAACCCAGCTCCTTGGCTTTAAAATAGAGATACTCATCATTGCTGATAGCTTCCTTGGGAATGACTAGTTGTTTATAGAGCGGCCGAGCCAAAGCCGAAATGCAGCCCTGATGGTTGTGAACATTATCGCCGCCATGAAGCTCCTGTCTGATAGCAGCCCAAATCTCTATCCAAGTTACAAATACCTTTTCCCAAAATAGATGTGGGGTTCGCGGTGCCCCTTCGCCACCGACAAGACCAACCTCATCCGACGAAAATGCCGCTACCATTTGTTCCAAAACATCTGTCCCCTCGAGCGTAACATCAGCATCAAAGGTGACAAATATATCACTCTCCGAGAGTTTGTAAAACTGATTGAGTCGCCCAATCTGGCCAAGTCGTTCGCCATCATCAATGAGCTCGAGAAGCGGAAACTCCCCCATGAGATGACGAACGATATCACCCGTATTGTCCGTACAGCCATCACACGCAACAATGATACGCTCCACTTGATAAGAGGAGCCTCTCTGAGCCAATACTGAACGAAGCATCTTTTCAATGCCATTTGCCTCGTTGTGTGCTGGGATGCCAATGGTGACTGTTTTCATAATTACTCAGAATAAAGACCATTCAATATCTCTAGATATTTTTCGTTCACATGGAGGTATGATCCAGAACCAAGGATGTGGTGCAGCACGATATAGTTCCGAAGAAACACGTACGTTGCTGTCGGCGTTTTCGGCCCAAGCGCGGTAGCAATCTTGCTACTTTCCGGATCTACAGTAACAAACGCACGATCGTATCCGGGAAGAGTTACAGCCATAGCCTCCAGATCAAGAATATAGACAGTCCCCTGCTCGCCAAGAAGCAGATTACTTGGGGTAAGATCTCGATGATTCAGAACGAGTCGAGCATCAAGATGACGCATCAGATGAACGAGCGTTTGCCATGTCCGAATGACCAGCTTTGCCCGCGATGGACGAAAGAGTAAAAGCAAACAAGAAAGTCCGCTTGCAAGAATCAGATACCACTTTGGACCACGTGTCCCGATTAATCGACGATCCTCCGCTGTCAGATAAGCATTCAGATATTCCAATGCATCATTGGCTTTGTTCCAGAGCGTGATTTGTTTGTCAGTGTCCAGAGTTGAAACAGTATTTCCCTCGATAAACTGAAATACTACACTCAAACTGGTTGATTCAGCTACACAGGCAACTGCTTCCGGGATTGCAACACCGGCAACCGGGTGCTCGCGGATGACCCTCGTCATGATGTTCGTCACGAAATATTCATGGGATAAGAAATAATAATTGAAGTCCTTATACTCTCCCTGCCAGCGCTTCACGATATAACGCTGACCCTCTTTTTCGTACACTCCAATCGCCATGTCTCCATAATGATCTGACTTTTTAATACACGATACAAATGTGTACTGATCAATTTTTTCTGGAAGAGACACCCCTGCTTTTTTATTCCGCCGAGACGTCCAAGCCAAAACCAAAGCCCCCCAAAGAATATCTGTGGCTGTCGGTGGTTTGAGAATCTCTGTAGAAGTTTCCATACTCATTTCGTCTCTGATTCACCTCCATTTATCACGGACAAAAATTGAGTTCCGCTTAACTTCCAATCAAAATTCTCAGCCCAAGCGCGGCCGCCGTTAGCTAAGGTTTCACGCAACCTGGTATCACGAATAACGAGAAGCATCGTCTCCGCAAATGCTTTGACATCACCATAGTCAACCAGATATCCGGTATCCGCATTTTTTACCGAATCACGTAGCCCCGGAACATTGGAGGCAATAACAGGCGTCCCACAGGCATTGGCCTCGATAACGACGATTCCCCACCCCTCCATAAAAGAAGGATTGACCAGCATCCAAGAACTCTGAAGTAGTCTTAATTTTTCCCCATGAGAAACCGATCCCAAAAAGTGAATCTGATTACTCGACAGACGCAAATCTTTGGCTAGACGTTTGAGACTTTCCCGCTCCTCACCGTCACCAGCAATGATAAGTCTCGCTTCTGGTCGCTCTGAGAGAACAATACGGAAAGCCTGAATGAGCACATTCACTGATTTATAGGCCTTGAGCCGACCAAGATAGAGAATGGTTGGATGAGTAGTCTTTTTTGCTTTCAGGGTACTAAATTCATCCATATCGATGCCGGGATGAACGATGGTAATACCGGCTTGCCCGATACCAAGTTCTCGCATCTCCTCCCGACTGGATTCTGATACGGTGATGAATGGAACGCTGCGATACACGAGTGGCATCAAATCCTTTTCAAGAGCACTTGCTAGCCACGCGAGTGGCTTAGGCAGTGAACGGAAAAATACGTCCTGATGGACATGGTGCATGAGACAGTAGATAGGTTGCTTGACGTATACCGGAGTAAAAAACGGGATACCATTTTCACAATCAACTACGATGTCATACTTATTACGGAAACGAAGCACATAGTAAAGAAAGGCCCAGATATACACGAGATAGAATCCGCCGCGCCGGACGATATCAATACCGTCTATTGTCTCATAGCGTGATTGCTTGCCATCATTCCCGCAAAAAAGCGTGACATGGTGACCACTTTTTACCCAGGTCTTGGCAATTTCGTGCACGTAAACCTCCGCTCCCCCAGCAAAGGTATGGGTCGTATCGCGCCAGTTGAAGATGAGGATGCGCTTGCCGGTGATAAGGCGCGGTGCCGCCTGAGGAAGACCGTTACGAAATACCCCCCACAAGTCACGTAGTCCCCGGCCAAAAAACGGTAGAGCTGACTCGAGGCTGTGCATCACCGTAAAGACGGTAGCGCTAATAAAACTCGTCCGAAAGATGACTTCGACCACGTCGGAAAACTCGTCATGGTCCAGCCAAAGTCCGGCAACCATGGAAAGTGCCAAAAGAAAAGCCGCCAGCGAAAAGGCATAGTGACGTTTGGCCAAGTGATAGACTACGATGACATTGCCTAAAGTAAAGAGGGCGATACTAAGCGTGTAGAGCGGGAGCCATTGAACGATAGCGACCGCTTTCAACCCAAACAGTACCGGCGCCGTCAAAAATCCAAATAGTCCGAACACCAGAAAAGCTAGTCCGGTCAAAGCAAGAACGGCCAAGAAAATAGCCGTGAGGACACCCTTGGAGCTCTTTTTTAATCCGTCATTGCGACTGACAAACGTCACCATGAAAACGGTCGGGAGCGAACCAAGGAAAAAAACCATCTTTCCCACCAGAGAGAGCAGCGCATACTGTCCAGCTTCTACTGGTCCAAAAAAATGTTTAACCAGAAGTACATCGACGCTCAAGAAAATAATCGTCGATACGCTCGTAGCCATCGAGGAAAAGAAAAATTTGAACGGAAATTGAGTAATCTCTTTTTCAGTGAGGCGCTCACGGATCTCACTTTGAGGAACTGAGGCACGCATGTTCCAAATCACTAAAAAGCCAAAAAGAGCCGCTGTCATAAGTGACAAAGGAATAGAAAGGTAGGCGAGCTCGGGAAAACCCGCATAGGTAAGTACTATGGCGTACAACAGTTTGGATGCTGCCTCACTCAAAAGAACAACGGCCGCCCAAAAAAATCGGAGACTCCCCTTGAGAAACCCCTGGAAGGCATACGAAAAGAGTCCAGCAATAATGGCTGGCGTAAAGAGAACGATAACAAAGGCATCCTGCACTTGAAAGAAATGAGCAAGCAGTGGCGCTGCCAAAATCCAGGCGATAGCTACAGCTATAACAACCAATGAAACATCCTTAATATTTTTAAGAAAGAAGGCCCACATAGCTCCCTTCCCCTTGTTGGCCAACAAGTAAGAAACACGGTGATTCGTTGTGGAGCCGAAACCACTGACAAAGATAGTGGTAATAAACCAGAGTGTACTCATGAAAACCACGAGGTTTAACTCCGCAAAAGACAGTACTCGCCCCAAAAAAGCGTTGAAAATAAAATTGAACACATTTCCCAAGACCATGAAGCCGATGAGAACGCCTTTGTTGGAGAAAACGAAATGAAGATACGACTTCGGAATAAAGCGTGGAGCGTGGTTGACTATCATCTGCTCGAGATGCATCAAACGAGCCGCTATATGCCATCGATTTTCTGACTGTGTATTCGAAAGAAACTTAGCTTGCTTCTTCGTCGATTTTGATTCTGCTGCTTTTTTTACGTGCAAACCATGGAGTGTTTTTTGCCAATAATGTGGCTTGACGATAAGTTCATAGAGACCAATGAAAGCCGCCCAACTGACGAGGAACCAATAAAATGGTACCAAAAAAACGTATTTTACCACCTGGAAGTGTTCCCGTTTGGCGGTGCCTATCATGTAGTAGTAGAGATACAGGAAGTTGCCAAAGACAAGCGAGATAGCCGCAAAGTAAAATACGAGCGGCGGAAAAAGCGCCTCGAGCGTCGGCCCAACAATCGCATAAAGAGTAAAGTACGTGAGGGTCGCCAACCACAAAAAGGGATTGATGAACATGAAGCCAATCTTCCCACCGACCACGAGTTGAAAGATAAGCGCGTGCCAGCCATTCTCACGAACAAAGTTGACCGGATGACGCATATGGACGAGATAGGTCTGCATGTACCCCTTAATCCAGCGGGAACGCTGACGAATCCAGTTCTTCACATCACTGTTCGCTTCTTCCAGAGTCACCGAATCAATGATGGCCGTACGGAAACCGCGCTTGAAGATACGAGCCCCGAGGTCGCAGTCCTCAGTGACATTGAACGGGTCCCACCCTTCGAGCTCGAGGAGGTCAACCGTTCGAAAATGATTACTCGTCCCACCGAGTGGAATAGAAGTATTGATAGATTGGAGTCCCGGCAAGATGACATCAAACCACAGTGAGTACTCAGCTGTAAAAAGCCGAGTGAGAAGGTTCTGGTGCGGATTGAAATAATTCAATTTGGCCTGGAGGCACCGTACTGATGGATCAGAGTTTTTAAACCCGAGATAGGCTTTTTTCAGTTGTGATGGCTCCGGGATATCCTCCGCATCATAGATAACCACGTATTCGCCACTCGCAAACGAAAGACCATAATTACAGGCCTTGGGTTTGGTCTTGGGCATAGAATGAGGCACGACGACGATGCGTACATAGCCCGGGAGATCCATCGCTTGAGCTGCCATGATAGTCTCAGGGTCATTTTCTTCGAGGAGGAGCATGACATCGAGTTTCTCTTTTGGCCAATCAAGCGCCTGCATAGCCGAGATGAACGTCGGCAGCATATGAGCCTCTTTATAGAGCGGGCAGAGTACGGAATAAACTGGAAGCGTCACATCGTCGAGCGCAGCCAATTCTTCTTTGGTATTGGAAAGTTCTGGCGGAGTCTTCAAGCTCTTCATCACCAAAAAGAGATTAAACATGGCGTCGATGAAATAGATAGCCGTGAGAACGGCCACCACAACAATTCCCGTGTGGAGTGGGCTTACCAGGAGACCGATAGCCATAAGTAAAAGCACTCCCCAGATGAGGTTGCGTTGCCATGGAGCAAAGGTATGGAGTGCTGAAATATGATGAGGGAGTGTCGTATGAGTCACAAACCGCTGACGATTATGCGCGATACCAGCTCCTATCATCGATCCCTGTTTTTCAGTTGATGAAATAACTAATGGTGTCTGTCCATGCCACCTTAATTTGAGAGCGCTCCAGCCAATCTCGAGGATGGCCTGAATCGGTTGAAGCTTGGATTCACCCGCCTGACGTTCTGCAAACACAATTTCGACAGAATCAATAACGTAACCATAATTGCGGGCTTGGAGCAGAAACTCCATATCAAAGGCCCAGGCTTTAGCTGAAAGCGAGACGTCATTGAGAATTTTCTTACGAAACACCTTGAGTCCCGACTGACTGTCGCAATGAAGGTCATGAAGAAAACGTGAGAAAACGAAATGAAACGTCTTACTCAAAAGCTTCCGTAGAAAATCCGTATCATGTTCCTTCCGATCGGCCACCACGATATCTACCCCCTCATCCAGCTTGGCCACCATGGAAGCAATAGCCTCCGGTGGATACTGGAGATCTGCATCAATCATGACAATCGTCTCATACTGTGCCAACGCAAATCCTTCGATAAGCGACTGAGCCTTCCCGCGATTCCCCTGCTTGAGACGGCAAGTGATATCAAGTGTCTCTCGATACTGCTTCGAGAGACGAGCTATCTCATCACGAGTCCCATCAGTCGAACGATCATCAATGAAAAGAAGCTCTCCCGTGAGAGCCTGGTCCTCACACATGCGGACGAGACGTTTAATAAGTGGCTCGATATTCCCTTCTTCATTGAGTGTCGGGATGACCACGGAAATCTGTTTTCGTTTCATAACGACCGATACACCTAAACCATATAGAAGTTTTCTATCATCCCTCCGCTGGTCAACCGAAGCGCCCGAAAGATAATGATTTACCGTACCGCAAAATGAATTCGTTGTCAAGCGGCTTCTGGCTGAAACAAAAATCCGACCCCTGACATGGGGCCGGAAACGGCGGCTCATAATTTAGTTCGCCACCTTCTTTTTGTAGTAACCAACATCCGCAATCCATTTTTTGACACTCTGATTACTGTGACCATCGCAGCTCCAGCCACACTTCCAAACTACCATTTCTTCGGCCGTCTTAAATTTATATTCTTTAACAAAAGTGTCGAGACGACCACCCACCACTCCGACAGCTTCCTCTGGGCTACCGAAGCAGCCATGACCCATCGCTATCCCCCGTGATCCAGCGCCACGATACCCCCAGTAATTGTAACAATCTGAACCATCCTCAGCCCGCGGTACCCGCTTCCCCCAGTTACTCTCTTTTTTAGCAATACCCACAAGAAAGGCGGCTGTCGTTTTATCCTGCTTGGCGATGAGATCAGTCATCTGAGCGATAGGATAACCCGATACCATTTTGCTCACTCGATTCTCGAGTATAGCTTGGCGTGGATTGGTCGACGTCGCTGCTACCGTATTCACCTGTGAAATCTGAAGCGCGCTCCCGTAGAGAAGTATCGTAAGCACAAACGAAAGTGATAAAAAGACACTATAGAATACGTTGCCTGTTAGAGTTACCCGCGCCAACTCTGTGCCACGAAAAAGATGAGAAAGAGCCATTCCTTCCTCAGTATCTAGTTTTTTGTCATTTAATTTTTGTTTCATACTTTGGCTTAAATAAAAGAAAAGACGGCCACCCTACTGGTACCCGTCTTCTCAGTTGTACTACCATTATAGCACCTTTTTTGTCTTTTGTAAAGCGGTATCAATACTCTGACGCCTTGGTTTGATGACATAAAACCATAGATACAACGAAACGAGCAAAATAACATTCGGAATAAAAATCTCGGGGCTACTCCATGGGTGACCATCAACATGATAGTGTGATACCGGCCACAAAAAGGGCGTAGGAAAAAACGCGTCTGAATGAGTCGGGATATCAACCAGAATATGAAGTGGCCACCCGAGCATTTCATAGAGAGGTTTACGGCGAATCAGCCATATGAGAGCAAACACCAGGGCAAAAATAACGAAGCTGTGAGTCACGTTATAAAGAATATGGACGAACTGCGGAATAGCACTCGGGTCTGGATGTTGTCCAGACGACCAGTCCGGATGAGTAAAAACACCAAACCAGGCACCAACGGTATACAACCCAAAAGAAAAGAGGTCTGGGGCAATACCAAAGAAAAACGAGAGCCAGAAACTCTGCCGACTCCGACGGCCAAAGGCTACTCCCCCATACAAACCGTGTGAAATAATATCCATATATTCAGCTATTTTAGATACTCATAGTATGACAGAATTTAAATAAAGAAAGAAGCTATTTTAGAATATGTTGACAAATAACCTTCAAATTTCTACTCTCAACCTATGTCGAACCATACCGGTTGACACATACCACCAAGGAGTGGAGACATGGATCGAGTTCTTTATGTGCTCCTCATTGCCTGCCTCGGTCTCCTGTGTGGACCGCTCCAGGCACATGATGTGTCACTCAGCCTAAGCGTGCCATCAGCATCTGGCCGGACCACCACCGACCTTAATCTCACTTGGTCAGACAACACTACTACTAAATGGACAGCGTTCCATCCCGGACCCTGCGAAGCAACCGCTACCCTCATCTACACCACGGCCAGTCACCCTGGTGGTAATCGTCGGGGTGCCCTGAACGAACGTAACGGTGGCCGTGGAGGCAGGTGTTACTTGGATCGAGACCGCCACTTCTACATCGTGGTGGCTGGACTCCTGAACAGTCAGTACGGTGACACCTTTGCCATCGGCCCGGGAGCCAAATGGCGACTGTTTGAAATGACACCAGCGTTCGGCAGCCTCTCACTCGACGTCGGCGCCGAAATTCCGTACGTCTACTATGAGTACGGACCTTACTTCGGCAAAGTGCTGCGCTCCAGGGGTCGGGTCATCAGCACGCCCTTGCCTATGCTGACCGCCGGCATCAACTGGAAGATTGGAACGGTGGAAATGGGCATGATGCAAAACTGGCTACCTAAGAACGCCGCTCACCTAAGAGCAGCCGTCATCGAAGGAAGTTTTGATCCGCTTCCCCCAATCGGACAACCGCCCTCTCATTTCAATCAGACGAATGCCGATACGGCTCCCTCGGGTCCATCATTGTTCATTCGCTATCGCTTCACCTCCCTCTGGGGACTCTGAAGTCTACCGCCACCGGATATATATCCGCTGGCGTTTTTTTTCTTACCAAAAATCCCTCATCAAGAGAGGGATTTAGAGTTCTTGGAGTTCTATACTTTCGAGAAAGGCTTTCCGGGCAGAGCCTTCGAGAACTCGTCCCTTACCTGGTTTGAGAGCTCCGAGGTAAATATTCATCACTCGAGTCCGGACCAACTTTTCTACCGTCAAATGAGCTTCAGACAGCATGCGACGGATATGGTGCTTCTTACCCTCAGTCAAAATAATATGAATCGTACGCGGTGGTACCACCACTACTTTTTTCGCTTTGAGCCACTCGCCGGCATTATATACCCCATCTTCGAGTACTCGCTTCAGGTTACTCGGAAGTGCCTCCCGTACGGTAACCGTATATTCCTTTTCGTGCTTGTAGCGAGGATGAAGTAATCGTTCGGTTACCCGGCCATCATTGGTGAGAATGATAAGTCCTTCGGAGTCCTTATCGAGACGGCCAACGGGAAACGTACCGGGATAACCAGAGATTTCCTCAATTGACTGTTCCCATTCGGCTGGCGAATGCGTGATAATGTCCCGTGGTTTGTAATAAGCAATATACTGATATTTTTTGCCCGGTTGTTTCTTGTCTTTAATCACCTCGACCAACACCTCGGCGTTTTCGACTTTGTCGCCCAAAACAGCCTTCTTTCCACCGATACGCACCAAGCCAGCTTCGATTAGCTGATCGGCGCCACGACGGGTCGCCAGACCACGAAGCGCCAGGTAACGATTGAGACGAATGGGGTAAATAATTTCTTCAGTCATAGTAAAAGCGAATGAAAATAACTATGACAGATTCTTTTATAAAAGTCAACCCCGTTCGAAAACGGGGCGAAGTAACAACTAGTCGGCACACTTGATACAACGACAACCAATTTTTTTGATAAAACCATCGAAGTGGTCCTTACCATAGTGGTAAGTAATTTCCTCACCTTCCTTGATATTCTTCTTGGCGACAATAAAAATCCGTCCTCGCCGATTGATAGCCTCGGCATTAGGTCGACAGGAATGATTGGCATAGCGAGCCGTATTATAGCGTGGACTGCCATCGATGTCCCATTTAGTATTAACATTGAACATATATCGATTATCCCGCTCGTCCCCCACACTGGTCGGGATACGCTCACCGATGTATTCAATAATAGTGGTGCCCTTTGGAATAGGAGTCAGGGCAAACAAACCGAGTCCAGCACTGCCACGTTTGACAATGACATACGATGAGGAAGATGGTGCTTGAGCCATAAAATTTCACGACATGCTATGAGATAAAAGAAAAATTGCCCCAAGAGACAATCATTCCAGATAGGAACTGTAACAGAAGTTTCATGATAAATCAAGCTCTAAAGAGCAGTGAGAGGTGGTATACTGTAACCATGAAAATCTCCCACCAAACTAGCGCACTCATTGCCCTCATCCTTCTCGGGGGTTATCTCTTTCTTAGCATTTTTAGCCTGATGCATATGGGTCATATGTCGATGCACGATATGACCATGAAGGATTGCCCGTATCTGCCGCTCAAGCCTCTCTCTGGAGATGACATGGCGGCACATCTGAAAGGCTGGCACGATTTCACCTCTATCGTTCTCCCGTTTCTTTCCCTGATACTGGTGAGTTTTTGCATTCAGCTTTTTTCCTCTTCTTTACTAGTTATTCAATTTTTCAAACCAAAGAGGATTGGTTTTGATCCCCCGCCACTGTGGGAACAACTCTTGTCACAAGGCATCCTTCATCCCAAAGTCCCCTAAGTGCGAGCGCTGTTCGTCCTTAATAAGGCACTAAGATATATTCTATGTCCATGACACACTATATGGAGCTCCTCGCAACGAACCAGCCGTGGAACCTCCTCATCTATATGGCTATTCCAGTTATTCTGGCTGAGACTATCGCCATCACTGAACTCTCTCTGCTCCTCACCAGGAATTTTAGCGGTACTATTCGGACTATTAACCGCCTTGCTGGTATCGCCGCTGGTATCTACTTCATTCCTATTTTTTTTCACCTGGTATCAAGCGCCGTCATACCCCTGACTGCCTCCGGCGGTTGGCGCGGACCAGCTGACGTGATAGCTGTCATCTCCTATCTCCTCGGTGTCGTGCCACTTAGTGGTATCGCTCTTTTGGAACTCGGAATCATTGGCCGCCACTTAGATGATGCCGGAAAAATGAAGTGGCACGCATTTTTCGTCGGACTCTTTCTCGTGGTTGCTCATATTGCGATGATATTCGGGATGCTCAGTCCTGAAATCCTCACGCCGAACGCCATGCCACATGACATGACGATGTAGTCACGGTAGAAAACAACCCCCAAAGGGGTTGTTTTTTTATTCGTAACGAAGCGCTTCCATCGGACTCAGTCGTGCCGCCCGATAGGCCGGATAATATCCGAAAATAATACCGATAGCTGTTGATACAGCAAAGGCTAATGTCACCGACGAAAGTGAAATGGCAGCATTGATTCCGAATGCCCCCATAACAACAGTCACCACAAATCCCAATAAGATACCGAGTCCGCCGCCAAGAAAAGTAAGGACGATAGCCTCAAATAAAAATTGAGTCTGAATATCACGCCGCTTAGCACCAATAGCCTTCCGCAGACCAATTTCTCGCGTTCGCTCCGTGACCGTCGTCAGCATCATATTCATGATACCGATACCACCAACAATAAGAGAGATGCCTGCCACGGCCCCGAGGAGAGTCGTGAAAGTAGAGGTGACAGTGGAAGCAGTCGAGACGATATCAGCTTGATTCATGATACGAAAATCCGCTGTATCAGAAGCATCTAGCCGATGTGCAGCCCTCAGAAGTTTCGTAGCCAAATCAGAGGCAGCATTCATGTCAGCACCCGATTTAATTTTCATATTGATAGCTGAAAGATACTTCTCTCCAGAAAAAAACTGCTGCGCTGTCGAAAGCGGGATGAAAATAAAATCATCTGAACTGCCGAAGCCAGTTCCTCCCCGTGCCGTCGCTACACCAACAACAGTAAAATCAACTGAACCAATACGAATCCGCTTTCCAATCACACTCGCTCCACTACCAAAGAGATCTGTCACAACATCTGGTCCAATAAAAGCAACTTTAGCCAAAGAGCGTTCCTGGAGATCAGTGATAAAGGAACCTGACCCGGCAGTGATGTTACGCACCTCGGCATAGTCTGCCGTCACACCCGTGACGCTGGTATTGGTATTTCTACCATCAGCGGTCACTTGCTTACGGCCAGCCGAGACCTCTGGGGCAATCTTATCAAGAGCAGCCACTCCCTTTTTGAGCACCTCAACATCTGATAACGTCAGCGACTGAGCCGAACCCTGAGCCCCCCGCACTTCACTCCCCGGGCCCTGCTGTACCCCTGGACGTACCATAAGCAGATTGGAACCGATAGCCTGAATATTTTGTTCAATCGAAACCTGAGCGGCTTTACCGAGTGCCACCATAACAATCACCGATCCAATCCCGATGACGATACCAAGTACCGTCAATCCGGATCGAACCTTGTTGACCATTAAAGCCGTGCGTATTTCTTCGATGAAATCTCGTCCTGACATACCTATTTCTTTACTGATTCATCACTTACCAAAAGACCATCCCGAATGTAGAGGATGCGGTCAGCGTGCAAAGCGACTTCGCGTTCGTGAGTGATAATAACGACCGTGTGCCCCTGCTCACGATTGAGCCGTTCAAACGTTTGCAGCACCATATCTCCCGTCTTGGTATCGAGATTACCCGTTGGTTCATCAGCTAGAATAAGCGAGGGATGATTGACGAGAGCCCGAGCAATAGCCACACGCTGCATCTGACCGCCAGAGAGCTGATTGGACTGATGTTGCCAACGATCCTCAGGGAGGGCCACCGCCCGCAGTGACTCCGTTACGCGCCCCTCGCGTTCATCTTTGGCCATCCGACCATAGATGAGCGGCAACATGACATTGCGAAATACCGTTGTGCGTGGCAAGAGATTGAACGCCTGAAAGACGAATCCAATTTTTTCCCGACGAATTTCTGCCAATTCATCATCAGAAAACTGCGTAATATCCTTGCCGTCCAAAAGATAAGTCCCGGTGGTTGGCACCTCAAGTGCTCCCAATATGTGCATCAGGGTTGATTTTCCCGATCCCGACGGCCCCATGATAGAGACAAACTCGCCATCATGGATGGTGAAGCTCACATCCTTGAGCGCTAACGTTTGATTGTCACCATTGGTATATATTTTGGTAATGGAACGACATTCTATCATACAGGTAATTCTGAGAATTAACGTCCATTTGATCTCGATCCAGAGCGTAAAAGGGAATTCAGAAACCCGCCACTTTGGTTCGCGGTACTCGCAGCAGCAGTACCGGCAGCGCTCGTGAGAATAACGATATCGTTTTCACGTACACCACTCTCAATTTCAGTGACAATATTATTCGTACTCCCTACCGTTACTTTCTTTTTTTGGCTACGAGCAACATCCTCTGCACCAGCTGGCACTCGGACATAGGCCTGACCATCGCTGTATACCAGAGCTTCGTTGGGCACTACCAACACGCCCATCTTTTCCTCAACGATAATATCAGCGGTAACACTCATACCGGGACGGAGAGTACTCTCCTGCTGTTCAAACACAATTTCCGCCCCATAGGAAACTACGCCAGAAGAAGCCTTGCCAATGGTATCAATTTTCGCAAGCTTCCCTGAAACAGTCAGATTCGGCAGGGCCGCAAAACTCAGCGTAGCCATATCACCCACTTTAACCTTGGCAGCATCAACCTCATTGAGCGTAATAGTCGCTTTCATTTCTTTCGAAATGACTGAGGCTAATACGGTAGTTTGAGAAATAGTATCTCCACCATCCACATCCAGTCCGGTAACGATGCCGTCAAAGGGCGCTCGAATAGAATAATCGGCTAACTTTGACACTGCTTTTTCTAAGGCCAATTCTTGTTGAGCCACTGAAACTTCCTGAGCCCGACGCACCAGGGTTTCATCTTCGTTTCTGGCCGCATACTCCTTAGCTGTCTGCTGCATCTTTATCTTGGCAGATTTGAGTGACAACTCGGCCTGGCGTACATCACGCGAGGCATCCTCGGCATCAATAGTCGCAATAAGCTGACCTTTCTTTACTTCTTGATCATTCTTAACCATCACAGCGGTAACCTCAATGGCATCCCCGGCCGCTACCGGTTTCAAATCAACCTGCGAATCAGCTGCGACCTGACCACTCCCAGTCACGGTTACCCGAAATGAATCACGCGCAACCGTCACGGTGGTATCCGTACTCGTCACAGCAGTTTCAGTCGAGCGAAAAAAGAAATAATACCCACCGATCATCACAAGGATAATCCCCATACCAGCCAATATCCTGTGGCTATTCATCCACGTGAAAAAAGTCTTCATCGAAGCAATATTACATAATTAGCGGGCATTGTCTTGATTGAAGACACGGATGAGATGGGCAGCTACTACGCCATCATCCTGTGGCTTACCCACAACGACAACTTTCTCTCCAGTAACCAAAGTACTGAACTCGACGGTCTCTTTACCGCGATTGATAATTGTTGACTCGTTTATCCGTACGGTATTTTCCTGATTGTCACGATCTTTGATAACCAGAGCATTTTCGGAAATTGACAAAATTTCACCAGCAACTCCATGGGCGTTACGCATACCTTTATCTACGGCTCGATCCATCATTTTATTCATTTTTGGCATACCGAAATTGCCTCGTCCATCTGGACTGTTTGGTCCACCCAAAAAGTTTCGCTCATAATTCTCGCCAAACCGGGCCGAAAAGAGAGCTTGGTGTGACCCAACTTTCACTCCACCCACAAAACTCACGAGCGCAACAAGGAATACCCCACAAACAATAGCAGCTCCTTTGAAATACTTTGATTCAACTATCTGCTTAAATGACATAGGCTTGATGTAAAAAATTAGTGAGCGGAAACCGCGCGCGTAAAATAATGAGACGCGTCTGACTGCGAAAAAAACCATCCCAAAGACCAAAACAAAACCATGAGCGGGAAGAGAAATACCACGAGTGGCAAAACGGGGGCGGTTTCAAGGAGGGAATACACAAAGTCCTGTGAGGTACCAAGAATAGTGCTCAAGTCAGTAAAGAGTAGTGAAAGTAGCGTCCAAAAATCTGACTGGAGAAACATCTGACCATACATCAGAACTCCCGCGGAAAAAGCTAGCCCTGACAACGCTACGCCAAAAAGTGCTAGTCGGCGACGAACCAAGACTATTCGATGTTGCTCAACCGCAATCTGGTTGAGAATCTTCCCACGAAGACCTGGGTTTGGTTCAGGATTGGATGATTGTCTAAAGAGAATGGTTAGGGTGTTCATACTATTTCTGATACCAATGAATACGATAGAGTCGATGATTCGGACGCATTAGACCGTTTCAAAACCTGCTTCAAACTCCGGAGTGCTCGTTGGTGACGGCTTTTGACCGTGTTATACGGTTCCTTAAGAATTGTCGCTATCTCATGTAAAGAAAAATCATCTTGGTAGCGAAGGACAAGAATAACTCGATGATCTGGATGAAGCTGCTGTAAGCCCTGGTCCAGAGTCTGCACTGTGAGCTCTCTGTCTAGTAGCTCATCGGGATGTACTTCATCGAGAGGTGTATTCTCCAACATATTCAGACCTGCCTCATTCTTAAAGGAGGAAAAAGGGAGGGTCTTCTTTTTCTTTAGAGCGTCATAGGCGGTATTCTTGGCAATAGCAAAAATCCATGTTTTCCAGCTTTTCGTGCGGTCAAAACGTTTCAGATTTTTCCAGGCCTTGAGAAAGGTATCTTGAACAATATCCTCAGCCGCCTGATTTTCCCCTACCAACTGTCGAGCAAAATGATACAAGTGTTTCATATACCGATCGACGAGCACCGTAAAAGCAGCGTCGTTCCCACGAAGGTAGGCAGAAACCAATTGTTCGTCTGTCTCAATCATAGAGAATCAATCGTCCCTATTGTACACCCATTCTTCCGCAGTCCTCTTTCTGTCCTCATAAGTACGACTCGTGCTTTGCTTTGGACGCACGAAAACAGCCCCCGAAGGGGCTGTCTAATATTTCTCCAAAAACCTATGACAGGTGAGCCGAGACCAATTTGGTCATCTCGAACATGTTGACGGTCGCCTTGCCACCAAAAACGGCTTTCAGGTTTTCATCAGCATTGATATTGCGCTTGTTCTTTTCGTCCTGAAGATTATGCTCCTTGATATAGGCCCAGAGTGCCTTGACCACCTCGGAACGTGGCATTGGGCCCGCTCCCACTACCTTAGCCAATTCCTCGCTCACCTTCATCGGCTTCATGAACGCCGAATTCGTCTTCGCCATAAAAATCATCTTATGAATTACTGCTTCGTCCCTTATCATAGCGCTTTTTCCCCCTTTTTCCTAGTACTACCACTAATATTACCAAAAAATGGCTCTAATAAGCCTCCTATTAAGCACTACTGACCTTGTTTTCCCTTGAGTAAAGCATCAATGTTGTTAGTGGCCGGTTTGAGAGCAGTCCGAAATTTTTCCACCACGGTCCGATGTCCTTCATCATCCTGATAGCGATCGATGTACGCCTGCATCACTGGGATGGCTTCGCTGTTTCGGCCAAGCTTGATGAGAGCCACCGCATAGTTGTACCAGGTCTCTCCCAGTTCTGGCGTAAAGTCGTAGATATCTTTGAGTAAATCTGCTGCTGGGGCAAAGTTATTTTCCGCAATATACACGTTGGCCAAATTATAGCGCGCGGAGAAGATTTCTGGTGACTGGTCTACTACTTCCTGAAGGAGCTTTCGGGCCTCTTCCAAATGATTCTGTTTCTTTACGAGAGCGGCCAAGGCAATTTTAGTAGCCACTGCCTCCGGGTGGCGCTCGAGTGAACGCCGAAAGAAAAACTCGGCCTGTACTTCGTTACCCGCTGCCAAAAAACGATTGGCTTCATTGTAATCCGCATCATAAGTTGGACGATCTTCATGCGTCACGTATTCGGCCACAGCCACTCGCTTTTTCATTTCCGATTGTCCTTTTAATTCTCGAACAAATTTAAGCAAACGATAGTTAGAAATATCGTCCCCCCGAAGAACGATGAGTTTCTTGAGTGCTGCTTCAGCCTCGACCTCGTGGTTCTGCGCTAATTCTGAAAGCGCCTTATTCCCATAAGCCCAAGCATACTGTGGGTCAGTCAGAATCGTTTTTTGAAACCACTCACGCGCCTCCCCGTATCGTCCATTCAATAGTGCCTCGTAACCCAGGGCATGATAACTCTGGGCCACGGTATCGAAACGAGTCAGTGCGAGTGGGTAAAAGCCAATGAGGAGCATCATAATCGCTATAACAACCAGCGGCAGTAACTTGCCATAATACTCTTCGCGCAAACAATGGCAAATATAAACGATAGCCCCACTCCCCAATACCACCAAAAATGGTACTAGCGGTACCCGATACCGAGCATTGACCGTGGCTAAAAAGAGCACGCTTACTGAGGCAAGAAAAAACAAACTAAAGAGGGCTATACGTTTTGCAAAACCTCCATCATCTGGAAACGCTTCTCGAAAATGGCGCGTGCGCGAGACCATGAGGCCCATCACGCCAAAAAGCGAGACCAGAAAAAAATTGGGTAACACCCAGAGTAGTGGCAACACATGACGATAGTAGATAAACTGATAGTTGTCACTAAATTCTGAGTGATGAAAGAGGATGAGTAGCTTGTGCCAGAGGGTGTCCAGAAAATGAAGTGGTGCATCCGCTATTTCTTCCCAGGCCTTACTCACCCAGAAACTCGATACTGCTGAGGGTTGAAGAGAACGTCCTGCGTACGCCTCAGCCATACCGGTAGCATCTTCTTCTTCATAACGCGGATCTGGCCGAAGAAACGGCGGGACCAGTGCTGTCGACCCATCACCACCCCACCAGCTTCCCTGATAAAACGCTAGTCCAAAGGAATAATTGGTGAGCACCCTATCGTGACCAATGGTGATATTTCGCACCGTCACTGGCGCGATAATAATAGAAAGTCCGAGGAGAAATCCGCCGACCCAAACCAAACGTTTCGCTAGCATTACCCCACGCTCGAACCAGAGTACCCCTCCAACCACTACTAGGGTAAAAATAAGATTATTCCCCTTGATAAGGGAAAGCACCCCAAGCACCAGCCCAGAAGCAAGGAAGAGTCCAATCCTTTTTCTTTCAAAGGCGAAAAGCACCAGGAGGAGAAACCACGGGAGAAGCGCCACTTCCAGACTCGTTTTCAAAAGAAGCCCTTCGTAAAAAAGAAACGGACCATAGAGCGCCGATAGGATTCCGGTGACGAGAGCCGCCCGCCGACCAAAAAGCTGTCGCGCCAAAAGATAAAGTCCTATAACAGCAACTGATCCAAACAACCACTGGAGACACAGTATTACCACGCTACTGCCGGATATTTTGAGAATCAGCGCTAAAAAATAAGCATAAAAGGGTTCGGTAAAAAACACTCTTTGACCCAGCCAGCCATTTTCTAGAATATCCTGTGCCCACGAGAGATAGTATTTGGCATCATGCAGCGGCACCATGAGATTCGGGTGACGTAAAATCAAAAAAGCGTACAATGCCCGTACCGCAAGTGCCAAAAAAAAGATTGTGGCCATGACGGTACGCTCACTTTTATACCAAGCAGCAAAAAAATCTCCCGACTGATTCACATCACTCGAGACAGCGCTGTCTCCATACACTATCGTTCGGGCTTCAATCCGACTCAAACGAAACTTGCGCTCTATATCTCTTGGCGTAGCGTGAGGATTCTTCTTGAGATAGAGCTCAATTTTTTTGGCTTTCTGCATATCAAACCAATTCTACGTACCGGCGAAAATTTTCCAAAATGGATTGCCAACCGGCACGCTGCATTTCAAGCGAATTCTCATTCTCAGCCTCGAATGTTTCAGTAACCCGACAACTCTCTCCCTCTTGAGAAAATTGGATGCTCACCTCTCGCGCGTCTTCACCATTCATGGTATAAGCCAATGTTTTTTCCATTTCAACAACGGTATACGTGCCCCCAAAATCAAAACCAGCGCTGCCGTCTTTTGCCTCCATCCGCGTGGTAAACACCCCACCCACTCGCACATCGTTGGTAGCCGTAGGCGCACACCAGTCCTCCGAAGCAAAGCACCATTTGGTGATGTGTTCCGGGTTGGTCCAGTACTGCCAAACCTTACTCACTGGTGCTGCGATGAGGGTCTCCACGGTAATCTGTTCTTTCATATATTTAAGCCAAAGATTACTTATTCGCTCTCTTTAGTATATCATCCCAGGAAAACTGGGATGTAGTATACTATGGGTATAATTTGATATCCAAACATATGGTCCCAAAAAATACTGTCTGCCTCTGGTTTGATAAGGATGCAGAAAGTGCTGCCCAGTTTTATGCCGCTACTTTTCCTGATAGTGCCGTCACCGCTGTCTTTCGCGCACCGAGTGACTACCCAGATGGTAAAGCAGGCGATGTCCTCACGGTTCAGTTCATCGTCTGTGGTATCCCCTGTTTAGGACTAAATGGCGGCCCGATATTCAAGCACAGCGAGGCTTTTTCTTTTCAAATTACCACCGAGGACCAAGAGGAGACGGACCGCTACTGGAACGCCATCGTGGAAAACGGCGGCACGGAGAGTGAGTGCGGATGGTGTAAAGACCGCTGGGGTCTCTCCTGGCAAATCACGCCTCGCACCCTCTCAGACGCTCTCGCTGCCGGTGGCGCCGAAGCCAAGCGGGCTTTCGATGCTATGATGACCATGAAAAAAATTGACGTCGCCGCCATTGACGCCGCGCGCCAGGGCTAAAACAATCTTCTAATAGCCGCTTTCCGAGACAGTAATTCTAGGCTTCTACCAACTGGTAGAAGCCTAGATGCATTAAGATGTACCACTCTATTAAAAAAATTCACCGATAACGATCTAGGTTGGCCTGTATAACAAGAGGGATATTTCTTTCTCTGCACAGTATCGCCACGTGTGAATTTATAGAACCATTGGCACAAATCACGCCCTGAATCGTATCAATACTTCTTCCAATCTCCGGATACAAGTAATCACACAGTACTACTGCTCCACTTGGTATTGCCCTCCCTTCTTGGTATCGGAAAAACTTCGTCCTGTCGAAACGCCCCGAAGCCACCTGTATACCTCGACCACCTCGTTTCCCAAGAGATATCCATGTATTCAAATCTCTATTCAGCTCTATAACCGAATCAAGATATCCGCTGTATGGAAACCTGAGTATCTTACCTTCCGTACAGTCATGGGTTACTAATAAAGCATCAATCATTTGCCTATATTTTTCACGAATATCAAAAAATTCTTTCTTCTTCAAAAAAGTATATGCCATACTAGACAAGATACTTTTTTCGAAAAGCTCTGTAAGCGACCCACCTTTATCAAGGTCTTTTAAGATCTCCTGTTCTTTAAAGAAGATTATGGCGAATCGAAGTAAGTCAAAACGACCAAGCGTTGTTGAGGTTACGTATCGCTCAGAGACGAAGTATTGAGAACCAACATTGATAACATCGCTCAAAGAAACATCTATCTCTCTTGTAAAGTATCGCCTGAAAATAGAAGTGATAGCCTCCATATAATAAAAAACGAAGTTGCTGTCACACGAAGCATGCTCACCAATAACCTGGGCTACATCATTCTCAATCCACTTTCCAGAGAGAGATTCCTGCAATCTCATTTGCAAACGAACCATCTCGCAATCAACTTCAAAATTACTTGTTATGGGTCTCGTTTGAACAAATACTGGGTCATCAATACCAATAAACTCGACATCACTCGGTCCGAAATGACGATATATTTTTAAGAGCTCTGCCTGCAACTTTCGATATTGGGGAGGATTCTCATTCGAAAGAAGAGCCACAAACGGACGAACTTTTCCAGCAGTTACCCCTTCAGAACAATTGCTGTATTCTACATAACAATAATCTTCGCTAAAACAAAATGCTACACCACTTATACCCTTTTTGTACTCCTGGATTATTACTTCAGAAATAGAATCATCATGAAACACCCTTTTTACCGCATCAGCAACTTCGTCTCTAGAAATTGGTCCGATAGAAAGGAATTGCCCTGCGTGAGATGATTTTTTTTGATCTTCTTCTTTGTGGATGCTTCGAACAATAAAGATGTCCCATGCTGGAACACTACTCAAACTGAAAATATCTGCCCTGGAAATCCGGATAAAGGGTGGGACCTCTACCAATGCATGTAATCCCTCCAAACGCGTTGCCTTTGTTTCCATACAGGTAACTAACGAAAACACTTGAGATCAGTGAAACGACCAAGAAAAGTAAAACCGCGCTTCTCTAATTCAATACCAGTCACCCGAGCATCAAAACAATTTACATATCCATCACAGACAGCGACAACACTGGCACCTCGAGGCACTTGATTCAAGGTATTCTCAAGTTCAGAAGATGGCGTGGAAAGTATCGGGATACTGACACTTTCAGGGATATGAAATTTAGAATACCTTTCAGGTTCCCGACTATCAACCACAAACGTTCCTGTATCTATAGCTTCATGCATCTCAGAACAACTCAGTAAGCGACTGTACTGAGTTTCGCTATAGGTCTTTTTAATTGATACATTACCATCCCACAAGCCTCCCTGGTCAACCCAATTTTGTACCCCATCTTCTAAGTATCGAGCATCAATACCTTTCGATCGCAAAAATTCTACTACTTCTTTTCCTCGAATTCCCGACCAACAGAGAACAATAACGGTTTTCTGAGTATCTAAATCAGCCCATTTTCCAGCCTTAAGGTCAGCCATACGTATATGGACACTCTGAGGGAATCTTCCGTTTTCGTACTCTATATCTTCCCGAGCATCGAGCATGAACACATCATTAATGTGCCCGCCTGCTAATAGGATTTTAAGCTCCTCATTAGAAATAGCAGGATTACTTATTAAGTGAATACGCTCACTATTTGAGACGCTGCCTTTCTCATCCAAAGACTCATTCTCGTTTTTTTTCCCTTCATCCTCACGAGAAGAAAAAATATCATTTTGAAATCCCATTGAACCCATCGAAATATCATGCTGTCGCAATTCCGCCACAAGATTTCTTTCTTGATACCCTTGATAACACACTACCGAAATAATCACGGCAGCAATCAAAACCGAGAAAGCACTGAAAGAAAAAATAAAAAATCGAGTCTTTGATTGAATAAAAATCATCCTTAAAAATTTATGCATCGCCCCAAATGCACTCAAAACAAATATCAGTCCTATGGAAACCCCTTGAACGAGAGTTGTTCCTATGCCAACAACGAGATCCGGTGAAGGCACCGCCTGTACCTTGATAGGAAAAAGTAATTCGCAGACTAAAAAAATTAGTAGACTAGCCTTATTCATACAAAATAAAGGGCGACTTCTTTAATCTAGATCATGTAAATAACAGCGACATTATACCACGATGCAAATCATGCAAATTGCAAACTTCATTACCCAGCTCAATACATTAGAATAATTGGGGTGGGTGAAAGCATAAAAATGCAGGACCCACCGGAGGTGTTTCCTGCGGTGGGCTCATTGATGTTGGTGCCAATGCTCGCTGATACGGCACAGAAGGCCTTCGATGCGCACCGATCGCTCGGCGGCCTTGAGCACTTCGCCTTGCCGCCCTTCCTGAAAGGCCTGGACTATCGCCGCCGGCTCCAGGAGATTGCCATCTGCCCAGCGGAGCTTGGCGGCTTCGCTCAGACTTCTCGCAACACTCTGTCCGTTGGTTGCATGAAGTGCCCGGGTCACCGATTCGAACCACGGATGCCCCTGGAACTCCTGTTCGATGGCCTCGATGAGGTCTTGCGGAAATGGGGTCACGAAACCTCCTTGACTGGTTGCGTCCACAATCGGACACGAAAAAATACCACTTTCATAGTATTTCGTCAATACTCCTCCG
>CAZIZG010000009.1:0-40407 GCA_964543815.1 uncultured Bdellovibrionales bacterium | reverse complement strand
GTTCGGATTGAAGGCTGCAACTCGCCTTCATGAAGCTGGAATCACTAGTAATCGTGAATCAGCCACGTCACGGTGAATGCGTTCTCGGATCTTGTACTCACCGCCCGTCACACCAAGAGAGCCGGCAATACCAGAAGGCCCTGTTTCATATCGGGGACGACGGTAGGGTTGGTAATAAGGGTGAAGTCGTAACAAGGCATCCGTAGCGGAAGCTGTGGATGAATCACCTCCTTTCTAGGGAGATAATGGTGTACAAAATAAGAAGCGTTTTCGAATGCTTCTTATCAAGAGTTGAGAGTCAATCTCAAATTCTTAACCAATATGGTCGCTCATTGTATAATTCGGTGCCGACGTTTCGACGGGGGCACTGCTAGCAATGAAACATATATCACAATAGAGAACAACGTATAGAACTAACCGCAAAAGGTTTTGATTATTGTTTCAATACAGCATACGTAACGATGCGCTCTTTACTGAGCAATCTTCTGCGAAGGGATTTCGGCACGTATTAGTCAGGCTCTACGCATACTCCTCCAGGATAAAGGAATTTCCTCAGGGGAGCCATGTAAGACACGGAACCCGCTCACAAGGCGGGTTTTTTGTATTTATTATCTGAAAATAGTTGAGAGCTTGATAGTTTTTTCCAGGCATAGTAAATTGAGTAATATGGATTGTATCGAAGTAGTCAAACAGGTAAAGCCAAGCATTGCCTTTATAATTGTAAAGCGATCTGATGGTGGATATGCTACCGGAAGTGGTTTTGTTTTTTCTGAAAAGAATATTTTAGTTACATGCAATCATGTTATAAAAGACTCCATAGCGATCCTATTAAAATTTCCGGATAAAACCGATCATTTATCTGCTAAAGTAGTTGTCAGAGATGATGAACATGATTTGGCTCTATTAAAGTTTTCTGATGAAACAAGGGCTCCGCTTGTAGTTGGGTCAGTGGAAGAAGTCAAAGAGGGAATGCCGATAATTTTTTCTGGATATCCACTAAGTATTGAAGATTTGACAACGCATCAAGGAATCTTGTCAGCCATAACAAAGGATGCAACTGGTGTAACTACATACCTGATTGATGGGACGGTTAATTCAGGGAACAGCGGCTGCCCGTTAATGAATAAATCTGGTCAGGTAATTGGAGTTGTGAATGCAAAGAGGAGAGAAAATTCGGATTTATTAAAAAAAGTAGAGGAGCTTAGTCCTGGAGCAATCTCAATCCACGGGTTAGATATAATTGAAATACATAAAGCACTCATAAATAATGTTCAGTTAGGTATAGGTTATGCCGTTCCTGCATCGTATATTCCTGAACATAAAATAATGCAAGAATATAATGTAGTGCCGGATGAGGGGGCTGACCTCGTTAAGTTGAAAAAATAATGCAGAATATGACAACTTTTGTTTATAAATCCGATGGGCGCTATCTAGGTTTCATTAATGGCGATATTTTGTATTCAAGAGATGGGCAATATTTGGGGTGGCTTGAAGGTGAATTTGCCTGGAGTTCCAATGGACAATTTAGAGGAATACTTTGGAAAGAGGAGGGGCATTCTTACATTGTATTTAAGAAATTCTCTGTCTCTCCTGTTCCTAGGATGCCTCGTTCGTATCCTACGCAAATTTCAGTTTTGCCTGACCCACCAAAAAATATACCCCCAATATCACTACCAGTTGGCTTTGAAGATGGCTTTTAGTTAAAGAAATCAAGAAAAGTAAAAACCGCCGGATTTGTGCTTGTGGTTTTATCTGTTGACGAAAAAAATAGTCTTGGTACATTAATTGACTAAGAAGTTTGGTTTTGATATGGTTGGTTGTAAGAAAAGTGTCAGAGGCACTGAATGAAGATTGGTTCTTACCACCAACGTTTTTTTTGGGAGATATATCATGTGGCACCCAATGGGTGTTGTTATTCTGGGCCTTGTTGTGCTGTTGCTTGAGCTCTGCTACGACATTTGGGTCACGAGCTTGTTTTTGCCAAAAGTACTCAAGAATGACGAGTTGGCATCGAGCGAAGAGCGTGTCGAACTGTTTTCCGTGGCTGCTAGTGTGACTGGATATGTGGCAAAGCAACGACTCATCTTGCTGTTGACACTTTACCTCCCAGCTCTTGGTGTCTTTGTCTGGCAAGAGTCTTTCGCCTGGACAACAGTAGCGTTTTTCTTAATCACGCTGCTGTATGCTTTCAGGGTCACGGCAGCGAAGAACTACGACGAAGTAGTCAGTGGCTATGAAGAGAAGCTTTTGCCAAAAGAGCAAAGACGACTCATACGATTGATGATGAAGGATATCAGGGTGCTCGGTAAACAATCTCTGATTTGACGCCTCCGGGTGCCACACGTTGGCCCCGGTTTTTATTTCATTGATTCAATATCCTAACTTCTTCACGATGAGAAAAATAACCCTATTGAATATTCAAGACTTGAAAAATTTGCATATCGCCATTAGCTCTGCGTTCAAAAAATAACCATCCATCAATTCCTCACTTTCTCACGACCGTGAAAAAGTGAGGAAAGTAAAAACCGCCGGACTTGTGCCTGCGGTTTTTATCTATTGACGAAAAAATAATTATATTGTATAGTATAGTGTCCATTTCGGACACCCAGATCTTTTCACTCCAGCCGAAATTCGGCGAGACACAAGGAGCCCCACGCATGGCTATTTTGATGCAAGAACTCTTTGCTAGCCTTCAGGCTGGCGATCTCCTGTTGGTTCCGATTGCGTTGCCGAGTGACGGGGGCGCGCGGATCATTTCGTACGTGAGCGTGCTTCGGGTCGAGGGCGAGGCTTTGTACCTCAGCTATCCGAACGAGCGCTTCGCGCTGGCGCAGGCCTACAGAGGACACAATCCCTTCCGTTGGGACCCTATGAAGGACGCTCTGGTGGACAAGAACGGTGATGTGCCACGTTGGTACAGCATCCATATCTGTCGTGAGCGTGGTGGCGCTGCGAAGCATGCGGCGACATATGCCAGCGTGCCACGACTCGAGCACGTGAAGCCAGAGCATGTGTTCGACGATGCGGCCTTCAGGGACTTCCTCAAGAATGATCCGCGCTTCGCTCAACTCGACGGCATCGTGAGGAACGGCGAAGCTGGTCAGGCGACCTGGCAGCTCGCACTCGCACTTGGCATCATGGGTGTCGAGTACACCAAGGAGCAGTTGGTGGGTCTCTCCGGGTTCATGGAGATCCTTGTCTCACACCAGAAGATGGTGGCCATTCACGAGACGCTCGCCGCGCTTCATGACAGCCAGGACCAGAGCGCTCGGGCGCTGCTCGGCCCAAGCAACTGACGCGCCATCGAGAACGCTCGGGGCAGTGACAACCGCCAGACAAAAAGTCTGAGCGGTTTTTTTATTTCGTTGACTTCGTGGTAATTTTTTGTGATACTGAGCGGAAGTTCTTTCGTCATCCTTGCTCAATCAAAGCAGGAGCGTTTCCATGAATGATTTTGACTGGTTTACCCTCTTCATGCTGTCTCTGGCACTTGGTTTGAATTATCGCCTTGACGCGCTTCTGGTCCATCACGTCTTGCCGGAGGTGCGATTGGCCCGAACGATCCCTCAGTGTCTCCAGAGAGTCGATACGTTTCGTCGGGCCCATTTGGCGGTCAATCTGGTGTGGCTCTACCAATGGGTGATTGGGGGTGCTCAGGTGCTCATGCTCATCCTGTTGTGGGAGAGTGGAAGATTGGGGTTCATGTTGCTTGTCGGGGTGTTTCTCGGGATCAATATGTTGCATGCCAGACGGGTCTCTCGGCATCGCGCTGAGGTCAATGTGTAGCCGTGAACAGCGTTTCATATGAGTAGCCTCGGCTACTCTTTTTCATTTCTTTGCCATGGGTTTTGAGACTTGACTTTTCGGTGTGCTTTTGTCATACTCTGAGGCAAGAATATCAACATTCTTGAGAGAGCAATCTCCTCTGTTCCTTGGCCGGCGTTGGGTTCAACCGTGCATTTTCCCGGATGTATCGGTATGAACAGGTGAGATGAAAGGTGTGTGCCGCAACACCTCAACGTGTTCATCTCTAAATGTAATCACCTCTGAATCCGATGGGTCGGATCAAGGGGATTGGTAAACAAGCAATTCGCGCTTCGTCCGCCCCCACCGAAGCAAATTGTTTGGCAAACAGCCGGAGGGAGGATTGGTCTCGAGTCCCACGTGAGATGCGATCAGTCCGAACTATGTGAGTGGGAGGGGTGCAGTGCACCTCTTCCCTCTCTCTCAAGAGTGTTGATACAATAGGTACATTTAGAATTATCAGGATTCTTGAGGGAGTTATTACTTCCGCATTTAGTACCTGCCAGCATTATCTGAAGGACGCGTTGGGACGACTCTGCCCTGCGAAGCCGCGGACCATTCAGAAGGGAAGTGACCCCTGGTCACTCATGGGAGCCATTCGCCAATGGCCCAAGCGTACCACTGTCTTGCCTGACAACCCGCTTGCCAAATGCTGGCGGCAGTCGACACGGGGCACCACCGACACCTCCGCTCGTGTTCGACTGACCGATACAGGAGGAAGAAAGTCAGCGTGCTTTCTTCCTCCTCCCTCAAGAGTGCTGATACTTTTCAAATGAAAAACCGCCGGGCAGTTGTGCTCTGGCGGTTTTGATTAGCTTCTTGTAGTGGCTCTAGTAGGCCTCGGTCTTCCGCTCTGGAACAGGCGGGAGTAGGCCGCGGTGCTTTTCCACGGCCTTGACCATCACGCTCCGTGGGATGTTGCCCTGGAGGAAGTGGAGGGTGACGGTAGTACTGAAGGCGGTTACCGGCACGATGAGGACGGCAGCCAAAATCGAACGTACGCGCATTTGTCTCCTCGAACGGGGTGGTTTTTCGGACGGGGGCCTGAAAGGTACAGGGCTCTATTATGGCATAGAATTTTGATTTAGGCAAGGGTGAGCTATGAGATGCCAATCGGCATTTCTCACTTTTTCAGGATTGGTGTATACTGAAGAAAAAATAATATCAATAACATGTCAACGAAAAAATTTGGACAGGTAGCGGCGTTTCTTCTCGCTATGGTAGCCGTTGTCGGTCTTGGTTCCAGTCTCTTTCTTCGTTAAGCGCAGGAAAAAATGAAAATCCAGTTTGGTATGACTGGATTTTTTGCTATTTTGTGATATACTTTTGGCGGATGATTAAATAAACAAGTATGAAAACAAAAAAGAGCGCGCTTCTTATTGGTCTCGTTGTCCTCGTAGGGACATTTGCCTACTATCGATACGCAAAGGATGTTTTTGGTGTTCCTCGAAATGTGATGGCTCCTTCACCAGAAATGGTTGGGACCAAAGAGTTAAGTGCGGTAGTGACGTACGATGCCTATGAAGGCAAAATGGATACGCTCCGCTTTGTTGTTCGGGTCAATAGTGATGGAGTCATTGAGGAAATCCAAACACTTGATGCGGCCACGAACGAAGTTCCAGAAAAGAAGAAGGAATTTAACGGTGAGGTAAATACTCTTTTGCGAGGGAAAAAACTCAAGGAGATTGATAAGGTTGATAAAGTAGCCAAGGCCTCGCTAACGACAGCGGCCTTCAACAAGGCCCTCGGTGATTTGAAAGCTGGACTTTAATCCCAAGCAATGAATTTAAAGTGGAAAGTCATCCCGATGGGATGACTTTTTCTTGACAGAAATATAGAAATATTGCGTATCGGGTGTATACTGGAAGCAACGAAAGGGTGTGCGTATGCCCCGCACGAGGTCGATATTCTTTTCTTCTTGTTAAATAGTTAATGCTTTATTTATGAAACTGCACAAATTGACGTTTGTTCTTTTGGTGGTCGGGGGTTTGAATTGGCTCCTTGTAGGACTCCTCGGTTGGGATATCAGCCGATGGCTTGGTGGTATGGATTCGATGGTA
This sequence comes from uncultured Bdellovibrionales bacterium, assembly GCA_964543815.1. Taxonomy (GTDB): domain Bacteria; phylum Patescibacteriota; class Minisyncoccia; order Moranbacterales; family UBA1568; genus UBA1568. The sequence continues at coordinate 34,543 of CAZIZG010000009.1, read as the reverse complement.
GCTCGGGTCATCTATGTGTTAGTTGGCCTCTCGGCGGTCTATGAGGTGGCGACACACAAGGGTGCCTGTCGGGCCTGCGCACCAACAGAGCCCATGTAATATCGAGAAACAAAACCAGCCGAGGGCTGGTTTTGTTTTGCTCTGGAAAAGAGCTATAATGAGCATATCATTTTTAATAAACACGTATGCAGGAACAGTTTACCAAGACCATCAAAGCTGGGGCCTTTGTCCTCATTGCTATCGCGGCTGTCATGGCTGCCTATCAGTACAAAGTGTCAGTGGAAATGACTTATCCGAATCGGACATTTTCGGTTGATGGTTCTGGAGATGTCGATGTGACACCGGATCTCGCCACTTTTTCAGTGACGGTAACAACCGAAGGTGGTAAGAATGTAGCGGATGTTCAGTCGGCCAACAGCGACAAGATGAATAAAGTAAATGTCTTTCTTAAGGAACAAGGTGTTGATAAGAAAGATTTAAAGACGGCTCAGTACAATCTGTCGCCGCGGTATGATTATTCGCCATGTCTCAGTGGTAATTGTCCAGCTCCTACCATCTCTGGCTACAATCTGACTCAAACGCTCCAGGTCAAAGTACGTGATACTGGTAAGCTCGGTAGCCTGCTTTCGGGCGTGGTAGCAAATGGTGCTAATAGTGTTTCTGAAGTCAGCTTCGTCGTTGATGATGATAGTGATGCGAAGAACGATGCACGCGAGAAGGCTATCGCTGACGCGAAAAAGAAGGCCGCCGCAACAGCTAAAGCCGCCGGCTTTCGTTTGGGGAAACTGGTAACTATGTACGAAAACGCCGCTCCGTCACCCCAGTACGGTATGGGAGGGGAGATGATGGACGCTGTTTCTCTCAAAGCGAACGTTCCCCCAGCCGTCGAGCCGGGGACACAGAATACCAAGGTTCAAGTGACGCTCACCTACGAAATCAAGAACTAGTGTGAGAGAGATTGAAACCCGCCCCAGGAGGCGGGTTTTTTCTTGGTTCTGTATAATCGGACGACAGTTCATATTCGCCGTAAGTGAAATGACACTGGGTTGACAAGAAAATTCCCTGGTGTATATTTTATAGTGTAATAGTATTAAACAAAATTTTATGAAGATACTGACGCCAAAACAACAAATCGTACTCCAGGCTATCAAACAGTTTTTTTCTGAAAACGGAACGATGCCAACGGTGCGTGAAATTCAGGAGGTGTCGAGCCGGCTCGGTCTCAAGTTGAAGAGTCTACGAAGTTTCTTTCTCTACCTGAACGAACTTGAAGAAAAAGGGTATATCGAGCGCACCTCGGAAGATCGGGGTATTACTCTCAAGGGAGTGACCAAGGATAGCTTTTTGGATGTGCCGGTTTTTGGTATGGCCAATGCTGGTGCTGCCACGATGTTTGCTGATCAGTATATCGAAGGATACCTCAAGGTTTCCAAGCGTATCGTGCGTGACAGTCGTAACGTGTTTGCTATTCAGGTATCGGGTACTTCAATGAACAAAGCACGTGTGAATGGTAAAACAATCCAAAGTGGTGACTTTATCTTGGTAGATTCGACCTGGAAACACTACAACAACGGTGACAAGGTGCTGGTTGTCATTAATGGCATGGCTACGGTCAAAACGTATCGTACGGTTGACGGAAAAAATATCGTGTTGCTTCCGGAATCAACCGATAAGAAGCATAAACCCATTTTTTTGACTGAGGAGGATGATTTTGTTATCAATGGCAAGGTAATTGATGTCCTGAAGCTCGGCGCCTAAGATTAAAAGGGGTCGCTCTCGTGGTATACTGGTGGTATGCGGCATACTCTCTCTGTCCGCCATCTGTTGGTGCGGAAAGCGTTGAAAATTCACGCTTCGATTCTCATGATTTCTTTGGGAGTTTATTTTACGTGCGCTTTTTTTGATCCGGGGTTGCTTTCCTATGATTTGAGGCAAAAATTTCAGGCCTTGGCTGATGACACTATTGTGGTGACCGCGACGGTACTGGCCCCACCCGTGATTCCGGTGGTGACAGCAACGGCGGATTGTGATGAAGTGCTTGGGGTACTGCATGTTTATCTTGATTGGGCTGATGATGTCAATTCATATTCGTATGATATTGAACGGGACACGGTACCCCTTGTCAGTGGTCTCAGTAGTACGGCCTATGATGATACGGGAGTGACTCCCGGTACGACGTATCAGTATGTGGTTGTCGCTCACGGGCCCATGGGTCCTGGTCTGGCGACTTCAGCTCCAGTATCGGTTGGTACTCCGGCGGAATGTGCTGTCACCGCCGCCGCACCAGCGGTGAGCATCGTTTCTTTTGGTGGACGAGGGGTGGATTCATACCACGGAACTCCTCGGACAGGTAATCGTCGACCGGTTTTTACCGGGACTACGAGTATGCCGAACGCCACTATTCTCGTGACTATTGGCAATAGCTTTATTGCTCAAGTGACTGCCAACAGTAATGGCTACTGGGAGTGGAAGCCACCCTACGGTGTTTCTTCGGGTCGCCATGTCTTTACTGTGACTGCGACGGATCCAAATGAGAGTACTCGTCGTGCTACCGCGACACTCAAATTTGATATTTTAAAAAATGATGAATCTGGTAACACTGGAAAGTCACCGGTAATTCCAGTGGTGCCCGTTGTGTCGACCACGGTTGTTTCCCCGCTCCAGTTCACGCTTTCGCTCGAACAAGACGAGGTAGTACAGGGTGGGATGCTTTCTACCGTGATTCATATCGATACCTTAGCCAAACGCTATGAGCATCTCACGGTGCCAATTCGTTATGGGGTAGTTGATGAGAATGGAGGAATATTGTTTTCAGAGACTCACGAGGGCTATCTCCTTCCTGATGCCACGCTTCGGCAGTTTATTGCTATCCCATCGTATCTCAAAGCTGATCGTTATGTTATTCAGGCTGAGATTTTACTTGATACTCTGAGTGTGAGTCGCCAGACGGCCTTTACCGTCAGGGAATTGCCGCTTATTCGGCTTTCGAGCGGAGATGTGATATCATACGCCGATGTCGTGAGAAATCTCGGCTGGATTGTGTTTATCAGCATGCTGCTCTTTTTCCTGTGGTCATATCTTCTGATTCGTGAATTCGCTCTTTATTTACAGGGGGATGGCGAAGTGACAGAGTATGATTTGGAACGGGCGGGTTATATTCGTAAATAGAAAGGGGGTGGCGCTATGGACATGATATTTTTTGGGATAGATGTAGCGACTATTTTCTTGTTTCTTTTGGTGTTGGTTTTTTCAATTGGGATTGTTTGGCGTGTCGAAAAGGAACTCGATTGGTCGTACAAGTTTTTTGTCATAGCGGCCACGAGTATTCTTTTGGCGGATGTCCTGGGATTGTGGGCAGCAGAACAGGAAGTGATGACAGTGATGCTCGGAAAGGCCTTGCGATTTGTTGGTGCTGTGGCGTTTTTGACGAGCATCCTTGTTATGCGTGATATTGTGCGAAAACTTGACCACGAAAAGAAATAACGAGACGAGTATGGCGTATCTCACTACTCCAAAAATTGTCTTTCCACTTGATCCCTATCAAGTGAGCGGTTTGCCATTTGGGAAACGTGGCCATCATGATGGGACATTTTGGGGGGTACACCTTGGGGAAGACTGTAATGCTCCGGCAGGGACAGACGTTCGGGCTATTGGACGAGGCACAGTGGTATACGCAGCTCTTCATCCGGGCTCGGAAGAAAAGGGAAATTGGGGGCATATCATCATCATTCGCCACAAGCGGCCACGTTCCAAGGAGGTCTTTTATTCGCTCTATGCTCATCTGGGAAAGTGTTTTAAGCGAATTGGTGAAAAAGTAGAATGCGGAGAACCACTTGGGTTTGTCGGTGAAGCTTTTACACCAGAGAACGGATACTGGGAGGCCCATCTTCATTTTGCTGTTTATGTTGGGCCCTGGCATGACGAAGTATTGCCAGGATACTGGAAAGAAGGGGAGACACGAACACGGCCAGAGTGGTGGCGGGTGCCAAGTGAGTTTATACGGACGTATAGCGGGAAAAAATAGGAAGGAGATACCACCGGTAGAAATGAGGTAGTTTTTTCTTGACAGCGGGCAAAAAATACTGCACTATCAGGGCAATGAAACTCTCCTGGAGAGCGACATGTCAGTTCTTTTTCCGTTGTCATTGATACGGAACGGTCATTTTTCTTGGTGCCAACACCGATCACAGCTGCGGTCAGCCGACCACGAATGTCACACCTGCCGTTTTCAACTGTATCTCTTTGCGACTCATCTGTCCTGCGGGATGGCCTTCATCGAATTCTGGGGTGGACTACATACGGGGAGTGCATCCTTGTGGAGCGACGCTTGGCACGTGGTTTCGGACAGTTTGGGATATGGGATTGGTGCTGCCTATGCTTCCCTGGCTCTCAGTCATCGGGTTACGAAACAGAAGCTCGGGCAGCATCGCCAGAGAGCGGAGTTTGTTCTCGGAGCCCTCCTTGTTCTAGCGGCGGCCAGTATCTTTTCTGATGTTGCGGGCCGGCTCTGGTTCCGTGACTTGCCAGAGGTTCACGAGCCAAAAACGCTCCTCCTTATCGCCAGTGTTGGACTTGGAGTCAATGTGCTGGTATTGCTCCTGCTCCACGGCTTTGGTAGTGGTCATGGCCATACGGGGCACAGTCATGATCATTCCCGAGATCGAATTCTTCAGGCGAATCTTTGGCATACGTTTGGCGATGCGGCGTCATCGCTGCTTGTCATTGTCAATGCACTCATTCTGAATGTGACGAGCCATCCTTTGTGGCGATACCTTGATTTGGGGATAGCCGCCCTCATTGCTAGCATGCTGCTGTATCAGGCTATCAGTATCTTGGCTGAAGATTGAAACGCAAAACCTCGACAGAAATTCTGCCGAGGTTTTTACTTGTGCGCTCGGAGGTTTACCTACTGTAGGTAGGGAATCGAGAGAATCGGTTACGGATAATTTATTCGCCGACGCTCATAAATTTCCGCAACCCCGGCTCGTGGTTTCGCGTACTCGCGAAACATCACTCCGCCTTTCGATATCCTACGTACGCCAAGCAGTTGGCGTACTCCTCGTGTGCGCTCGGAGGGAATCGAACCCCCGACCCTCTGGTTCGAAGCCAGGTACTCTATCCACTGAGCTACGAGCGCGGTCTTTTAGAGTTATAGCGCATTTTATCTGCTGAGTCAAAGGTAAGATACTTACTTTTGGCTTTCTCAAGCCTTCCATGATATACTGGGGCAGTAAAACCCATTAAATATTGATTATAAACATCTATGGGAAAGATAGTTGGGGTATTGGGGATAGTCGTGTTAGTTGGGGCGCTTGCAGTCTGGAAGATGACCGGAAAATCAGAAGAGGGAAAGATGGCACCGAATGATACCAAGGGCATGGCTGGCTCTAGTCTCAAGGCGGGCGAAAAGCAGCTTTCAACCAAGACTTCCTATACTAACCCGAGTGGTTCGGATGAAGTTGGTTTTAAGGTGACTGTCGATGCAAGTGGTGTGGTGACTGATGCCATGGTGGATATTCTCGCTGTTAATGGTATTTCCAAGACTCGTCAGGAAAAATTTGCAGAAGGATTTTCTCAGGCGCTCAAGGGAAAAAAATTAAGTGAACTTACCGCTATCGATAAGGTGGGTGGTTCTTCGCTTACCACTGCTGCCTTCAATACAGCATTACCGCAGCTCAAGGCGCAGCTTTAGTGAAGTATCGTCATGGAACCATTTACCTTTTCTGCTTTGGGAACGGCGTGGAGTATCTTGGTGGACCATGATGAGTTCAACGATTCTGACAAGAAGGCGCTTCTTAGTGAGATAGATTTATTTGAGAAGCGCTTTTCTCGTTTTTTACCGGAGAGTGAAGTCAATCAGTTCCGTTCTGCTCAGGCTGGTACCTATGAACTCTCGGAGTTGTTTCAGGTACTACTCATGAGGGCGGATCGGCTACGAGTCCTGACGGGACGTGTCTATGATCCGGCTGTTGGAGGACTACTTGAGCATGCCGGGTATGGTCCAGGATATCGTCTTACAACGGATAATGAGCTTACGGAGTACCGACTTCCGCGCTGGACCCTGGAAGGAGGGCGGCTTACCATTGATGGTCCGGCTGTTTTTGATTTCGGAGGTATTGGTAAGGGCTACTGTATTGATCTCGTTGCTCAGGCGTTAGAGAGGCGGGGATATCAGTATTTTTTGGTTGAGGGTGGCGGTGATATGTACGGTACGACCAAGCGAGATGATAGTCCTTACCGGGTGGCTCTGGAATGGCCGGGGCAGCCCGATGTGGCTTTCGGAGTGGTGACGCTTCGCTATCAGGGGGTAGCGGTTTCAGATAGTTTCAAGCGTCGATGGCCCGCTTCGGCGAAGGCCGACCGAGACGAGCAAGCCTGGCATCATATTGTGGATCCGCATGCCAAAAAGCCCATCGCGAGGGTTGTGGGTGGGGCAGCTATCGCTCCGAATGCTTTCGCTGCTGACTGTATGACCTCGGGCATCTTTCTGGCTACTTCAGATAGATACGAAGCGCTTTCCCAGGAACTCCAGGCTGAATACGTGGTATTTGAACAAGATGGCAAGGCTCGAGTCAGTCCGCATTGGCCAGGCGAACTCTTCTCATAACTGAGTTGACGGTGTGGGGCCTTTTTGCTACAATCGACACGCGTTCCAAGGTGGCGTTTTTTGTTTTGAAATATGGGTGTATAGCTCAGCTGGTAGAGCAGTGGCCTCTTAAGCCAACGGTCGTAGGTTCGAGCCCTACTACACCCACCCTCAAGGGATTTGCCTGAAACGCCCTTGTAGCTCAATGGATAGAGCCGCGGACTTCTAAGCCGTTGATGTTGGTTCGATTCCAACCGAGGGCACTGTGTATTAAAAAAAGGATTCAGAGGGGTGGCCATCGTTCAATGGTAGGACAATGGTTTGTGGTACCATGAATCAGGGTTCGATTCCCTGTGGCCACCCCTGTGGGTCTTTTTTTGTTTGTCTGAAAAGTTTGAAAAAGAAGAGGACCTGCCAGGCGGTGCCGGGAAGGTCCAGGAAGTGAGTCCGCTTAGGGCGGACGGAAAAGGTGGTAGCTCACAGCACGTCGCGCGTCAGTCGTCGAGCGCCAGGTGCTGGCCGCGGCGCTTCAGGCCGATCGTGCGCCGCGGTTCACGGTGGTGCGAGATGGACAGGAAACCGCCCAGGCCGACCTTGGAGCCGTCGATGTCGTTCAGCGTGTTGGTGCCGGCACCGCGTTGCTTCGGGGCGTTCTTCGCCGGGGCAGCAGTGGTCAGGTCCAGCTCGGCCAGCAGCTTCTTCGCGGCGGCTTCGTCCACGTAGCGGCCGTTCATCGTCGAACCGGCGAGCAGCTTCAGCGCGGTCTCGTCGTTGATCTCGGCCTTCGGCACCAGCACGCAGACGGCGGTCTTGGGCAGGTCGGCGGTGATGTCGGGACGGACGCGGTGGCGGCGCAGCGACTGGAAGTTCAGCGTGGTCAGGGCAGCCGAGGCGACGATGCCGGCGTGCGGTCGGGCACGGTGTGCCGATTGCAGGTGGGTCATGGGAACTCTCCTTTGTGGCCATTGGCCGAGTTGCGGATAGTAACCACCACGAGCGAAGTCAAGCTTCTACCAACGTGGCTCACTTGAGACGAGTGTATCATCGTAAGAGAGCCACGTTGCTACCAAAAAAGAACTTATTTCAAATAATAGCAGGTTGAAATTCCCTGTCAATTTCGTCAATGTTAGGGATGAACCGCCCGGTATTCTTTCCATTGTTTCTCTGACCAGCCGGTAGGCTTACTAGTGTAGATTGGTTCTTGGCCAGGATGGGGGAAGAGACTGGGGGATTTGTAGTTGCTGTAAAAACTGTCTCTGATAAAATTTTGACCATCTTGGTTATTGACCTCTTGGGTAAAGACTGTTTTCATACTGCCATCCCCACCGCGTTCAAGGATGTGAGGTCCATCAACTTTGACGGTACGACCATCTTTGGTGCCAAAAAAACGAAAGGTGAGATCAAAACCATCGATTGTTGGCTGCATAAGGATGGAACCGGGAGTATTATTCACAAACTTAAGATCAGGTTTGGGGATATAGATGGTAGCGTCCATCCCGTAGGGTTTGTAGTACTGGACGGGATAAGCATGGTTGCGGCGTTCACTCACCTTGAGGCCGCTGTAGACTGCGGCTCGGAAGACAGTACTTGAAACCTGACAAATACCGCCACCAAATTCCGGTGTGGTCTGATTGTTTTTGATGACGAGTTCCGGGAGATAGCCGTGCTCACCATCGACATCGCCAAGATAGTTGACGAATGAGAATTCCTCACCGGGAGCAATGATAATATTTTCGAACTGCTTGAGGGCGCGGTTGATGTTATAGATACGATTTTTGGGTGATCCTTTGAAGTTGGTTCGACCCTCGCCAATGAGTTCCTTGAGGCCGAGGCGTTCGCGGTCAGCTCCAATAATCTTGGGTGTCGCTACCGCTGTAGGGAGTGAGACTTTCAGTGGTGAACCAACCTCGTTTTTTTCGAGGGCCTGGAGGAGAAGAGTGGCACTTTCGGATTCTTTGAGAGTGCGACCGTATTTTTCTGGTGTGCTAACAATAATCTCACCAGTATCACTCACTCCAAAGACAGCATTACTTGGTTCTTGATTGATGCGGGTAGCGAGACTAGATACGAAAGCGTTGATGCTTTCAGTATCAGGCGTACTTTCGAAGGATACAGCGAGTCGGTTTCTGGTATAACGAGAAAGCGAGAGATCGCAAAACAATCCGTTGACGGGACAGTAGAGAGTGTTGGCTGCTTCTGATTTCTTTTTTTGTGGCGTGAGCGTTGTCTCGAGTCGGAACCAGGAGGAGAGATCAGTAGCGGAAATGCTCTCGCTATAATCACCAGCGGAAACCTGAAGTGTTTCCGGGAGTGATTGGGCCTGAGCTATGGGTAGATCAGCCAATATAAATACTACTGAAAAGATGCCAATAGAAGCGAATGTTTGGATGGTGGAACGGAGATGTGTCATGAGAAGAGTTTACCAGAAAAAACGTTGCCGATTCCATAGAAACGGAATCGGCAAAACGGTATTCCGTGCAGGGAAGGGCAATTAGAATCCGCGCACTTGGATTTTTTTGGTTTTGGTAGTGTCGGCTTTGGGGAGGCGGATAGTGAGAATCCCATTTTTAAGTGAAGCATCAGCTTTTTCTGGAATAACATCGACAGGGAGGAGCACTGAACGTGAAAAGGACCCCCAGTAGCATTCTTGGTAGTAGTAGTTGCCATTTTCAACTTCCTCTTCGTTTTTGCGCTCACCTTTGACGGTGACCATATCATTGTTAATGGAAACATCAAGGTCCTCCGGCTTTACTCCGGCAATAGTAGATTTGATGACGATATCGTTTTCTGTTTGATAAACATCAATCGTCAATTGACCCTCGGCACTCTCGTTGTCATTGGCGGTATAGGATGGAGTGGCCCAGGATTCTTCTTCACGAACGGGGAAACTCACCGGCTCTTCTCGCATGACGACTTCGGTTTCTTCTACTTCTTCATTGTAAACAGGGACGCCACTGTAGCTTCCTTCTTCGACGTTTTTTGCACCGGTCAATCGTTCAAAAAAAGACTTCTTCTCTTTAGTCATAGCCGTTTGTTTTAAGGGGAATTAGGACTATACAGAGGGAAAGAACCACTCTGTCGAATGAGTGTAGTATAGAGGATTTTATGGCGAGGCGCAAGAAAGTTATCAGCTGCTAATTTACCAGAAAGGCGTTGTAGCTGAGGTGGAGTATGAAGCCTACCATAATGGCTGACCAGAGGTTCAGGCCAAGCTTTTTTCCGAGGGTAAGGATATAGAGGAGACTAAGGGTGATGTGAACCGCAGGGATTCCAAGTATAGGCAGAAGAAGATGAGTGTTATGGTTATATTCTCCCAAAATCATGAGTAGCTCTGGAGCTGTAAACCCAAGACCAAAAAAAAGACCAATAAAGAGAATATTCTTAAGGGGTGGTACTTCGGTGAAGAAACGTTTGGTGTATTGATTCAGTAAAAGCAATCGACAACTTTCTTCGATGAGTACAGCGAGGATAAGTGTTATGAGACGAGTGAAGTGTGATCCGGTACTAAAATCGAGTGTGGCGACCTCTACTATGAGTGCCAGACTGGCCGCCAAAAGGCCATAGATGAAAGTGGTAAGAAGCATAGTTTAGACTGCTAACTCAGAGAGACACTTGGTGAGCTCATCAATTTTTTTGGTGGTTTCAAGGAGGCTTGCCTTGTTTTGTTCCAGGATATGGGCTGGAGCTTTGCTCACAAAGCTTGAATCATTCAGGCGCTTTTCAATGCCGAGCCGGTACTTTTCGGCAGAGGCTTTTTCGGTGGTGAGGCGAACACGTTCCTTTTCGATATCTATGAAACCACTCAGGTGGAGGTAGATAGCTGCCTCGCCACTCATGATACGAGCGGTTTCTTTGGGTTGGGTGGCATCATCGGTGATAATGATTTCTTCGATGCGGCCCAGACGTTCGATGACGGGGATGTACGGCTCCCAAGACTCTTTGGCGCCGATAATAGTGAGCCAGGGTTTAACATTCGGATCAACATGGTAGAGAGCCCGAACATTTCGGATATTTTGAATCAGCTCGATGACGGATTGAAAGGCGCTGGTATCAGTTTTTAATTCAAGTACTTGGGACCAGGGGGCTGCCATGAGCGGGTTTTTTTCATTCGGATACAGCGACTGGTAGAGTGCTTCCGTTACAAACGGCATGAACGGATGCCAAAGCTTGAGGAGCTCGTTCCAGAGAGTAACGAGAACAGCATCATTTTTTTCAATCTTATGAATTTCTACATACCAGTCAGCTACGTCATTCCAGGTAAAGTCGCGCAGTGTTTCGGCAGCGAGAGAAATATTGAAATTCTCTAGATGATGAGTCACTTCTCGTTGGGTGGTGGCGAGGCGAGACAGAATCCAGTGGTCAGCCGGTGAAAGCGAGTCGTTCGTTGGTATTTTTTTGCTCCATTGTAGTTCCTCTGATGCTACAGCCGAGCTGACATAGCGACCAATATTCCAGAGTTTATTGGCGAAATTGCGGTAGGAAAGGATTTTTTCTTTGGAGAGACGAGTGTCATTGCCTGGAGTTGATCCAATGACGAGTGAGAGACGCATGGCATCAGCACCATACTGAGCGATAACATCAAGCGGGTCGATGATGTTACCTAGAGATTTACTCATTTTGCGTCCCTGCTCATCGCGAACCAGTCCGTGGAGGTAAACAGTTTTGAAGGGGATATCCGCGAGGAGATACTCTGACATGAGAATCATGCGTGCTACCCAGAAAAACAGGATATCATAGCCGGTTTCAAGCACAGCTGTCGGGTGATAGGTAGCAAGTTCGGGTGTTTTCTCTGGCCAACCGAGTGTCGAAAAGGTCCAGAGTCCGGAGGAAAACCAGGTATCGAGTGTATCAGAATCCTGCTCCCAACCGTCACCACGAGGCGCTTCAATACCGCAGTATGTTTCATCTCCCCGATACCAGACGGGAATGCGATGTCCGTACCAAATCTGGCGACTGATACACCAATCACGAAGATTATCAATCCAGTGAAAATATGTCCGTCCAAACCGTTCTGGTAGAATAGTAATTTTTTCCGAACGAACCGCATTTTGCATGAGCGACTTTAGGGTCACGGTCTCACCATCGCGGGTAAACTCTTTGTTAACGGAGACAAACCATTGTTTTTTAATTTGGGGTTCGATAATGCCACCTCCGCGGCTATTGGTAGCAATATTGTGTGAATAACTTTCTTCGGTTTTGACCACGAGACCTTTTTCGGTCAGTCGGGCAATAATTTTTTTTCGGGCTTCTATGATGGGGAGACCAGCGTAGTCCGGACCAGCGATAGCCTTGAGACGACCGTCTTCGTCAATGATTTGTTCCCGGTCGAGATTATGTCGGAGGGCGATTTCGAAGTCGGTGTTGTCGTGCCAGGGCGTGATGGTCATGGCCCCGGTACCAAATTCCTGATCGATGATAGCATCCTTGATGACAGTGGCATTGATTGGTCCGTTAATCCATTCGAGAGTAAGTTTCTGGCCGTGTTGAAATTCAGCGTAGCGCTCATCATCAGGATGGACGACGACGTATTTGTCACCAAACTTCGTTTCTGGTCGAGCGGTAGCAATGACAAACGGACCGTACTGTAAATAGTAGAGGGGGGTATTTTCAGTTTGCCACTCGATTTCGTCATCCGAAACGGTCGTCTGCATCTTGGGATCCCAGTTTACGATGCGCTCTCCGCGATAAATGATGCCGTCGTCGTACATGCGCTTAAACGCCGTGCGTACAGCGAGGCTACGCTTCTCATCGAGGGTATAGGCCTCGCGTGACCAATCAAGTGACGAACCCATCCGGCGGCACTGGTTGACGATGGTGTCATGACTTTCGCTCGCAAACTGCTCAACGCGTTTGAGGAAAGCATCACGCCCGAGATCATAACGGGACTTCCCCTCGTTTTCGTGTAAGAGTTTTTCAACTTTGCTTTGTGTCGCAATAGCAGCATGGTCGGTTCCGGGGAGCCAGAGGGTACGGTCACCTTTCATTCGATGGTAACGGACAAGAATATCCTGGAGCGCGAGCATGACCGCGTGGCCAGCATGGAGGGTACCAGTGACGTTCGGTGGCGGAAGGACAATACTAAACGTTGGGGCGTCGGCTGAAGCCACTCCCTTTTTGAGGCAAGTGTCAGGATTGAAAAAGCCGCTCCCTTCCCACTCTGCATAGAGTTTTTGTTCCCAGTCGGCGGCGGTGTAAATTTTGGGGATTTCCTGTTTCATAATTTTCACGGTATCACGGAAAACGCTTTGTTTCAAGGAAATATATGAGTGAGCTTGACTTCTGTCTCTAATCTTGCACTAATGAGAATCATTGTTTCTTTGACAACCTGGCAGGGAGTCAGCCATGCGTATTCCAACAGGAATCATCGTGTACTTCGCAATTTCGGCACTCTTTCTCTCAGTGCCGATATTCTTCGCTCTGAAACGGGGCCACAGGATTTCAATCCGAAGCCTGATTTTCGGGCTTCTGTTTGGCCCGATTCTTCAGGGGATTGTCGCGCTTCTGGTGCTTTTGCCGCCGCCCTCGGCTCATCCGATGGAACTGATTTTCCCCAGGCTTCATGTACGGCAGGGAAAAACAGCGACTCAGATACTTCGAGAGATAACGGCGCTCGGCCAATCCATTGGTGGGTTGTGGCCGGTATTGAGCATCAGAGTTCATTTGACAGCCATGGCACTTGTCGGTGCTGCTCGGCGCGAGCAAGTGACCATTCGGGAATTCTCCGATCGATTCGAACAGGAAAAGGTCGAAGACAGACATTTCGAATCATGGGAAATCTTGGATGAAGGAGAAATCCGTACCGGTGTGGTACAGCTCTACTTCCAAGGAAATACTCCCAAGAAGGATTCGAGCCGCTATTTCTGGATGCTGCGTCCGCAGTTTGGATAGCCAAACAGACAGAAAGGCAGAGTCAACAGAGTTGGCTCTTTTTTATTTCCCTTTTTTTAAATCTTTGAAATTGAGGAGGGGGGCGAAAAGATCATCCTTGAAGGGTGGTTTGAAGTAGGTAAGTTCTTTTTCTGTCGGGGAGTTCGCCCGAAAAGTGATAAAGGGAATATTGGTAATAAGACAGAGTGGCGTTTGTTCGTTTCCCTCTCCCATAGTCAGGGAGGCCGTGGTCGCTAAAGCGTCAACGTGATTCGCATGAGTAGTAAAATGATGCCCAAAGATATCCGGGGCTTGCTCGTACCCTTTTAGTCCTTCGAAACCACTCCAACCGATGGCGACCCCGGTGACGCCACGACGTAGTGGCGTTGAGTGACTGTCAACAACAATAACCCCTAAATTTTTAACCCCGAAGCGTTTTTTGAGAGCGGCCCGGACTTTTTTGGCGGTTTGGTAACTGTCTTTGGGAAGAAGCGAATAATGTCCTCCAGTATTGGAGGCATCCATACCAGCTCGAGCAATAAAAGCGTGGTCTTTGATGGTGAGGGGAATACCGTAGCGACTTTTTTCTTTGGGGAGGTAGTAGTCAGCCTCCTGCTTGAGGGTCGCTTCTGAGATAGATTGGAGCGGGAGCGTCCTTCCCTCGCAAAGGGCGACAACCTTGGAGGTAATGACGAGAATCGAATTCTCGGGAAGTTTCTTGATGTGCCGATTGAGAAAGGTAATCAGGGTGAATGCTTGAGGGAGTACCTTTTCTGTTTTAATAGCCGTGACAATCATACGAGGTTTTGAAGGGGAAGGTTGGCATCGGGTTCGAGGGTGAGATACGATTTGGTGAGGTTGATGCGGTCAGTTTCACTCATTCGTTCGTAGCGAAGAGCGGCGGCGACGCCGATCATGGCCGCGTTATCGAGGGAATAGGTAAATGCTGGGGTGAGGAATTGGGTAGTGGGAAAATCATTCTCAATTAAATTACGTAACTTCATACGTAACCGCACATTGGCCGAGACACCACCAGCAATGACAAAGGTAGCGGGAGAATAGAGCGCGAGCGTCTTCTTGGTTTTGCCTACCAAGACATCGACGACAGCTTCCTGAAATTCGTGACACGTAGCGTCAATAAATTCCTCGTTTGCTTTCTCCTCTTCGTGTTTTTTGAGGTAATACAAGACAGAGGTCTTGAGTCCCGAAAAAGAAAAATCAAAATTATCAGCATCGAGCATCGGTCTTGGGAATTGTTCTGCGGCAGGTTCATTATGAGTCGTGCGCCAGGTGTCAGCCCGTTTAGCGACGAGGGGTCCACCGGGATAATCGAGCCCGAGCATCTTGGCTACCTTATCGAAGGCTTCACCGGCAGCATCATCCTGTGTCTCGCCGAGGATTTCGTACTGAAAGTGGTCTTTCATCAAGACCAGCTCCGTATGGCCGCCGGAAACCACAAGAGCAAGGAGAGGGAAGTGAAGTTTGATTCCATCTTGTAGAAGGTTTGCATAGATATGGCCTTCGAGATGTTGGATGCCGATGAGCGGTTTGTTCCAAGTGAGAGAGAGTGTTTTGGCGGCGGTAACACCGATGACGAGGGCGGGCATAAGCCCGGGTCCCTCGGTGACGGCTATGAGGTCGATATCGGTTGGGGAGAGCTTGGCTCGATCAAGAGTTTCTTCGATAACCGGTACGATGTTTTTGATATGTTCGCGTGAGGCCAAATCAGGCACGACGCCACCCCATTTGGCATGAAGGGAAGCCTGCGAGGAGACAGTGTTGGCGAGCACGATTGTAGAGCCATCAGAATAATCGATGATAGCTGCTGCCGTTTCGTCACAGGAGGTTTCAAGAGAGAGGATTTTCATAGTGTCCTTACTCTAGCGAGGAGCAGAGAAAATGGCAAGAAAATTACTCTTGCCAAAGTAGATTTTTATGCTATACTAGCGACGCAGTTTGAAGTCTGCTTTTTTTATTTGGCCCCATCGTCTATCGGTTAGGACACCAGGTTTTCATCCTGGTAAGAGGGGTTCGACTCCCCTTGGGGCTACTGTGAAACGAAAGAACTCTGGGTTTATCCCAGGTTTTTTGTTTTTTGTAATATCAGGGGAGGAGAAGGGCGTGAGTAGAAAGCAAGCAAGCGCAGCTTTCAGTGTGTAGCGCCCAGGCTTTTTGTCGGAGCGAAAAGGACTCCCCTTGGGGCTACTAATTAACTAAAAAGTCTCGAGGTTTGTTCTCGGGACTTTTTAGTTTTAGATACTTTCTATTTCAAGAGCGTTGTTTTGGCAAACCTTGGCGTAGAAGAGGGCGGACTTTCGCACGATACGCTCCTGGTCCTCATAGTCGACACCGACCAAGCCAAAGCGAGGCCAGAAGCCTTTGTCCCATTCAAAGTTATCAAGGAGTGACCAATAGAAGTAACCCCGGACATCAACGCCCTCTTCGATGGCACGGTGTACCCACAGGAGGTGGTCGCGGATAAACTCGAGCCGTTGGTCATCGAAGGCATCAGCCAAACCATTTTCGGTGATGTAGATGGGGAGATGGTAGGCGGAGAGCTCTTTCAAAATATTATAGATACCTTTGGGGTAGAGCTCCCAACCAAGATCGCTAATGGGCTTATCGCCGAGATGGACTTTTTGGGGGAATTTGAAGCGGTTGTGAAAGTAGTATTGGACTGTGAGAAAGTCGTGGGTGCCTCGGGTGAGACGGAGGAAGTATTCGTTGGTAAAAAAATGAGAGAACCGAATCATGAGCGTGTCAAAAAACGAATGCTTATGGTACGGCTCGAACGAATGGAGGAGATTGGCGAGTCCAACCTTGGCATCAGGATCAATATCGTGAATAGCATGATAGGCACGTTTGTGAGCATCAGCCAGGACATGGTAAACGCGGTAGGCAAGGATATAGCTTTTTTTCTGTGGTGGCCACTGTCCAGTAGTGTAGGAACCAGCAATGACGGAAGTGGGTTCGTTTAAGGGTATCCAGAACTTCACCCGGTCATGTAGTTTATTGACGACGTGACGGGTGTAGCGTTCGAAGTAGGTAGGAAAATTTTTGTTAGCCACGCCGCCCTGGTCACGGAGCCACAGCGGCAGGGTCCAGTGCCAAAGAGTCACGAATGGCTGCATGCCTCGATCATTGAGTGCCTCAAGTACTTCGTAGTAGTGAGCGATGGCTGCATCATCGAATTTTCCCTCCTCGGGTTCGATGCGCGACCATTCGATAGAAAAACGATGAGCATTGTGGTGAAGGGACTGAGCGATATCAAAGTCTTCACGAAAGCGGTTGTAGTGATCGCAGGCGATGCCTGCGATGTAGTTTTTGGGGTCCTCGGCTTCCGGTCGGAGACGCTCCCAATACTTGATATGGCCAAATTTACTCTGTGCTTCTTTGGCGAGGCGCTCGGCATTTTCTTTTTCCCATTCGGACCAGTCATTATGAGTATTGCCTTCGACCTGGTGCGCCGAAGAAGCGGCACCCCAGAGAAAACCGTCGGGAAATTTGAGCTGAGACATAGCAGGGTAGTTTGATTTTGGTACAGATGAATTGTAGCCTAATTCTGATGAAAATGAAAAAATCTTTCTTGACTTTTGGCTTAAATCAGGGTATTCTTTGAAATATGACTGATTCTCATTTCATTTTTCCTGATCCCAAGACGACAGTGCCACGGGAGCGGCGCATCCAGCGTGCTATCGAGATGATTCCGGGGCTTCTCACCTGGACAACTCTTCTCGGGATGCTCCTGTTGTCATTTTTTCTGCCGGTGTGGGCAGCACTTTTGGTTATTGTGTTTGATATCTATTGGATTCACAAAGCGTTCTACATCTCCATTTTTTCCGTAGCCGGCAATCGAGAAGTTTCTGAAGGGAAGAGGATTAACTGGTGGGAGCGTTGTCAGAACATTGCTCACCCGGAGGAGTACAGCGAGATGCTTAAATCACGCATTCGGGATATGTATGCCAGTCTCAAGGAAGTGTCGTTGCTCCATCTTCGTGAGCGTCACACCATGCGCAAAGAGATTGCTCGGTTGAAAAAAATCCGCCGGGAAACGCGTGAGCTCATTCCAATCAAGGACCAAATTATGGATTGGCGTGAAGTGATTCACGTCGTGCTTCTTCCGACGGCTGGTGAGCCGGCAGACGTTATTGAACCGGCTATTCAGTCACTGGCCGAGAATAACTTTCCGAAGGAGCAGATGATTATTCTCCTTGCGACTGAGGAGCGTGAGAATCCTGAAACGCGCTTACCAAAAGTGGAATATTTGAAAAAGAAATTTGATGGCGTCTTTCGTGATTTTCTTGTTACGACACACATCGTTGAGGGAGGCGAGATGAAGTGTAAGGCCTCTAATGCTCGGTTCGCGGCACGCGAACTGATGAAGTATCTTGATGAGCGGAATATTGATTACAAACGGGTGATATTTTCAAACTTCGATTGTGACAGCGTGGCTCATCCAGAATACTTCGCCGCTTTGACCTATGAGTACATCATTGATCCGAAGCGACTGCAGCGCGCCTATCAGCCGCTTCCTATGTACCATAATAATATCTGGGATACGAATGCTTTCGTTCGGCTGGTAGTGACGGGTTCATCATTCTGGCACCTCTATCAGAGTACTCGGATGGAAATGGTGACGTTTTCTTCTCACAGCGAACCGTTCGATACATTGGTCAAAGTTGGATTTTGGCCAGTCAATATGATTAGCGAAGACTCGGTCATTTACTGGAAGTGTCTCGCCTATTTCCATGGTGATTATCGAGTGCAGCCGATTCATCTGCCGATTTCTCTCGATGCGGTGCTCGCTCCAACCTACTGGCAGACGCTCGTGAATCAGTACAAACAGAAGCGGCGCTGGGCCTACGGTATCGAAAACTTTCCGGTAACTATGCGGGCTATTTGGCCGGATCGGGGTATCAAACTTTGGACGAAACTGCGCATTACCTTCGAGATGCTTGAGGGCCACTATTCTTGGGCGACCACATCATTTATCCTGACTTTTCTCGGATGGCTCCCGCTCATTTTGGGAGGGGCGGCTTTTCGAGAAAGTGTGCTTGCTCACAATCTACCTTTTGTTACCAAGACCCTGATGACGCTTGGTATGGCTGGTCTCCTCATTTCTATTCCGATGTCGCTCTTGTCACTCCCGCCACGACCCAAGCGTTACCATTGGTCACGGTATTTTCTCATGCTCTTTCAGTGGATTCTTATTCCGCTTGTGGGATTTCTTTCAGCGCTTCCCGCTATTGATTCACAAACCCGGATTCTTCTCGGGAAATACTTTGGCGAATTTTGGGTAACCGAAAAAATGCGGAAAAATTGACAGTCAAGAGGGTGTTTGTTAGAACGAAGTCAGTTCATTTCTTCAGGAGATATTCGTGGCCAATGGTTACGTTTGTGCCCAGTGCGGTTGGCAAGAAACTAACCATCTTCATGGTTGGTGGATGTGTGAAGAAGGACAGCAACAAGACGTCACGCGCGTTTTGACTGGTTTCACCCTGAGCCTCTCTGCTTGTTTGGAGTATGTTCCATCGATTGAGGAGCAGGCAGCGGAGGCAGCCTTGCGGACGGAAGAGGAGGAGAGAGCGGGACAGTTCAACTCCGGATGGATGGCATGAGTATCGGAGAGAGCTTTGGAATACCAAGTCTCTCTTTTTATTTATCGAAGGCTTTGTATTATTCTAAGTGAATTTTTTCTTCGAAGAGCGTGAGGGCTTCTCGAAGCAGAGGGTGCTGGTTTAGTTGGGGATCACTCATGAGGATAATTTTGGCTTCGTCGCGGGCGATAGTGATAAGTTTCATGTTAGTGAGACTCTCCATGGCGATGTCGGGGAGGCCGGACTGACGGGAGCCAAAGAAGGCACCGGGACCACGGAGGGCCAGGTCGGCCTCAGCAATAGCGAAGCCACTCGTACTTTCTTCGAGGACTTTCAAACGTTCATTGTAGGCGCCTGAGGCCTTGCCAGGAAAAAGGAAGCAGTAGGATTGATGTTCACCTCGTCCGACTCGGCCGCGAAATTGATGGAGTTGAGCGAGACCGAATCGCTCAGCCTCTTCGATCAGGATAATACTGGCATTAGGAACGTCGATACCGACCTCTACGACCGCTGTGGCAACCAAGATGTCATATTTTTTGTCTTGGAAGTCACGCATGATCACTTCTTTTTCTTTGGCTTTGAGTTTGCCATGGAGTAATCCGATGGCGAGGTTGGTGAACACGGTCTCAGTCAGCCGCTCGTGCTCGGCAATCGCTGCTTTGACATCTTTCAAAGCCATCGATTCTTCGACCAGTGGAAAGATGACAAAGGCCTGGCGACCCTTTGCTATTTCGCTTCGGATGAATTCATAGATTTTTTGTCGGTCGCGCTCGGAACTACCGATTTTGGTAATGATGGGTTTGCGATTTTTCGGGAGTTCGTCGAGGAGAGAGAGGTCAAGATTGCCAAAGAAAGCAAGCGTGAGGGTACGCGGGATAGGGGTAGCGGTCATGGAGAGGAAATGAGGCACGAGTTCTTCGCTCCCATCCTGGCTGTTGAAGGAGAGTTCCTGGAGACGGGCGCGTTGTGAGACGCCGAAGCGATGTTGTTCATCGACCACGATGAGGGAGAGGTGATCGAACACGACGTCATCCTGGAGGAGCGCGTGGGTACCAACAATGATTTTTGGAATCCCAGCCGCAATCGCCTTGAGGAGAGTGGGACGGGTGGTGGTATTACCATCATAGATACGGTAGCTCCCGGTAAAGAGGGCGATGCCGTGACCGGTATCCTTCATGAGACGAGAGAGGCTTTCGAAGTGTTGGCGAGCCAGAACCTCGGTTGGGGCGAGGATGGCAGTCTGAGTGCCGTTTTCTGCTGCCACGAAAGCAGCTAAACCGGCCACAACTGTTTTGCCACTGCCGACATCGCCGTTGAGTAGTCTATTCATCGGTTGCGGTCGACTCATATCACGGAGAATTTCGAAACTGGCTTTGCGTTGGGCGTCGGTGAGCGTGAAGGGTAGGTTGGTTACAAATTTTTTGACGACGGTTTCGTCGAAGGGCAAAGTGGTAGCTTTGGCTGTTTCAAAGAGCGCTTTGACTTGGAGGGACTTAAGCTGGACAAAGAGCATTTCATCAAACGCAAATCGTTTGCGAGCGATTTGTTCGTGTTCGGTATCTTTGGGAAAGTGAAGCGAAAAGAGAGCCTGTTTGAGAGAGGGGAGGTGGAGGCGGTGCCGAAGTTCTTCAGGTAAGGGATCGGGAAACTCATTTAATTTTTGGAAAATACCGGTGAGTTGCCAGCGAAAAAATTTGGAAGTGAGGCCGGCCGTTTCCGGATAAATAGGGACGAGACGACCAGTGTGCGTAGCATCACGGGATGAACGTTCAAATGCCGGGCTCTGCATAACGAGACCAGTTTTGTCACGGGAGACCTTGCCGCTTACTCGGATGGTCATACCCTCCTCGAGCGTCTGAGCCACGAAGCGTTGGTTGAACCAGATGAGGCGAATTTGACCACCGTCGTCGGTGAGTGTCGCCTCTGTTAAAAACATTTTTTTCTTCCAAGTACGCCCAGCCTCAAGTTTCGTGATGGTACCGATGAGGGTGCATTTTTCTTCCGCTACCACTGAGTTGATAGGTCGGATGACGGAGTAATCCTCGTAGCGAAAGGGAAAGTGATAGAGGAGGTCGCGGACGGTGAAGAGGCCCATCCGTTCCAGTTTAGCGAGAGTAGACTTTTTGATGGTGGATATTTGAGAGAGTGGGGTAGTGAAATGCATAGGGAGGAATGGATTCAGTATACCATCACTGTGCCCCAAGAAAGAAAGCAGACCTGCCACACGCGAGGGCGTGGCAGGTCTGGGAAGATCCTGGTGGATCAGGGGCTACAGGGAATGCGAAATGATGGAGCTAGCGGCGGAAGCCTTCGTGGCGCGGAACGAACAGACGGGGCGCTTTGGGCTGATGAGGAGCGTTCATGGGAGCCACGCCATGAACGATGCGGGTCGTCACCACCCCTTGTTCAGGGAGCGACAAACCGAGCGCGGCGACGAGTTGGTCAAGGAGCTCCTTCGTGGGGAGTTCTCGACGACCATCGCCGTTGTACTGGCGAATGGTCATGCGTGTCTGGTCGGGTGAAAAGTCGAGGTAGAACACGGGTCGGACCGTCGATCCTCCGGGGACGGTCTTGTTGAAGGTTGCGGTTGCGGTCTCGAGTGCCGTACGCATGTCACCGGTGAGTTCGCCGGCGAACGTGATGTGGGTGAGATCGAGGTTCAGTTGGTCGAACGGGGTTGCTCCCGTTATTTCTGGAAAGTTCATGGTGTAGCCTGTTTGTGGTTTGGCACACCCTGAGTCCCTTAGTTGTTAATATGCATAGTACCCCTCATGCTATGACTCTTTAGGATCTTTGTCAATAAAAAACACCACTGACAGCATTGTATCTGGTGGTGATTGGGTGTCACTGAGGCATGAGTGGCATATCGGCGATGATGTCGTTACCCATGACGAACGTGAGGTGTCCATCGGTTGGCGCGTACCCGAAGTGACGTGCAGCAGCGGTGTAGTCATCGCTTTGCGGAGTTTGGCCGATGGCCGGACCGAGCAGTACGATGTCGGCCTTGGGGAACTCCGGAAGAAGCATCACTCCTCTGTCGACGTGAAAAAACCCGACTTCGGCGAGAACGACCATCTGCTCATGGGCCTCGAGTGGACGTTCAAATAGCAGGCGGAGCGCTCGGTTGTCGACGCCCCGATGAGTCAGTGCGGCATGGCGCACAGCAGGGAGGTGTGTCATGTGAGGGCTCCTACGGCAAAGGGGAGGGTCAGTTCATTTCTTTTTTTAACGAGCCAGCTCCGTCAACAGACTGACGTGCGGCATAATTATAGCTAAAAAGAGTGGCGGGGTCAAGAGTTTAGGTGTGTGCTCGGCAGGAATTGGTCACGAATATTTTCCCTGACGGGAAAATTTCTCGACCCCGTCTCACGGCATTCGCCTCCCTTCGGGAACTCATGCAGCGTTCCGACTTTCTCTTCCAGTCGCAAGCAAAGCAGTTTGCTTGCTTCTCGCTACAAACTCACCTTGTTCGTTTGTGCGCTCGGCAGGAATCGAACCTGCGTTTCATCCTTCGGAGGGATGTGTCTTATCCACTATACGACGAGCGCGTGGCGTTCTTAATATACTGAAATCCGACCTATTCAGCAACTGAATGAAAAAGAGCCCGCTATGGACTCTTTTTCGTATTCTCTGTGCGCCCGGCAAGAATCGGACTTACGACCTTCTGGACCGCAACCAGACGCTCTATCCACTGAGCTACGGGCGCATGCTGTTTGCTATCCACTGATCCGCCAGCTGGCGGAACGGGCGCATCGCGGCACCCTTAAATATGCAGCAATTTCTCGAGATTGTCAACGAGACCAGGTTCATGCTTGTCTTCGAGAACATACTGAAGGAGAGTAGAACGGAGCTGATCTACCGGCAGGGTGGTGATGGGAATATGGACATGAGAGACCAGACTGCCATTGGTTTTGATGGAGAGGAGGTTGTCGAAAGGGGGCTCATCGTAGAGATGGAATGATTCGATGCGTTCAAATTCGTAGAATTCCTTGGCGGCGACAATCCCTTTGTTGGTAATGAAAAATGGCAGGATACGAGGCTCATGACCGAGAGCTAAGTAACCAGTCATACCAATGAGAATGAAAGTAATGGCCATGAGTGGACTATTGGTGTAGAGGGCCCAGGCGACGATAGCGATGAGGAGAAAGAGAACAACGATACGGGAACGCGGTCCGAGCTCGAGTGGGTCGTGTTCTGGCGCATCCCAGTGAAGGAGGATGTCACCGTATCGAGGTGCCAGCGCATGCTGGTCAGGTGGAGCTACAGGAGTAACAACTCGTGATGTATCGTGAAACGAATGGTGTGCGTTCATAGAGTGTTTATTTTTCTCTACTATACCATAATTGGCAAAAAAGTGAGAATGTCGGGCGCTCTTCACAAAGGCAGGGCGGCCTGATACCATGACGGGGTGGAAAAAGGAAGCGTGGCCGAGTGGTTGCCCCGCCTGCTATGGGATAAAAAGGCAACAGTCTTGCCACCGCCTTTGGACGGGGTCCCGCTCAAGCGGGAAAAACTGTCAACAGATTTATGTACCAAGTGTATATTTTACAAAGTGAAGTTACAGAAAAATACTACACGGGACACAGTCATAATCTTGGCGAACGCCTCTTAGCTCACAATGCTGGAAAGGTTCGGTCCACTAAGGCGTATCGTCCATGGAAGGCTGTTTATACCGAGTCTTATGAAACCAAACAAGAGGCGTATAAAAGAGAATTTCAGATTAAGTCGTATAAGGGGGGCGAGGCATTTAGGAGGTTAGTCGACGCAAGCGAGTAATATTATTTTCCTAGCGGAAGCGTGGCCGAGTGGTTGAAGGCAACAGTCTTGAAAACTGTCGTACCCGGAAGGGTATCGTGAGTTCGAATCTCACCGCTTCCGCTAGGAAAATAATTGTGTTAATAGCCTTGCCACCGCCTTTGGACGGGGTCCCGCTCAAGCGGGAAAAACTGTCGTACCCGGAAGGGTATCGTGAGTTCGAATCTCACCGCTTCCGCAGCGAACGAAGCAAGTGTAAGGAAAAAAAGAGGGGGAGATGAGAAGTTTATGCTCCGGAGGGGTAAATCTCACCGCTTCCGCCAAGGTATTTCCACTAGTACTTACCTTTCAGTTAGCACTCTCTATTGATGGTTGCTAATGATGCTGATGCAGAGTATACTAGAAAAACAATAAATTTATATATACAAATATTATGGCAGCACCTACGATGTATAATTTGACCATTCCAGAATTCAAGCGCGCGCTTTCAGCTCTCCGGGCTGTCTTGGTTAAAGCAGAAGCTTTCGTTGCAGAAAAGAAGATTACGGATAGCGTGCTGCTCGGAGCCTTTTTGGCGCCGGATCAGTTTCCATTGGTGAAGCAGGTGCAGGTGGCATGTGACAATGCCAAGGGGACGGCAGGGCGTCTGGCTGGAGTAGAGCTCCCCAAGATGGAGGATAACGAAATGACGCTCAAGGCACTTGAGGAGCGTATCGACAAAACTATCGCCTTTCTTGATTCTCTCAAAGAAGAGCAGTTCGAGGGAAGTGAGGAGCGTGATATCCCGATTTACTTTTTCCCGGGCAAGGTATTGACCGGTCTCGAGTATCTGAATACTTTGGGTCTTGCCAATTTTTACTTTCATGTCACGACTGCGTATTCGATTCTCCGTCACAACGGTTTGAATATCGGCAAGACCGATTACATGGGACAGGTAGAATTTCACGATGAAAAGAAGTAAGCAGGATCTTGGTTGGAGCTTCGTTTTTCCCAAGCAACTCTCTCGTGCCGTCAAAACCCCAGCGGGATTTTGACTGACGTTGTACGCCGAAACTTTTCATGAGAATGAAAAGACCGTGCTTTCAGCTACAAAGTCGCCCGAGAGAATTCTTGGGAAAAGAAGTTTGATACAGTAGAATGATGCTAGCTTTGATAAATGAAAAATATGCCAAATGCCATTGAAATTACAGGATTAAAAAAAGTCTATAGCAACGGGGTGGAGGCGCTCAAAGGAGTGGATTTAACCGTTGAATCCGGTGACTTTTTTGCTCTCCTCGGCCCGAATGGTGCCGGCAAGAGCACGCTGATTAACGTGCTCTGTGGGCTGGTAGAGAAGTCGGCCGGGACAGTGCGTATCGAAGGGTTGTCCATCGATGATGATTACCAGAAGGCCAAGATGCACCTCGGGGTGGTGCCGCAAGAATTTAATTTTGGTATTTTTGAAAAAGTGATTGATATTGTGCTCGATCAGGCAGGATATTATGGTATTCCTCGCAGAGAGGCGTTGCCGAAGGCCGAGAAACTCCTGAAACAGCTCGGACTCTATGACAAACGAAATGAAAAGTCGCGCACTCTTTCCGGTGGGATGAAGCGTCGTCTCATGATTGCTCGCGGACTGGTTCATGATCCCAAAGTACTTATTCTGGATGAACCGACGGCCGGTGTTGATATTGAAATTCGGCGCGAAATGTGGGAGTTTCTCGAGGAGCTGAATAAATCAGGGACTACTATCATCCTCACGACCCACTATCTGGAAGAGGCTGAGCAGCTCTGTAACAATATGGCTATTATCAACAAGGGTGAAGTCATCGAACGTGGTCCAGTCAAGGAGCTTTTATCAAAGATGGATCAGGAGACATTCGTTTTTGATCTCGAAGCACCGCTCCCTGAAAAAACAGAGGCGTTGGTGAGGCAGTTTGGTGTCCATAAAGTGGATTCGACCACCATTGAAATGATTGTCAAAAGAGGGGAATCGATTAACGACGCCATACTCGCACTGAATCGTTTGGATGTCCGCGTGCGGAGCGTTCGCAACAAGTCAAATCGTTTGGAAGAGTTCTTCATGCAGAAAATCAATCAGAATCAAAACGTATGAACGGAAAACAAATGCTCGCAGCCTATATCACCATAGTCCGGAAAGAATTCCTCCGGATGTTTCGCGTGTGGGTGCAGGCACTTTTGCCACCAGCCGTGACCACGGTGCTGTACTTCTTGGTGTTTGGAAAATTTATTGGAGCGCAGGTGGCTCCTATTGGAGGACTGAGCTACATGGAGTTCATCGTGCCTGGCATTATTATGATGTCAGTAGTGACGCAGTCTTTCATGCATTCGGCTTTTGGGTACTACATCGCCAAGTTTCAGCGTTCGATTGAGGAGATTCAGGTCTCACCAACGCCTTATTTTGTGATGATTTTTGGCTACGTGACTGGTGGGGTGCTGCGGGGGCTGGTAACAGGCGTCATTCTTCTCGTCATCTCGCTCTTCTTCACACCGCTTCCGGTATCACATGCCATGCATGTGCTCGCCTTTGCTTTTCTCACCTCGGTGGTGTTTTCGCTCGCTGGTCTCATCAATGCTATTTTTGCCAAGGACTTTGATAGTATCTCCATCTTTCCGACCTTTATCCTGACGCCGCTCACCTATCTCGCCGGAACGTTCTATTCACTCTCGATGCTCCCACCGCTGTGGCGTGAGGTATCGCTCTACAACCCGCTTCTCTATATGATCAATGGCTTCCGTTATGGTCTCATTGGGGTGTCCGATGTGAATATCGCTATCTCCTATATCATTCTCATCGTGCTGTCACTTAGCTTGTCCGGGACCGTCTGGTACCTCTTTTCCTCTGGTCGTGGCGTCAGGACGTAAAGAAGAGTGGTATACTGTGGGGTATGTATACTCTTTCGTCTAAGACACTCCTTTTTGCTACCGTCCCCTTAGTTATGCTTGGGGCGGTGGCCTATTATTTCATAACTACTCGTATGGAAGAAAAAAAGAATCTCTCCGTCGGCGCTGCCTGTGGTGTTGGTGGCTGTGTTGAGATGACTCCGGAGCAGGCACGTATCCTCCGTGACAAGGGGACAGAGCCGCCATTTAGTAGTCCGCTCTACAACGAACATCGGAAGGGGACCTATGTGTCAGCTGACAACAACCAGCCCGTGTTTCGTTCCGAAGACAAATTTGATTCTGGGACGGGTTGGCCCAGCTTTACGCGACCCATCAGTGGTGATGCTATCAAAACAGCGGAGGATAATTCTCTGTTTACGGCTCGTACGGAAGTGCTTTCCAAAGATGGTGGTCATCTGGGTCATGTGTTTAATGATGGTCCAGAGCCAACTGGTCTCCGCTACTGTATCAATGGCGATGCCCTCAAGTTTATTCCAGATGAGGAGTAGCTGATTAAAAAAGTCTCCTAAAAATGGTTCAAGGCAGCGAACGCGGATGCGTTGCTGCCTTGGAGAGCTACGTAATACAGTGACCCTGGCGCCTAGATGTGCCGAATCACCATGACAAAGGCGATGGTGATGTCGGCGCTTCCGAAAACAAGGGCGAGTGCCTTGAGAACGGACATTTCGAGCGGCTGCTGAAGCCAGAGAACCAGCAGTCCGTTTAGGGCAAGGAGCACAAAGAGAATGATTTTTTGACCGGCAGTCATGTATGCTCCTTTCGAGCGGTTGGTGGCCGAAATGGCCGATGGCGAGTGAAAGAACTGATAACTTTATATGATAGCATAAAAAAGAGTAAAAGTCAATAGTATTTTAGATATAAAGCTTTAAATAAGGGAAAATATGAAAAAGGCGACATTTGGGGCGGGGTGTTTCTGGGGAGTGGAAGCCCTGTTTCGCAAGGTGCCAGGCGTTATTGATGCTCTCTCTGGGTATACCGGTGGCACCCTCGAGCACCCAACCTATGAGCAAGTCTGCACGGGTGATACGGGGCATGCTGAGGCAGTTGAGGTGACTTATGATGAGACAAAGGTGAATTACGAGAAACTTCTCGAAGTGTTCTGGAACAATCACAATCCGACCACGCCAAATGAGCAGGGGCCAGATCGTGGGTCGCAGTATCGCTCAGTGATTTTTTATCATGATGACGAGCAAAGGCGTTTGGCGGAAGCATCAAAAGAAACATTGGCCAAGTCAGGAAAGTGGCATAAACCCATAGTGACAGAAATTGTTCCCGCTGAAGCTTTCTATCAAGCTGAGGAATATCACCAGCGCTATTTTGAGAAATTAGGAATAGAACCCACCTGTCATATTTGAACAGAAGCATTCTGTTTTCTTGACAGTGTGATAGAATGAAGAAAACAAAGACTAATGCTTCCCTCAAAAAACAATCAAGGACTGCTTGTTTTCGAGATGAAGGGAGGAATGCACCTTTTTTGGCGTTCTACGAGACCTTCTTCATCAGGTGTTTTTTGCGTGGAAAGCCAGACTGGAAAAACATTTAAAAAATCCGCTTCACTCATTACTTTTTTCAATCTCGACGGTACCAAGAAAATGCTCGGAGCTGATGCGGTCCTCCGTGCGAGTACTATCGGTGCCAAGACCTTTCTTTTCTTGACCGAAAAAAAACAAACCAGTCTGCTCACGCTCACTCGTGGTGAATCGTGGAAAGTCGTAGCGGAACCGACCCTTTTCCAAGGACCGACGGTGATGGTCAAGCTTCCGGCTATCGGTGGCAGAAAGAGTCGTTATATTGCGTTTTCCAGTCGTGGGAGTCGGGTAATTGGCGAAGCGAGTTCTCTGGGAAGTCTGGAGCGGTTCAAGGATGAGGGAGATGTGCTGCTGGCTCGTCGGAGTCGTTTCGATGCTCAGAATCTCACACCGCTGTATGCTGATATTGTTCCGCAAGGGATACTCTTGGTCTATTCAGCCAAAAATGTTGAGGGAAAATTATCGATTGGGGCAGCGCTCTTTGATAAAAAGAAACCAAAAATGCTTCTGTGGCGTAGTGATGAAGCGTTGTGGACGGAAAGTGGTCGCAGTGTACGTGAACGAGTGGTGCTCGGCGGCCTGAACCGTGGTAAGTATTTTTATATTTACACTCAGACTTCTGGCCAAGCGGTCGAAATGTTCCCGGTGGCCCGTTACTGGGAGGCAGTAGATCAGAGTAAGCGTCGTGATTTTGTCTTACCGCCCCGTAAAAAAGGTGTCGTTATACCGCTTGAGCGTCTGGCATCCAATCCGGTCATCGAGCCTATCGCTCGGCATTCCTGGGAAGCATTCGCGACCTTTAATCCGGCTGCTCTCGTACTGGATAATCGTGTCCATCTGCTCTATCGAGCTCAAGGGTATGATGGACTGTCAGTTCTCGGGTATGCCTCGAGTGGTGACGGCCTCAGTATCGATGAACGAAGCGCTGAACCAGCCTTTGTCCCACGAGAAGCGAAAGAAACGAATAATCAGTCACTGTACCCTTATGTCTCTGGAGGAGGTACGGGTGGCTGCGAAGATCCACGTTTGGTGGAAATCGATGGAATGGTCTACCTCATCTATATTGCCTTTGATGGCGCCCATCCGCCTGGGGTAGCACTTACCCATATTACCAAGCGTGATTTTTTGGCCAAACGTTTTCGTTGGTCGCGGCCACGTCTCATTTCTCAACCGGGAAAAATTCAGAAGAACTGGGTGCTGTTTCCGGAAAAAATTAATGGTCGTTACGCCATTCTTCATGGTATCAGTCCCAAGATTCGTATCGAATACGTGGATGATCCAAAGCGGTTAGGTGATGGCACCTACATCGAGAGTTTGTCATCACATGGGGGTGGCGGTTATATCGAGGCCACTCGGTTGGGCGCGTGGGATAATATCGTGAGGGGAGTGGGGGCGCCACCGCTTCGGACCAAATATGGCTGGCTCGTGTTTTATCACGGGATGGACATGCGTGATCCTGGAAAGTATAAAGTAGGCGTGATGCTCCTTGATTTGAAAAATCCAGAGAGAATACTCCATCGGGCAGTAGAGCCGGTACTCGAACCAGAGACGGACTACGAGAACAGTGGTCACAAGCGAGGCGTTATCTATGTTTGTGGAGCAGTGATCAAAGATGGCAAGCTCCTGGTGTACTACGGAGCCTCTGATCGGATCACCGCCGTCGCCATGGCTCAACTCGAAACATTCCTCGAGTCACTCCGGAAGGATATGCCGCCAAAACTTCAAAAAATGAATCTCAAAAAAGTACGCTAATATTTGCCTATGTCTTTTTTTAAACGCTCGTTTGAAAATCCTATCCTTGTCCCAGAAAGCGATCTACCCTGGGAACTCGAAGGAGCCTTCAATGGCTCGGCTCTCCGTGATGGTGCAAAAACTCGTTTATTTTATCGGGCCCAGTCTCTCCCGCTCCTTCATGAGGAAGGGCCGTGGCTTTCCATATCCTCTATTGGGCAGACCGAGAGTACGGATGGGATTCATTTCAAAAAGCATCGACCGTTTATCACCCCGGAACTTCCCTGGGAGCGTTTCGGCTGCGAAGATCCACGGATTACCAAGTGTGATGGCAAGTATTACCTCTTCTATACGGCGCTCTCGGAATTTCCCTTTCGAGCTGAGGGCATCTCGGTTGGTCTCGCTATTACCAAGAACTTTAAGCAGATAGAAAAGCATCACATCACGCCGTTTAATGCCAAGGCGATGGCGCTCTTCCCGGAACGTATCAAGGGGAAGCTCTGGGCAATTCTCTCCGCCAATACTGACCGCCCGCCATCAACCATTGCGCTCGCTTCCTTCGATACCGAGGAACAGCTCTGGGATACCAAGCGCTGGCAGAAGTGGTACGCTAACCTCGAGGAACATGGCCTCAAGCTCAATCGAACGGCCGATGATCATGTAGAAATAGGGACGCAACCGGTCAAGACGAAAGATGGCTGGCTCCTTTTTTATTCGTATATTCAAAAGTATCATTCTCCGGACCCGGTCTTTACCGTTGAGGCACTCCTTCTTGACCTCGAGAATCCAAGAAAGATTGTGGCCCGAACCGATGTACCACTTCTCGTGCCAGAAGAAGAATATGAACACTATGGCAAGGTGAAAGACATTGTTTTCCCAACTGGCGTCATCATTCGTGGTGATACGATTTACCTGTACTATGGGGCGGCTGATACGACGACCTGTCTCGCTACCGGCAGCCTCAAGACGCTCCTTCGCGAAATGAAACAAAACAAAAAAGACCGGCCGGTTCTCGAGCGTTATCGTGGCAATCCAGTCATGCTGCCGGATCCCAATCATCCCTGGGAAAGCAAGGCAGTATTTAATCCCGGAGCGGTAGAAATAGATGGTACCGTGCGGATATTGTATCGGGCTATGTCCGATGATGATACCTCAGTTCTCGGCTATGCTGAGAGTCGAAACGGTTTTCGAATTTCCAAGCGGTTCGGAGATCCGGCCTATGTCCCGCGGGCACCATTTGAACAGAAGCTCTCGCCGGGGAATTCTGGTTGCGAGGATCCTCGGCTCACCCGGTTCGGTGATACGTACTATATGTTCTACACAGCGGTTGACGCTGCTTCACCGCCTCGAGTGGCCCTCACGACCATTGCGGCGGATGATTTGAAGAGGGGGCAGTTTGATCGTTTCACGCCACCGGTACTCATCTCACCACCCAATATCGATGATAAAGATGCTTGTCTTTTCCCGGAAAAAATTGGTGGTAAGTACGTCATCCTTCATCGAATCCAACCCGCTATCGATATCAACTTTCTTGATGATTTGCATTTTGATGGTCAGACCAAATTTCTCACCCATCAACCGTTTATTTTTCCACGGCGGGGGATGTGGGATAGCCGAAAAATCGGGATTAACACGGTGCCACTCAAAACGAGCAAAGGTTGGCTCGTGCTCTATCATGGTGTTTCAGAATACGATGGCCACTATCGGGTCGGAGCTTTCCTCTTGGACCTCGAGCATCCGGAGCGAGTAATCGGCCGAAGTCGTCATCCGCTCTTTAGTCCGGAAGAAGAGTACGAACGTGTGGGTGTCGTCCCGAATGTCGTGTTTCCTTGTGGTCTCGTTGTACGGGGGAATACGCTCATCACCTACTACGGTGGCGCTGATCGAGTTATCGGAGTAGCGAGTCTGTCATTGCCGAAACTTCTCAAGTCACTCCTTGCAGACGGAGTATAGTGTTTAAATCGAGGCTTTTTTCATAGATTTCATAGATATTGGTTTGCTCTCTCGAAAAAGGGAAAATGGGAGCTACCCTTGCTTTTTTGGCTTAGAAATGCTATCATGGAGGCGTTGTAAGTTTTCTCTCTGGAAGTTACTGAGACGCGACATTCGGTTGCCAAACTTGAATTCCGTGAAGGAGAGCCAGAAATCTGAGAAAGGTCCACTTACACGGTAATTCAGTCAGTAGATTCGATATGGCAACCAAATTGTATGTTGGTGGCGTCTCCTACGGTACAACCGAGGATGGTCTGCGCGATGCTTTCGCCCAGGCCGGTAACGTCGTTTCTGCCAAGATCATCATCGACAAAATGACCGGTCGCTCACGCGGCTTTGCATTCGTCGAGATGGCGACAGAGGAAGAGGCTCAGAAGGCCATTGAACTCTGGAACGGCAAGGAACTCGACGGTCGGACGCTTACTGTCAACGAAGCTCGTCCTTTGGAAGAGCGCGCTCCTCGCACCGGTAACGGTGGTGGATACCGCGACAACAACCAGGGCGGTAGCCGTTGGTAGTCTTGTCGGAGTGATTGCTTTGGCAGTGCTCCGGTAAACCATGAAAACACCCTTCGTTAAGGAGGGTGTTTTTGTTTGGTATTTTTGATACACTCGAAGCAGTCCTTTTTCATCAATCCCTCCAATCAAGGAGAAACAAGATGTTGGATACACTGGTATTCGCTCGTGATGCCCTCGTCTCCTTCTTGGCGCGGGGTTTGTGGCAGCTTCCCTGGTGGGGAGTTCTGTGTTATGTCCTCCTGATGACCCACGTCACCATCGTGTCGGTCACCATCTATCTCCATCGCTCCCAGGCGCATAGCGCTCTGAAGCTTCATCCGCTCGTGGCGCACTTTTTCCGTTTCTGGCTATGGCTCACGACCGGCATGCTCACCTCCGAGTGGGTAGCCGCTCATCGCAAACATCATGCCAAGTGCGAGACGGTTGACGATCCACACAGCCCCATGGTGCACGGTATTGGGACGGTACTACTTGAGGGTGCCGATTTGTACCGCAAGGCGGTGCGCGAGATGAAGAACAGAGAAGTGAAAGAGCGCGGCCGCATGGTACGTGAAATCGATCGTTACAGCCATCTGACGCCCCGTGATTGGGTAGAGCGTCATGTCTACTCTCGCTATCCCTGGCAGGGCGTTGGACTGATGCTCATCATTGACCTCATGCTCTTTGGGGCGATTGGGGCCACAGTATGGGCTATCCAGATGATGTGGATTCCCTTTATGGCGGCTGGTGTCATCAATGGTGTTGGGCACTACTGGGGCTATCGGAATTTCCCAAGAACCGATACCAACAGTTCAACCAACATCTTTCCGTGGGGCATCCTCATTGGTGGTGAGGAGCTTCATAACAATCACCATCACTTCCCGATTTCAGCGTGCTTTGCTGTATATCGCCACGAATTCGACATTGGTTGGGTGTATATCTGTTGCCTGGGAGGCTTGGGGCTGGCAACGGTGAATACCAAACACCTCGCACCCCGTCTGTGAGGGGAGTGTGCCGGCAGAGACCACAGTCTCATTGCCGGTTTTTCTTTTTTACTTCTTGGAAGCGGAAGCAGTCGGTGGTATGGTCATTGACGAGACCGACGGCCTGCATATAGGCGTAGGCGATGACGGGGCCGAAAAATTTAAATCCTCGAGACTTCAGGTCCTTGGCGAGAGCCTCCGATTGGACCGTCAGAGCGGGGATATCGGCGAGTGATTGGCGAGCTATCCTCTCGGATGGTTTCGGGGCGAATGGGGCGAGATAGGTAGCAAAAGATCCGAATTCTTTTTGGATATCGAGAAACAGCCCCGCACTCTTCACGGCGGCTTCGATTTTGAGCCGATGTCTCACGATGCCACTCTCTTTCATTAGTCGGTTGATGTCGCGCTTGTTGAAACGCGCCACTTTTTTCGGGTCGAAATGAGCAAAGGCCTCCCGGTAGGCAGCGCGTTTTTTGAGGATGGTATCCCAGGACAACCCAGCCTGAGCACTTTCCAAAATGAGAAATTCAAACAAGATGCGGTCATCGGAAACCGGTACACCCCATTCGGTATCGTGATACCGCTCGGAGAGTTTATCACCGGTTCGTACCCAACCGCAGCGCTTTTTACTTTCTGCCATAGTTATTTCTTCCACCTCGGGGCAAAACCAATCATCCAGGTATAGAATGAGGCGAGGAGTTTGTTGGTGCCATGGGCTACCATGTTCTGATAGGCGATGCGCTTGAATTCATTGAGGTCATTGCCCTCGTAGCAGAGTTTGCCATCTCGGAAGCAATAGCTGCAGTAACGGGCATCTTCCCGTTGGCCAGGATCTTTGGAAAAGGGCATGAGACAGCTTTCGCAGGCCGTGGGAATTTTTTCTGACATAGGGTTGATACATAAATAATAACTAGCTTTAGTATAGCTCCTTCAAAGGAAAAGAAAAGACGAGAATTAAGCCTTGATTTTCCCAGGGAAAGTTGATAATCTGGGAAATGTAGCGAAAAATAACGGAGAGGTGGCCGAGTGGCTGAAGGCACCACACTGCTAACGTGGCGGGGCGTTAAAACCCTCGAGAGTTCGAATCTCTCCCTCTCCGCAC
>CAZIZG010000008.1:0-42647 GCA_964543815.1 uncultured Bdellovibrionales bacterium | reverse complement strand
TCGGGTAGGATAACCGCTGAAAGCATCTAAGCGGGAAGCCAGGCTCAAGATAAGGTCATAGTACCAGTTTACTGGTACAAGATTTCCTAGAAGATGACTAGGTTGATAGGCTATAGGTGGAAGTCTCGAGAGGGATTAAGCCAAGTAGTACTAATAAATTTATTCAACTTTCTTTTTTCCATCGTTTTTCTGGAGTAATCCAGGAGAGCGACGCCGGTTAGCAGTGAAGAGTGTTTGACGATAAAGGGGTATATACATGATAGAGACAAAGAGACGATTATTTTGGTATTTTTCAAGGCAGAGTTCTCGGTGCTTTTAGCGAAGTGGGTACACCTGTTCCCATTCCGAACACAGCCGTTAAGCACTTCAGCGCCGATGGTAGCCTCCGGGCAAGAGTAGGTCAGTGCCGAGAACCCTGTTTTGAAAAATGCGAAGTGATGAATGTACGAGAATAGCCTGCACAAGGCTGTTTTTTGTTGGTAGAAGAGCACTCGTGGTTTGTGTTATACTGAAAAAAAGTAACGATTTTATTATGTCACGGATGTTTCGCCGGTTGGTTATTGTTAGCATCTTTCTTTCTTTTAATGCGTTGCTTATATTCGGAATTTATTTTGGTATTATCAAAAAGCCAGCTAGCTGTATTGATGGCATTCAAAACCAGAACGAACAGGGTATCGACTGCGGGGGTATTTGTACGAATGCTTGCATCGAAGTGGTGGTGGGACAGGATTTTCAGACCAAAGAAGTGACTTTTGTCCCTGGTGGCAACAATCGCTATGATGTGATGGCTCGGATTTTTAATGGGAATGATGCTATAGGGGCACCTTCGTTTCGTTACACGTTTCAGTTGAAAGATGCCAGTGGTCAAGTGCTCGCCACTCGTTCAGGCAATAACTATATTTTGCCACAGGAAACCAAAACGCTTATTGAAGTTAATCTCGAATCTGCACTATCTCCGGCCAGTGTATCGTTATCCATTAGTGATGTTTCGTGGGAGCGCTTTACGGGCTATCGAGAAAAACCAACTATTAATATATACCAGAAGCGTTACAACCAATTGACAACAGGAGCGGGTTATAGCGGTGCCTATGGGCTCGTTTCCAATGAGAGCCCGTACGATTTCCGTTCCATCATCGTTAAGGTAATTCTTCGGGATAGTACTGGTAAGCCGCTCGCATTCAATCAGACGAAGCAGGATAATGTGACAGCTGGGGAATCTCGGGACTTTATGCTCATCTGGCCGTTACCTTTTCCTGGGACGGTTGAGCGAGTTGATATGGAGGTGGATGCTGATGTCTATCACTCACAGAACTTTGAGCGGCAGTATTTCCCCGGCGGAAGGCTGTAATGGAGGAAGAAGTGGTATTCCTATAGGAAAGATTTTTTGGTATGGTGCGCCTATTTTTCAAACTCGATTGGGTCATGATTTGTGTAGTTGCTCTTCTTCTTTTGGTGGGCCTATTGGTGTTGTATAGCTTGTCAGCTTCTGGGGGGACGAATTATTTTTTGAAGCAGTCAATTTTTGCTGTGCTTGGTCTATGCGTTTTATTTTTTATGGCTACGCTTGATTATCGCTACATTCAGAGATTGAGTACTACATTGTACTTTATAACTATTGCTGTTCTGCTCTTGGTGCTTGTTTTTGGCACTACCGTCAATGGTACGGCTGGCTGGCTATCACTTGGTTTTTTCCAGGTGCAGCCGGTAGAGGTGGCCAAAGTTACTCTTATTATTTTTTTGGCGAGTTTTATTTCCAAAAAAAAGTCTGAACTTGGGGAATGGACGCGAGTTATTGCCTCTCTTATTCTCACAGCGGTCCTTATTTTTCTGGTCCTACGTCAGCCCGATCTTGGATCATCGCTGGTACTCGCTGCTATTTGGGGAGGAATGATTCTAGCTTCAGGGTTACGTTTGAAACACTTTTTGGTACTTGGAACTTTGGCGGCGCTCTTGGTAGCGGGGAGCTGGTTTGTGTTGGCGGACTATCAGAAGGCGCGTATTAATACTTTCCTTCATCCGGAAAGTGATCCACAAGGATCGGGCTATAATGTGCTTCAGGCTATTGTAGCGGTTGGCTCAGGCGGCTTATCTGGAAAAGGTCTTGGATATGGCTCACAATCCCAACTGTCTTTTTTACCAGAAAAACATACAGACTTTATTTTTGCTGTCATCTCAGAAGAACTTGGGATGGTGGGGGCGCTTTTTGTAATCGTGCTTTATGGCGTGCTTCTCTATAGAATTAGGCGTATCGGAGTGCTTTCAACCGATAATTTTGGGTACCTTCTTTCGCTTGGGGTTATGATTATGGTATTCGTTCAAGTGCTCATCAATATCGGAATGAACGTAGGTCTTCTTCCGGTCACGGGCCTACCAGCCCCCTTTCTTTCTTATGGTGGGAGCTCACTCTTATCCCTCATGGCTAGTTTGGGACTGCTTCTGGCGGTCTATCAACGAAAAAGAGGGGCGGATGACATGCGGATTTCATTGGAAAAAAGCCTCTTGGAAGAACGAAGATGAGGCTTGTGTTATTCCTTTCGCTGCATTGACGATTTCTTGATATTTTGCTAGAATATAAGGGCTTAAAAAAAGGATTTTTTGCCATTTTTCGATATCTTTATGCGTGGCTTTCTTGTTGCTCAGGCAGTGGTGGCAGCCCTTCTCATCATCTCAATTCTGCTCCAAAATCGCGGATCTGGTCTCGGAGCCGCCTTTGGTGGTGATTTTGGAGGGTACTATACCAAGCGTGGCTTGGAAAAATTTTTTCTCTACGCAACCGTTCTTTTCGCCCTTGCTTTTTTGGTGCTTGGCATTATTAATGTTCAATTGTCAGTTGTTTGAGTTTCGAAAGAGTCCCTTTAATAGGGGGTAATTCGTAATTTCACCACTATTCGTAGCTTCTTTCGTATCATGAGTATCTTCCGTAGACGCCAGTGGCTTCTTTTGTTTCAAGCTCTCACGACTCGTGATCGTATGCTCGTGTTGTTTTTTACGGCAGTAGGTACGGGGGCTCTTTTATTTTGGTTAGGGGCATTATACGTGGCTTCGACCAAGTCAGTGCCAGAGCATGGTGGAGAGTATACCGAAGGGATAGTTTCGCAGCCGCGCTATATCAATCCTATCCTTTCTCAGACCAGCGAGGCAGACGCTGATCTCTCAGAGCTTATCTATAGCGGCTTGTTTACCTATGATACTGAGGGAAAGCTGACCAAGCAGCTTCTACAGGACTACAGTGTTTCCGAGGATGGTAAAAACTATACGCTGACAATAAAGCAGGGGGTGAGGTGGCATGATGGTGAGGAATTAACAGCTGATGATGTACTCTTCACCATTCAGGCGATTCAGGACCCTTCCTATAAGAGCCCACTTCGGAGTAATTGGTTATCAGTAGAAGCAGTAACGATTGATCGGTACGCTCTCACCCTAACTCTCAAAAAAAGTTACTTCGGATTTTTGGAGAATCTGACAGTGGGTATTTTACCGAAACATATCTGGGAGACTATCACGCCGGAGAATTTTTTGCTGGCTGACTATAATTTGGCGCCGATTGGTTCCGGGCCGTATCGTTTCTATGATTCTGAGAAGGATTCCAGTGGGAATATGCTTTCTTATGAACTCCGTTCGTTTGAAGACTATTTTGAAGGTTCTCCTCATATCGATAAGATTGCCTTTCATTTCTATCCTGATGAAACGTCGCTCCTTGATGCCTATAATCGCAAGGAGGTGCTCGGTATCAACTCTGTGACACCGGAGAATTTAGCCACGCTGAGTGAGCGCAAAAGTTCGCGTACCTATGAGCTTTCTATTCCACGTATTTTTGCTGTATTTTTTAATATAACCAAGAGTGCGCCGCTTGCTCATGACGAAGTGCGAAGCGCGCTGGCGCTCGCGACTGATCGGCAAGCTATCATTCATCAAGTGCTGCTTGGTAAGGGACAACCGGCAGAAACGGCCCTCCTACCATTCATGAATGGCTATGCTACTGACATGGAGTTCCCGCGTTTCAATCAAGAAAAAGCTAACGCTCTTTTAGATCAGGCTAACTGGAAACGCGGTGATGATGGATTTCGTGGTAAAGACGGGATAGCTCTTCAGTTTGAACTCATGGTGCCAGACTGGCCGGAACTTGAGCGTACCGCGGAAATATTACGCGAACAATGGGCTCGGGTAGGGGTCAAGGTGACAGTGACGGTTCTCAATGCTGCCGATCTTCAGCAGAGCGCGGTGAGGCCTCGTGAGTATGAGGCATTGCTTTTTGGTGAGGCAGCCATGATTGATTCTGACCCGTATTCTTTTTGGCATTCCAGTCAAAAACACGATCCTGGGTTGAACCTCGCTCTTTTTGATAATAAGGATGTTGATGATGCCCTCCTATCACTGCGGGAGACCCTGGAGAGCGAAAAACGTCAAGAGCTCTATCGAAAATTTCAGGACAGTCTTTCTCGAGAAAACCCAGCCGTGTTTCTCTATACCCCGACGTATCTTTACGTAGTCAATAGTGCGGTACAAGGGATATCTGTCAAAGCAATCAATGCTCCTGCTCATCGCCTGGCCCTTGTTAAGGATTGGTATATGAAAACAAAGCGAGTCAAGAAATAATTTTAAATTGAAGTATTAAATTATCATTGAAAATAAATAATTAATTACTGGAAATGACATACTAGTATGACCCATCCACTTGATCAATCAAACTTACTCAAAATGATTACGGAAAGCCCGAGCCAGCTTGAGGTTGGCTTTGATTTGGCTCGAGGTGTCAGTGTATCAGGTACCTTTCGTTCTATTATGATTTCTGGTATGGGGGGATCAGCGCTCCCTGGGAATCTTTTCCGAATCTATCTCAATGATCTTTTTCAAGTAGAGCAACCAACCAAGCAGCCGCTTGCCGTCTATCAAAATCGTTCGTATAGTTTACCGCCTGAGAGTTTCAATGAATGTCTTAATTTCATTTGCTCTTATTCTGGCAACACGGAAGAGACTATTGCCTCTTTCGAAGAGGCGCTCAAAAATAATCTTCCTTGCATTGCTCTTTCTGCTGGCGGGAAAATTGAAACCATGGCCAAAGAGTATGGCGTGCCTCATATCAAACTCCCGATTCCTTTTGAGAATTTTCAACCACGGGTAGGAACGGGGTATTTTTTTGGAGCCATGTATCAGGTTCTTGTCAATCAGGGTTTAGTGCCGGATATGACAGCGGAGCTCCTCGCTGAAGCTGAGGCACTCAAACTTCGCATGCCTGTTCTTGAGGAGGAGGGGAAGCGGCTCGCTCAGGAGATGAAGGGGAAAACCCCGGTTATTTATACGACAGCCAAGTATAAATCGGTAGCTATGGTATGGAAGATTAAGCTTAATGAAAATGCTAAAACCCCAGCTTTTTGGAATTTTTTCCCCGAGCTCAATCACAATGAAATGGTGGGATGGACTTTGCCGCAGAGCCAGTTTTTCGTGTTGATGCTTCGCGATACAGAGACTCATCCACAGAATTTGAAGCGTATTGAAATAACGGCGCAGTTACTTCGTAAGCAGGGGGTAACAGTGGAGATACTTGACATGGAGGGCGGAAGTGTGTATAGTAAAGTATTCACGAGTATCGCTTTGGGCGATTTCGCTTCTTACTTTCTGGCTCTGGAGTATGGCCAAGACCCGACACCAGTTGCTATGGTGGAGGATTTGAAGAAGATGCTTTGACAACGAGTGAGTACGGAAAACCCGTTATTTTTTGGTTTTCCGATAGGCCCTGGTGGCGGAATTGGTAGACGCACTAGCTTCAGGTGCTAGCGTGAGCAATCACATGGGAGTTCGAGTCTCCCCTAGGGCACAACGTAAATGCTTTCTCTTGCGTGTAACAGAGGGGCTCTTTCGTGTAAATCATTTTTAGGTCGGGATACCTCCCAAGCCCTTGAGTTATTTTTATTCGGGCGGGGGACAATTTCCCAAACATGCAGTATGCAGCAGTATAATTCATTTCAGAGTCGGCCCAATAAGCCGATGGATGTTTCCGGTCACGGAAATAATCCGCACGGTCCTATGAATCGGAGACCGCTCTCAAAACCAACTCACGTTTCTAAGCCGGCGGGTGTCGGTGCCTTTGAGGGTATCGTTGCTCGTGAGCAAGCTCCTAAGGGTATGCCACGGGTGGCTCATATTTCGCCAGCTGGAAAACCACAGGTTCGTCCAGTGACCAAAAAACCCGTAGCGGGAAATCAGAGTGTTAAACCTCAGGGCGAAAAAACGTCGACTGATAAGCGCCCCCGTCAATCACGAGGCGGTGCTTCGGGTGGATCCAGGCGTGGTAATCGTCGTTTCCAGCAGACGATACCGAATCGTCTCGAGCCTAAAAAACTCGGTGCGGTGGTGCCGACTATCCCAGAGAAAACACTCCGAATCATTCCTCTTGGTGGTCAGGAAGAAGTTGGACGTAACATGACTGTTTTTGAGTACGGCAACGATATCGTTATCATTGACATGGGCGTTCAGTTTCCCGAAGAGGACATGCCTGGTATCGACTATATTGTTCCGAACGTCAGCTACTTGAAGGGCAAGGAAAAGAACATCCGCGGTGTCCTTTTCACTCATGGTCACTTGGATCACATTGGAGCTGCCCCGATTCTTTTGAAGCAACTCAATTACCCGACAATTATTGGTCGTGACTTTACTCTGGCGCTGATTAAGCATAAGGTGGAGGACCAGGAAAAGGGCGCCGCCAATCGATTGAAGACCGTGCGGGTAAAATCACTTGAAGATCGCATCCGTCTCGGGGCATTTGAAGTCCGCTTCTTTGAAGTGGAACACTCCATCATGGATGCTATGGGTATTGCCTTGGTTACTCCAAACGGCTCAATCATTCACCTTGGCGACTGGATGATTAGCAATGAACCAGTGAATCCGGCTGATAGCGAGGTTTCGTATAATCACCTCGAATCGCTTCCTAAGCCGACCTTTCTCATGCTTGAGAGTCTCGGTGCGACCAAGAAGGGGATGCCACCATCAGAGACGGAAGTACATACCAATCTCCAGAATCTCATTCGGACGGCTCCTGGTCGTATTATCATTGGGACGTTTGCCTCTCAGGTACGGCGTATCGCCTATCTTATCGAATACGCTGAGAAACAGGGGAAGCGCGTAGCTCTCGAGGGGTATAGTATGAAAATGAATATTGAGGTGGCCAAGGAACTTGGCTATATCAAAGTCAAAAAGGAAACCCTCATCACGGTCAATGATATTCACAAGTATCCGGACAATCAAATCGTGGTTATCTGTACGGGTGCTCAGGGTGAGCAAAACGCTGCTCTGTCACGCATCGTGACGGACAATCATCGCTTCATCAAACTCCAGAAGAACGACACCATCGTCTTTTCAAGTTCGGTTATCCCGGGCAATGAACGGAGTATCCAGCGATTGAAAGATAACCTCTATCGTAAGTGCGACAACGTGATTCACAGTGATATCATGGAAATCCACGTCGGCGGTCATGGCACCATTTGGGAGATTGAGGAAATCATCCGTCAGGTCAAGGCGACCTATATTCTTCCGGTGTACGCGAACCACTATTTTATCAAGGAAGCTGCCAAGATTGCTTATCGTCTCGGTTATCCGGACAAAAATGTTTTTGTCATGGACAACGGACACGTGCTTGAAGTACCAGAAAAAGACAATGGCTTTCCGCACCTCATCGCTGAAAAAGCGGACTCAAGCTATGTCTTTATCGATGGTCTGGGTGTAGGGGATATCGGTCATGTGGTACTTCGTGATCGTCAGATGCTTGCCCAGGACGGTATGGTGGTTATCACGGTTGTCATCGATAGTAAGTCCAAAAAAATCATTGGGAATGTCCAGGTGACATCGCGCGGCTTTATTCATGTCAAAGAGAACTTTGATTTGGTCAACGAGGCCAAACGCAAGGTAGAGAAGGTAGTGAAAGATACTACTTCCAAGGAGACTTCCATCGA
Organism: uncultured Bdellovibrionales bacterium; assembly: GCA_964543815.1. Classification (GTDB taxonomy): domain Bacteria; phylum Patescibacteriota; class Minisyncoccia; order Moranbacterales; family UBA1568; genus UBA1568. The sequence continues at coordinate 34,701 of CAZIZG010000008.1, read as the reverse complement.
CTGGGATATGGTGCGTAACCAGATTCGTGAGGTCTTGGGTCAATTCCTCTTCACTAAGACGGAACGTCGGCCGATGATTCTGCCGGTGGTTATCGAGGTGTAATGAGAACAAGAGAAAAAATCCCCAATCGGGGATTTTTTCTTGTCCAGAATGTTATTTTTGGCTTATCAAAGGGTTGAAGTCATTACTTGTGAGCCTCGGAGTCTCGGTATACAATGGGAGTATCATGATAAGAAAATCCTATGGAAGGGAAGAAATTGATGAATGTAGCGGTGCTGTGTGGTGGTTTTTCGAATGAACGGGAGATATCGATTGCTTCTGGCGACAATGTCATGAAGTACCTTGACGCGGATAAGTATTTGGCGAGTCGGATTGATATTGTGAGTGAAGACGAGTGGCACTGGTCGGGCCAGGATGGAGCCGTGCGCGCCATCGACTTGAAGCGCGAGGAAGATAGAGACTTTCTGAAGACGTTTGATATATTTTTTAATGTTCTTCATGGCGCTTATGGCGAGGATGGAACACTTCAGCGCGTGCTTGATGGTATTGGTGTGCCCTATACTGGCTCTGGCGTAGCGGCGAGTGAGATGGCTATCGACAAAGTAGCGACCATGAACCAGGTCAGTGAGAAGAAGCTACTCATCCCAAAGTTTTTTTCCGTTACCGATGAAAGCCCTGAAGCGGTGATTGATAAAATCAAAGAAAGTTTCGGTTACCCAGCTATCATAAAGCCTAATGCCGGTGGATCGACTATCGGTCTGACGCTCGTTCAGAAGCCGGAGGATGTGGCGGCTGCTCTCGATAAGGCAGGCCATGTCTCACCGGAAATAATTGTACAGCGGTATATCTTTGGTCGGGAGTTTACCTGCGGAGTACTGGGGAACAGTTCCGATCCGGACCTTATCTTGTTGCCACCGGTGGAAATTATCATCAAGAATCAGATTTTTGATTATAACGATAAGTATTTTTCTAAAGAAACCCAGGAACTCTGTCCGGCTCCGATAGACCGATTTGCTCTGGAGAGGATTCAGGGGGCGGCGCTCCTCGCTCATCGGACACTTCATTGTGACGGACTGTCGCGTTCGGACTTCCGCATGGATGGGGCTGGTCAGCTGTATTTTCTTGAAACCAATACTTCACCCGGCCTCACCCCGGGCAGTCTCTGCCCCAAGGAGGCTGCGACGGCCGGTATCAGTATGCCGCAACTCCTCGATCGTATCATTGATCTCGGTCTGCGGCGGATAGCACCTGTGGTACAATAAATCCACTTACTTTAATGATTTTTGCTTATGAAGCGACTGTTTTCTGGGATTCAACCGTCCGGCAATCTCCACCTCGGTAACTACCTCGGTGCTATCAAGCAGTGGGTGGATATGCAAAATGATCCTACTTTGTCCGAGTATGAAGCAATATTCTGTATTGTCGACCTCCATGCCCTTACGGTGCCTCAGGACCCAGCTGTACTCCGGTCAAAGACGCTCGAGATTGCCAAGATTTACCTGGCCGCTGGTATCGACCCCAAGAAGGCAACGCTCTTCATCCAGTCTCATGTCCCGGCTCATGCTGAGCTCGGATGGATGTTGAATACCATCGCTACGATGGGAGAGCTTGGGCGTATGACACAATATAAAGATAAGGCCGGACTAGAAAGTCGAGCATCAATTCTTGGGAAATTGCCAGTTCTTGATGTTTCAGGGTTGGACCAGGCTGAGGTTAGTCGAGACATTCGTAAGGGTGTTTCTAAACTCTTTTCAAATGAAATAAGGGAAACAAGTATCGGCGTCGGACTCTTTGATTACCCGGTTCTCATGGCGGCTGATATTTTGCTCTACGACACCAATGTGGTCCCGGTTGGCAAGGACCAGATGCAACATATCGAACTTACCCGTACTCTGGCTGAGCGTTTCAATAATCGTTTTGGGGAGACCTTCGTGATCCCCGAGGGACGGCTGTCCAAGGAGGGTGCCAACATCATGGGGCTCGATGATCCATCGAAAAAAATGTCGAAATCAGCAGGAAGTGTTTATAATTACATCGCGCTCACGGATGATGCCGATACGGTACGACGTAAAATCAAAAAAGCTGTTACCGATAGTGGGAGCGAAATCGTCTATAGTGACGACAAGCCCGCGCTCAAGAATCTCATCAATATCTATGCGCTACTCTCTGGTAAAACAACGACAGAGATAGAATCTCAGTATCTTAGGAAGGGGTACGGCGATTTCAAGACCGACCTCGCCGAGGTAGTCGTGAATTTCCTCACCCCGTTTCAGGAACGCTTCAATGCTATTTCAGATGAGGAAGTTCTGGCTATTCTCCGGGCCGGTGCTGATCGTGTTCGTCCAATCGCCGCGGCCAAGCTACGGACTGTTTATGACAAGATGGGTATTATTGGGTAGATATTTTCAGAAATGAAAAAGCCCACCTAAATCGCATACGCGAAACGTTGGTGGGCGGACCCGCTCCAGGTTCTGGGGCGGTTTTTTTTGAGGGAGCTGATCTTGTCCATCACTGCAGGCCGGCTTGTTGCTCGGCCTCTTGGCGCCGTGTGGCACACCAGGTACCGTCGCAAGGGATGTCTCCTTGTGCGCGTCGCCTGGCGCGACCTGACTCAGCGCCACAGTAGCACTTAAGTGTTGGTCGGGGATTTTCTGGTGGCGCCAATCTTTCTTCGGGAAGATCGAGGGCCAATGGCCGTGCAAGCATGTCCATGAAATGGTCCTTTCTCTTTTCAACGAACAGGTTTTGAACCAGAAAAAAACCGCCCTCAAGGCGGTTGTTCACGCTTTATGGAAGGCGGTTTTTTTGTGAGTAGTGTGGTTCATTAGTAAATACTCTACTCCTTTTTCAAAAACCACACAACCCCCATCAGCTTAATGGTGGGAACTTCCAATTGATAATATTTAGTGTTGAGTGTTTTTCAAAAATACCTTCCCTTTTCTTACCCTTTCGTGACGGTCGAACATTTCTTTGCTCGCTACGCCGAACAGGGAGCGCGCTGGTCGAACCATCCCTACTTGCTCGACTGTTACCGGCACGCTCACAAGAAATGTTACCGACGTCACCCGGAGAAAGAAAATGAAAGGTATTTTCAAACGGCCTTATAATAAGTGCTGGAAACTTCCAAGCAAGAATCTTTCAAAGTAGCCTTGAAGTCTGAACGGGCATGGTTTCTGACGCAGGAAGAAGAGTGAAGACTTCAAAGCAATCTGGTCACCACGCTGGGGTGGCCAGGTGGTACTTTGAAAGGTTGCTTGATTGGGGAGTTTCTTGTTTGCGGGATGGCTACCCTCGGATGAGAGCGAGGAGCTCGGCTTTCTTTTCTTCCATTAGTTCCGGGGTAGTGGCTTCGAGATTGAGACGCAGCAGTGGTTCGGTATTGGACGGTCGGACATTGAACCACCAGTCAGGGTATTCAACTTTGAGGCCATCGAGTTCGTGTTGTTTACCATCGGCGTATCGTGTTTTGAGAGCAGTGAGGATAGCATCTTTATCATGGACCTCGCTGTTGATTTCACCTGAATGAAAATAGCGCCGGACCTCTTGCATGAGTTCAGAAGCTTTTTTCCCAGACTTTGCCATCAGGTTCAGAATCATGAAGGCGGCGAGAGTGCTGGCTTCAGCATTAGAGTTTTCTTCGAAGTAGTAGTGACCGGAGAGTTCGCCACCGAAGACCGCTCCTTCTTCGAGCATTTGTTTTTTGATAAAGGCGTGGCCAACTCGACACTCTACAGCGCGACCGCCAGCCTCCTCGACCACCTCTTTGATAGCCCGTGAAGATCGGAGGTCGTAGAGGATGGTGGCACCAGGTTTTTGCTCGATGATGGGCTTGGCGATGAGTGCCGGAACGATATCCATGCTCATGAGTTCGCCTTGTTCATCGACAAAGCCGATACGGTCCGCGTCACCATCATAGGCGATACCGAGATCGGCTCCTACCTCTTTAACTTTGGCGCGGAGTTCATCAAGGGTCTCAGTTTTGAGGGGGTTGGCTTCATGACACTGGAATGGATGGGTGAGGTCGTTATAGAGATTTACGATACTGAGACGGTCTGACCACTGCTCATAGATGGGGAGCTCATAGACGCCCATGGAGTTGGCGGTATCGATGACAATTTTAAATTTTTTATCCTGGAAATTAGCAAAGGAAGCGAAGTAGCCATAATAGGCTGGTTTGATGTCTTCTTGTGTTAGAGTGCCACGTTCACCGACGGCGGGCCACTCTTGCTTCACAGCTAGGTCACGGATTTCTCTGAGGCCCGATGTTTCACCGACCGGGACGGCACCACGAAGAGCAATCTTGAGACCATTGTATTCCGGGGGGTTATGTGAAGCTGTGAGTGAAACAGCGGCATCGATATCGAGTCGGCCAGCGGCGAAATATACCATGGGCGTCGTGATGACACCGAGATCAATGACGTTGGCTCCGCCATCCATGACACCACGGGCAAAACTCTCGAAGAGACTCGGGGAGGACTGGCGAATATCACGACCGATGCCCAGTGTTTTGGGACGGAGGTGCTCTACGACGGCTCGGCCGATATGATAGGCGTCGTCTTCGTTGATATCGGTCGGATAAATACCGCGGATATCATAAGCTTTAAAAATTTCCGGTTTCATAGGGTGGACATGAAAATTATGTGCCTAGTATAGCACTTTCTTTCTGGTATTGACAAAATGTATAAAAAAGAGTATAATATAAAGTTCAGTGTGTCCTGTTACGTACTGAGCAAATACCTTCATTTTAGCCAAGTTGGCTCACTTCACGCCCTAGGAGGCATCATGATTCGTTTCGTTCTTTCCTTCGTCCTCTCGCTTGTCCTTTCGGGTCTCACGGCCTGCGGGGGCGGAGAGGAAACCATGCCGCTTGCCACCAGCCAGTCGGTGGCACAACAACCCAGGATTGAGTTCTTGGGCTTCACCGAGCTCGGCTACGCCAAGCTCCGCTTGACCTTCACCTCTTCCACGGGTTTCTCGCAACCCGTGGCCGTCAGCGATGAAGTGGTGTGGCACAGTGGCATGATCCATGCGGACCAGCCGAGTGCCCCACGGGCCAAGGTGCAACAGGCTGCCGACGGCAGTCTGTATGCTGACGTGGTGCTCTACTACACCACCGACCGAGGGGTCTTCGGAGCGGTACCAGCCGGTCGGTCGGTCACCCTGACCCAGGGTCAGCCGACCAACGTCATGGTGATCAATGACTGGCAGATGCCTGTCACGCTCAAGGCAGTACCGCTTGCTGACGGCACCGGTCGCACCTGGATCGACGTCAAATTCTGACGGAAGCCACGACCAGAAACTCTGGTCAAACAGACGCTCACTTTGCTCTTAGCAGGGTGGGTGTTTTACTTTGTAAAATTTCAGGAAAATGAGGCTTAGAAATGGTCATTTTTGTTCATTTTTCCCCTTGACAAAATGGGTATTTTCTAGTACCATGTACTGTCCTCTCTGGGTGAGTCTAAACCGCTTCCCTCTGGGGATGCATGAAACTCGCTCTTTGAAAACTGTTTCGCTTATCCAACCCAACCCCGCTACACGGAGGCTTTCATGACGTTTCGTATCGTTGGAGCTCTGCTCCTCTCTCTCCTCGCTGCCTGTGGTGGCGGGGGAGACACACCTGATATCCAGGCTGAGAAGAGCATCGTTGCAGCCGTCGGCCGCATCAATGGTGCGCCGAAGTTGGCTGAAAAGGAGAAACGCTTCAAGGCGCTTTCCGCTTCATCGGCCGCATCATCCCCGGCTTTCGTGGTCATCACGGCCGATGAGCTCCTGAATTACGCCGAGGCCAACTATCCCGACGTGTTCCCCCCTGGTCCGCAGTCGGTGGCACTGTCGGCGGGCGGTGTCAACTACCAGGCGGTCCGGGCCTACAGCACCGAAAATTACCTGGGCGTGACCGTGGCCGGAGAAATCCATGGCTATGGACCGTTCACCAGGGGCGTGCTTCAGGTCTTGGGTACGCTCGAAGGCTTCACCTGCGAGGTGATGCCGGCGCGTTGTACCTCGGAAGCTCTGGTTGGTCCTGGAAGCTACTCCATCAACCGTGCTACTGGCCATGTCTTCCTGCCCAATCTGGGTACGGGCGGCACGCTCCAGTGGCTCGGCGTGGCGGAAGGTACCGCTCCGGTGCCCAAGCCGACGGATGTGGCTTCGGTGCAATGGAAGTCCAACCGTACCGGTTGGGGTGCCACGAACTCTACGAGTACGACCCCGCCTGCCGACGGCCGTTACTTGGCCTCGAGCAACACCTGCAATCGCGACCGTGGCTTGCCCACGATCATGACCAAGGCGGTGGGCAATACCCCGGGCGTCGAGCTGTGGCCCGACTTTTCAGCACAGGGCTGGAAGCTCATCGGGGACACCAATCCCCGGGTGGTTTTCGGCCAGATCGAGTACGGCGGGTACGAACCTGCTACCATCTCGGTCGTCCGCGAAGCGAACAATACCATCACCCTGGTGATGGACTTCGCTTCCGACTGCCTGTTCGGTTTCGGGAAGGACGGGGCGCTCATCACTCTCGATCGTGCGCAACCGCTCGAGTTCGCGTTCCATTCGAACAAGAGCGGCGTCGGGCGGGCTCCTGGCTGGGGTCTCGGCCCGACGGCAGCCATGCCGACCACGAAGAAGGCATACCGGGTGTACGATGAGGCACGCGGTCGGTTTCTGGTGAAGTTCACCAACATGGCCTGCACCGACGCCGGTTCGGTGACCGTCAATCGCCACAAGGTCATCGACGGCCAGAACGTGACCTATGAGTACGGGAGCGACGGGTTCGGCGCTGGCTGGCTCGCCACGCCGGGAGCCAATGATGGCAATCCCATCTGGCAGCCGGGAGCAGGCGTGACCTTTGACCCGGTCAAGTACCAGGTCAAGTGGAACCAGCCGCTCTGCACGCAGTAAGGCCAACGCGCCACATAGCACCTCTTTCGTTTCGACGATCGAGGTGCTCTTTTTATTTACCCTGTGTAATACTGGCACAAGCCAGTCCACCTTTGGTGGAATTACACAGGGTAAATTGACCCAAGTCTCTTTTTCTGAAAGAATGAAGCGAACTAAGAATATTCATTATGAGCTTGAAAGTTGGTATTGTCGGACTGCCAAACGTGGGGAAATCTACGTTGTTTAAGGCGCTCACACGGAAACAGGTTGATATCAACAATTATCCTTTTTGTACCATCGAGCCAAACGTGGGAATCGTGGAAGTGCCCGATGAGCGTTTGGCTAAACTCTCGGCTTTGTCAGGGAGTAAGAAAATCATCCCAGCTGTCATCGAATTTGTCGATATTGCTGGTCTGGTCAAAGGCGCGAGCGAGGGTGAGGGTCTCGGTAATAAGTTCCTGCAGAATATCCGGGAAGTTGATGCTATCGTTGAGGTGGTACGGGTTTTCCAGAATCCGGACATCATTCATGTGCACAATCGGGTAGAGCCGAAAGAGGATATTGAAATTATCAATACCGAACTTATCTTGGCTGACCTGGAAACTATCACCAAACGCAAATTGAAAACGGTGAAAGAAGCTCGCGCCGGACACAAAGGAGCCTTGGTTGAAATGATGGTACTGGAGAAGCTCGAAACGGAATTTCAGGCCGGACACTTGCCGCATAGTCTCATCGAAGGGCTGCCAGACGAAGAAAAAAGAATCGTACGTGACCTGCAGCTTCTCACGGCTAAGCCGTTTCTTTATGTGTATAACGTGTCAGATGTGGAGATGGCTCTCTCTCCAGAACTGGAAGCTCGTCCGCACGTGAAGCTTGATATCAAGATTGAGGAGGAGCTGATCGAAATGACCGGAGATGAAATTGCGGAAATGGGCCTTGTTTCGCATCTCGGTGATCTAGCCAAAAAAGCCTATGCCCTTTTGGGGCTCATGACCTACTTCACTACGGGAGAGATGGAGACACGAGCCTGGACCGTCAAACAGGGTTCGACCGCCCCGCAAGCGGGAGCGGCTATCCATGGTGACTTCGAGGAAAAATTTATTCGAGCAGAGATTATTCACTTCACGAAACTTCTCGAAGCGGGGTCGTGGAGTGCAGCGCGTGACCTTGGAACCCTTCGTCTTGAGGGTCGGGAATATATCGTACAAGATGGTGACGTTATCGTCTTCAAAATATAGTTTTTAGTAAGGGGAATTCGTGGTATAATACATCCGGGCGGATTTTTTGTCCATGCCAAGCGTTAATAGTGGGGAACATGGCACTACTTACGCAGTCAAAACAAAAGGGGAAAATGCAGTCATTTTTTCGGCGCTTTTTTACCAAGAAAGTGCTTGTTTTGCGTTGGCAGTTTAATCTGTTGAGTCTGGTATTTCTTGGAGCAGGAGCACTGGCTGGATTTTACCTGACGCTCTCCGGGGTCATCCCTCATATTCTTGCAGCTGATACGACTGATACCTGGAATTTTTCTGTTTCTGGTGACTATACGCCATCTGATGCGAATCTGGTTGAGGTGACTGGGTCAACCGCTCGGCTCAAGGTACAGAACTATGCGACGGACGCAAATACTTCGGCATTGTGGCACCTCGATGAATCCAGTGGCAACGCGACGGACAGTTCTGGGAATAGTAATACGGGAACGGTAGCCAATGGCACCTATACCACAGGGAGTCTCAATAATGGACTGACCTTTAACGGTTCGACAGCATCACTCACGGCTGCTGATTCAAGCTCGCTTTCGCTCACCGGCCAGTTTTCTATTGAAGCTTGGACTAAATTTACTTCGACGTTTAGCACTACCTCCAATCGGAACCGCCAAGGCATCCTCGATAAAGGGCCATACCAGTTGTACTATGACAATGAGACAGGTAAGGTAGTGTTTGAAATGGCACCATCATCAGCCAATGATTGGGCCCAGGTAGCGGGGCCAGATATGCTCAACAACAATGGTGTATCGATTAATACTGAAATCAATCGCAGTTGGGATGCCAATAGTAAAAACTTCGTGTGGAATCAGGTGGTGGTCGGGAGTGATATTTATGTAGCCCTCGGATCAGCTACGACGGGTACGACCGTAACCGGGGATGCAGAAGTTTGGAAGTGTACGAGTTGTGTCACGAGCCCGACGTGGACCAAGATTGGGGGAGACGGGATTAATTCGAGCTGGGCGGACGGTCTTTACGAGGATGCTTCATCCATTGTCTCTGATGGGACCAATATTTATACGGGTATTGGCAACAGCTCAGGTGAAGCAGAGGTCTGGCGTTATAACGGTTCGACTTGGACACTTGTTGGGGGTGACACGGTGAATTCGAGTTGGTTGATTGCTGCCCCTGGTCCGTATGAACGCGTGACTACGATGGTGGCTGATGGGACCACCATCTACGCTGGTCTCGGCACCGGTGCTGGCGACGCTGAACTCTGGAAGTGCACATCATGTGACAGTAACCCATCCTGGACAAAGATAGGCGGTGACGGATCGGGAACAGCGGGGCAATCCTGGGCGACGAGTACCTATGAGGAAATTTCTGCGCTGATTATTGTTAATGGCACCACATTGGCAGTTGGTTTGGGTACGAGTGCTGGTGATGCTGAGCTTTGGACTTGTGCGACTTCATCATGCACGGTAACTTCGGGCTGGACGAAACGTGGAGGGGATGCGACTGGCTCCGGTGGTCAGTCATGGACCAATGTCATCGAAGAAATTCGGAGTTTGGCCTCGAGCGGCAACATTATTTATGTCGGTATGGGCGTGACCGCCGGTGATGCTGATGTGTGGCGTTGTGATCTTGGGGGCACGTGTACGACGACTTCTGGATGGACTCAAGTCGGTGGGGATGCGCTCAATTCGAGTTGGGCGGCCAGTACCTATGAACGGGTATGGTCGCTCGTCGCGAGCGGCACCACTGTCTACGCTGGTCTCGGTGATACGGCCGCGGATGGAGAGGTTTGGAAATGTACGAGTTGCGATGGCGGAAGTCCGGCCTGGACCAAACTCGGTGGCGACGGGACGGGTATCAGTGGTCAGTCATGGGGGAATACCACCGGAGCATCATTTCTTTTTGCCTCAAGCTTGTCACTCATCGGAACCAATTTGTTTGTCGGTGCGAGCTCCGGAGCCGGGACATCGGGGGCGGAAATCTGGCGGTGCGATGCGAGTGGAACCTGTAGTGATACCACCGGTTGGACGAGAGTGGCTGGACAGTACCTGAATAAGAGTTGGGGGGCGTTTAACTTAAACAGCGTTGAGTCAATGACGACTATTGGTGGGAAGCTTTATGCTGGGACAGGCTATGATACTGGGGCGGCGACCGCCAATAGTAACGCTCAAGTGTGGGAATATGATGGTACGAATTGGACCATGATTGGGGGTCAGGGAGTCAACAACTCTTGGACCTATGGCCATCCAACCTTGACTACGGTGACGTATCGTTCTATTACGTCGATGACGGGCTATAACGGGACACTTATCGTGGGTCTTGGTGGTGGGACGAATGGTGATGCAGAAGTCTGGAGTTGGAATGGGACGACCTGGACGAAGATTGGTGGTGATGCGACGGGATCAGGTGGTCAGTCGTGGGCGGCTGGGACGAAACGTTCGGTCCCGGCGATGACAGTCATTGGATCGACGCTTTATGCGGGGCTTCAGGGAACGGCAGCGGGTGATGGTGAGATGTGGACGTGTGATTTGGCAGCCACATGTACGACGACCGCGGGCTGGACATTTCGGGGTGGTGATGCGACGGGTGCCGGTGGACAGTCCTGGAACAATACAACCTTTGAAGCAGTATGGAGTATGGCTGTGCGTGGCACCAATCTCTACATTGGTCTTGGTTCAAGTGCTGGTGATGCCGAAGTGTGGATTTGTGATACCGGTGCGACCTGTACCCAGACAGCCGGCTGGACCAAGCTCGGTGGTGATACCGTCAATTCAAGCTGGGCGAATAGCACGTACGAAGAAGTAACCGCGCTTACCTGGTATCGTGGCGAGCTCTATGCTGGTCTCGGAGCGAGTACCGCCGATGCTGAACTCTGGAAATGGAATGGCACCAGCTGGGGAAGTGCGGCCGTGGCCGGTGACGGGCTGAATGGTAGTTGGTCTGACACTATCTATGAGCGCGTGAAAGCATTGGTCACCTACAATGGCGACCTTATTGTGGCGCTCGGCGATAATGCGGCCGGTGAAGGAGAGGTGTGGAAGTATGACTCGAGCACCTGGACTCGTATCGGTGGTGATGGTGTCAATTCTGGTTGGTCGAATATTATCGAGCGTATTAACACGCTGCAGGTCTATCGTGGTAAACTCTATGCCGGGACTGGTCTCACGGCGAATAGCGATGCGACTATCTGGGCGTATGGAGGGAATGTGCTTCTAGAGTCGACGACTACGAGTCAGAATACCAATTGGCATCATCTGGCGGTGACGTATAGCGGGAGCGCCCTCAAGCTGTACATTGACGGCGTGCTTGATACGACGGTATCTACCAGTGCCACGATGCTTGATACGGTCCACCCCTTGCTTTTGGGTACTCAGGCTGGTGCTACGGGCGTCGGGCGATCCCCCTCGAGCTTTGCGGGAATGCTTGATGAAGTACGGATTAGCAATACGGCGCGATCTTCATTCAATACAACGCCCTATACGAGTAGTCGAGTGGCACTGAGACCGTCTTCAGCAGTGCGTCTTTCGGGTATCAAGTCTTGGGATACGTTTACAACTACTGAAACAGCCAATGGCGGTGCGATTACCTATCGATTGTCGGATGATGGCGGTACGACCTGGAAGTACTGGAGCGGATCGGCATGGGTCACCTCATCGGGATTGACCGAGGCTAATAGCGCCAGTACGATAAATACGAATATCGGCACTTTTCCGGTTACAGATGACGGATTTTTGTGGCAGGCTATTTTCCTTGGTAATGGCAACCAATTGGTTACTTTGAATGAAGTGGTTATGGAATCAACGTCGGATCTGGTGGCTCCGACTGCACCAGACACTTTGACGGCGCTCAATCAGAGTGGTGGGCTGACCTCGCTCACAACCAATACCTGGTACGCTTATACTACGCCATACTTCAGCTGGAGTGGGGCGACGGACACCGGTGGATCGGGAGTAGCGGGATACTACGTGTATTTTGGGACGGATAATACTGCTGAACCGTCGACAGCTGGAACCTTTCAGGTGTCCAGTACCTTTGAGCCATCGAGTCTCTCGAGTGGTCAGACGTACTACCTTCGGATCCGTGCGCGGGACAATGCTCAAAATACGAGCGCGGTTTATGCAGCATTTATTTACAAGCTTGATAGTACTGGACCACAGAATCCTACAGGCGTAACCGTGGCTCCGACCGGGTATTCACCAACGAATGACTTCACCTTCTTTTGGACGAATACCGCGAGCGATGCCGCGTCAGGTGTTGCGGGCTATCAGTATCAGGTTGGAGCCTCGGTCAATCCGGGAAGCTGGTCTGCTACGACCTCGAGTACGAGCGTGAATCTTCCCGGGGCGGCGTATCAAACAGGTGAGAACTTCTTTTATCTCCGGACTCTTGATAATGCTGGGAACGTGGCGAGCGTGAATGTTCAGGTCGCTTTTTATTACGCGGGGAGCGGTCCGACAGCACCACAAAATGTTGATGTCTCCCCAGCCACCAACACTGCGAACTCCTTTGCTTTTTCGTGGGATGCTCCATCGAGCTATTCCGGAAATGCTGCTGATCTTACCTATTGCTACACCATAAATACTTTGCCATCTGAAATCACCTGTAGCTTTACTTCGGCTGGAGCGACATCGCTTTCGGCTTCAGCTTTTGCGACTCAGGTAGGAACAAACACGTTTTATGTGGTGGCCAAAAATGATGATAGCGTCGGTGGCGCTATCAACTATGGCGCTTATGACAGCGTAACGTTTACTGCTAATACGAGCGCCCCGGGGATTCCGCTCAATGTCGAGATTGCTGATGTATCGGTCAAAAGCACGAGTTCTTGGAAGATTGCGCTTTCTTGGGAGCCACCGTCTTCGGGGACAGTGGAGGATTATGAAATCTATCGTTCGACTGATGGGACGACCTATACCTACTCGGCCGCTACGACTGGTATCGCCTTTGTTGATACGGGACTGAGTCAAACGACCTATTATTACAAGGTACGGGCCTGTGATAATGTCCATAACTGCGGTTCGTTTAGTACGGCCGTTGAGCTTCTCCCAAGTGGGAGGTTCACGACCGCTGCCGAGCTTTCTTCAGAGCCAAAAGTCACGGCTATTACCACTCGGTCAGCGACTATTACCTGGAGTACAGATCGTACTTCTGATAGTAAAATCCAGTATGGAAAAAGCGCTCGATCATACTTCAGTGAAGAACCAAGTAATTCGGACCAGTTAACTGATCATGAGATTAAATTGTCTAACCTCTCACCCGGAACCAAGTACTTCTTTAAAGCGAAGTGGACAGATGAGGATGGGAACACGGGTGTTTCAACAGAAGATAGTTTTGAAACGGCTCCGGCTCCAACAGTGACGGATCCAGCACTGAAGGCGGCCGGTCTCACCGATGCGGTACTCGAGTTTACGGTAGAAGCAGCCAGTTCTGTCAAAATTTATTACGGTACGACGACGACTTTTGGTAGTGTCAAAGAAATTGCTACTTCGACTACCAAAACGACTTATAATGTCACGCTTGATAATCTCCTTGATGGCACCAAGTATTTCTATAAAATCAATACCCTGGATACCGAGGAAGAGGAGTATGATGGAAGCACGCTTTCGTTTGAGACCTTGCCCAGACCAAAGATTTCCAATGTGCGTATTCAGCAGGTACGCGGCTCAGCCCAGACTATTGTCTTAGTTACCTGGTCAACCAATACGGATGCCTCGTCAATCGTGAGCTACTATCCCGAGGGGAAGCCAGAGGAGCTCCTTGATGAAGTGAATGTGAAGCTTCAAAAAGGAGAGCATCGGGTATTGGTCCGCAATCTTTTGCCTCAGACGCCATATGTACTTATCGTGAAGGGTCGTGATCGGGCCGGCAACGAGGCGGAGAGTGATTCACAACGTTTCACGACGGCGACTGATACGCGAGCTCCACAGGTATCAGAGGTGAATGTAGAGGGCACCGTCTCGAACCGAGGCGGCGAGGGAGCAGAGGCTGAAGCGGAGGCGCAGCTCGTGGTATCGTGGACCACTGACGAACAATCAACTTCTCAGGTAGAATACGGAGAGGGGACCGGTTCGACGTATGCCCAGAAGTCCCAAGAAGATACGGGTCTCGTCACGAATCATACGGTTATCATCTCCGGACTGACTCCATCAAAGGTATATCATCTCCGTATTGTGTCTCGTGATAAGGCCGGTAATGTGGGGAATTCGATTGATACCGTAGCAATCACTCCCAAGGCAACAGCGAATGCCCTCGATCTGGTTATTACGAGTCTTCGTTCTATTCTCGGACAATAAAACAAACATCATGGTTGCACCTGCTTTGCGTAAGTCTACATCACCGAAACGGACCCCGTCCAAACGGACGCCAGCGAAACGCGCACCTTTGAAACGGACGCCGGTTTCGTCTGTTCCGGAGGAGGCGCCGGTGGTTTCTGATGCCATGCCCGTACCAGCTCCGTTGGCTACGACCCCGCTTGCTCCATCACAAACACCTATTGCTGGTATCGGGGAAGAGGTCATCAGGGCAGAAGGGGTTATCAAGGCCTTTGATATTGGTACTCAAATGGTATTAGTGTTAAAGGGGGTAACCTTTTCGGTAACGCGAGGGGACTTCGCAGTTCTTTTTGGATCTTCTGGTTGTGGCAAGTCAACATTACTGCATATTCTTCTTGGCCTTGAACCTCCGACCAAGGGAACGATTACGTTTTTGGGTGAAGATATGTATGCTGGCCGGACTGAAGATGAGCGGGCACAGTTTCGTAAGCACCATATCGGTATGGTATATCAGCAATCAAACTGGGTTAAGTCACTCTCGGTCCTGGAGAATGTTGCGTTTCCACTCATGCTTCTTGGAAAGGAAAAGACGGAATGTCTCGAAAAAGCCTTCGAAACACTCAAGTTGATGAAAATGGAGAACTGGGCTCATTATCATCCGATGGAACTTTCTGGAGGACAACAGCAGCGCGTATCGGTAGCCCGGGCTATTATTACCGACCCAGAGGTACTGGTTGCAGATGAACCGACGGGTAATCTCGATTATGAGGCAGGTCAAAATCTCATGTATCTATTGAACGATTTGAATAATATGGGCAAAACCATCATTATGGTGACCCATGACCTTGAGTATATTCGTTATTCCAAGACAGCGCTTAATATGAGAGACGGTCGGATTGAAGGAGTGTACCGTGATGGCGATAAGGATATTCTTGAGTCAAAGTTGACGTATAAAAAAGCAGATTTGAGCGTGCTTGAAAAGAAATAAGGTATGAAATTCTGGCCATTCAATAAAAAAGAATCGGATGGATCGGCGCAGGCTATCCCTGATGCTTCTTTGGTGCCTCGCTATTGGGGCGTCATTGGTTTTCTGCGTCGGGCTGGGGACTTCTTCCATCATAGCTTCATGCGCATTTTCATGTTTATTCTGCTTATTTTGGTCTATATTTTTGCTAAAATCACCTTTCATATCTGGTATTTTCGAATCTTGTGGCGCGAGAAACATAGTTCAAATCAGGATACTGATGCTATGGGAATGCCTTCTGAAATTCTCTTTTCACGTTTTTCCAGTCGTTTGTTCCGGTTTTTTCATACGGCGAGTGGCGAAAGTATTGATAAAATCAATTTGATTGAAATTGCTATTCGAAACATGAAGGGAAAAAAGACACGTACGGCGGTCACCATCGGCGGCATGGCTATTGGTATTGGCTCTATTGTATTTCTCGTTTCTATCGGGTATGGACTGCAACGGTTGGTGATTTCGCAGGTCGCTAAACTCGAAGAAATGCAACAGGCTGATGTTTCACTTCAGCCAGGAGGGAAAATTAAAATAAGTGATGATACACTCAATGATTTTGCTCAAATTCCTAATGTTCGGTCCGTGGCTCCACTCATTGGCGTGGTCGGTCGGGTTAACTATCAGAACTCAATTTCTGATATGGCGGTCTATGGCGTAACGGGGGAATACCTCGAACAATCTGCGATTCGGCCGGTTCAAGGGAAATTTTTTGAGAGTAATGATCTCGTTCTTCCTTCGGGGGGAAATGAAAGTATGGCACCGACACGGGAGATTCCTAAGAAATCTGGTGATGCTATTGGTGATATCGCTTTTTCCGGTAATGGACTCAATTGGGTTCGTCTGAGAGAGCAGCCGGATTCAGGGGCAGCACTGCTTGGATATGGCAAAGTGGAAACAACGGAAGTGTTTGGAGCATTGGTTTGGGGCGGAAGTTACGCCGCCAAAGACGAGTTTGGCAATGCGGCGACCGATGCTACTGGTGAGGCTCTTGGGAAATGGGTCAAAGCCAGCTTCTCGGTTTTTGAAGAGGTGGCATGTTCGGAGACTGAGACTGACTGTGTGGGTGGCAAGTACCTCCTTTTACGTGATGAGAATAATGACCCAGTGGTAAAGCAGAGCTATTTCGCTGTGACGGATGATTGGCTCGTTCTCCGCGAACCAACAACCAAGGAATTAGCTGAACTTGCTCAGGGTGGCGGAGCGCTTCCTACTCTCAATATTAAGGATTCCGGCGATGGCTGGGTGGAGGTTGAAGGGGAAGGGGCGGCCACAAATGAAGAGACAGTAGAGAGAGTGGCTCTCTCATCGAGTGCCAAGCGTGAAGCAGTGGTCAGTCGGGCTATGCTCCGAATCCTTTCCATTGATGAGGGGACGGCTGTGGGACAAACATTCAATACAAGTTTTGTTATTACTAGTAGCTTACTTCCTGACAGTCAAAAAAAGGTTGAATCAGTAGCTGCTGATTATACGATTGTAGCGGTCATTCCCGAAGATAAGAGCCCGATATTTTATGTGCCATTTATTGATCTCCGAGGTCTTGGCATCGAATATTATTCTCAGGTCAAGATAACATCAGCGAGTCAGGAAGTGCTCTCTGATGTCAGAAAGCAGGTGGAGGGCATGGGCTATGTGACGACATCAGTTGCTGATACGGTGAGTCAGATCAATTCTTTCTTTGCTAGTGCTCGCATCATCCTTGGGCTTCTTGGTATGGTCGCTCTCGGAGTGGCAGCTCTCGGTATGTTTAACACGCTCACGGTTTCTCTTCTTGAGCGTACTCGTGAAGTAGGTCTCATGAAAGCCATCGGTATGAAATCAGTAGAGGTTCAGGAGCTTTTTTTGACCGAATCAATGGTGATGGCATTTTTCGGAGGAATACTCGGGCTCCTCGTTGGTCTTGTCGGTGGTAAGGCACTTGGGGCGGGACTTTCACTTCTTGCTATCTTCAATGGCGCTGGCGCTATCGATGTTTCATATATCCCGCCGTCGTTTATTGTTGCAATTCTTATCTTCTCTCTTTTCGTCGGTATTGTTACGGGTATTTATCCTGCTCGCCGGGCAACGAGTATTTCAGCTCTCAATGCTCTCCGCTATGAATAATTCATGTTAAACTAAGAGGGATTGACCTCTCTCTACTTATTACTTATGAACGTGCGTGATATCATGACTACTAATATTATTTCTGTTAAACCAACGAGCTCTGCTCAGGCGGTTGCTGATTTGATTACGGCCCACAAGATCCATGCTGTTCCTATCGTGAATGAACTCTTTGAGCTTGAGGGAATCGTCGCCGAGGGAGACTTTTTTTACGGGCGATCTGGTCCGGTTTCTATGGCCTCATACCTCGTGAATCGTTTGACAGCCAAAAAGGGTACTGTTAAGGGAAAGTCCTTGTCTGAAATTACCGTAGGAGAGATTATGACGACTCCCTGTGTCTCCATTTTGCCGACACTCTCGATAGAGGAAGCGGGCTGTATCTGTGTTGAAAAGAGTTTTAATACTATTCCCGTGGTTGATGAAAATAACACGCTCCTTGGTATCGTGACAGCGCATGATATTTTGAAGTCGTTGTTGTCTCAGTGTCAGCGTTGATATTTATTTATTGATTCTATGAAGATTTCTTTTCGAGCCAAGATATACAGCAGTATAATTTTGACGGCCTCGGTTGCTTTTTTAGCCCTTTGTCTTTATTTGTGGTTTGCTAGCGAGGCAACGCTCCAGGATCTTCAGGAAGCTGATGCTAAAAATCGATTAGCGACACTGAGTCGATTGGTTGAAAATGAGCTTGAGAATCAGGTAGTCAAGCAGGCTGATTGGGCGAGGTGGGATGATGCCTATCAGTTTGTGACGGATAAAAACGATGCATTTATTTTATCAAATCTGAACGATGAGTCACTCAAGTTGATTGAGGTAGACATGATTGCATTTGTGAACAATGCGGGTGAGCTCGTATATGGGAAACAGGTCTATGCTGGCGACTTGGGAGCGCGTGCTCTACCCGAGGAATTCGCCAAGGTTTTTACGGGAGAGAGCTCGCTTCTGGATTTTGATGAGCTTATTTCGGACAAGAAAGGGGTATTGGTAACACCGGATCACTTGCTCTTAGTTACGGCTCAACCGATTACGACGAGTGATGGTAAAGGATCGAGACGAGGGACGCTTATCTTTGCTCGCTACATTGATGATCGGTATATCGATTCTCTGAATCGTCTTTCTGGACTTCATGTTTCTTTTATGCCTTATGGATTTACGTCTCAATCTGACCATTTGATGTTGAGGCGAGGAGTGCCGGTAGTAACAACGAATGCGGCAATGGTAGAGGGAAGCCTCTTGATGGACAATATTTTTGGCAACCCCTCACTTATTCTTGGCATTGTTTACCCGGGGGAAATCATTGAGAATGGCCGGGTCACGGCTGCTCGGACACTCGGTACGCTTCTTACGGGCTTTTTGGTGTATCTCAGTCTCATGCTCCTCTGTATCGAAGTGTTTTTGGTGCGTCGTATCGAGCGGATACGCGAGACGGTACGTCAGGTCAATGCACTCCATCCAGGTGGGGCTGACCGAGGAGACCTCGAGGATTTCTCCTATCTGGCAACGGTCATGGCTGGTGCCATTGAGAAAGTTCGTCAGTCAGATGAACTGGCGGATGTTACCTGGAATGAAATTGCTAAGTTTCGAGTGGCTCTTGATCAGAGTTTTGATCATATGGTTATTACGGACGTTGATGGTAAGATCCTGTATGCTAACGCTGCAGCTGAGAAATTGACCGGATTCTCTCGCATCGAGATGCAGGGTAAGACGCCGTCGCTTTGGGGACGTCAAATGTCACGTGAATTCTATGAGGATTTTTGGGATTTGATTCGACGACAAAAGAAGCCTTTTGAGGGAGTCGTGAAAAACAAGCGAAAAGATGGGACAATCTATCAGGCAGAAGTACGGGTCACCCCGGTTCTTGATGATAAGAAACGAATCCTCTACTTTATTGGTGTTGAGCGTCAGGCCAAGGCGTGCTGAGGTGTGGTGGATTTTCATAATAAGCGAAATTTGACGGCATTGGCTGTTATCTTGACGACTCTTTTTTAGCAATCTATACTTAAGAGTGCTAATGATTTAAATTGCCAAGCAAACATATGTCTAAACAAATTTTTTATGGAGAAGACGCCCGCAAGAAGATCAAAGCCGGTATTGATCAAGTAGCTGATGCAGTGAAGGTAACACTTGGTCCAAAGGGACGAAACGTCATTTTGGGCAAGAGCTACGGTGGTCCTACTATCACTAATGATGGCGTCTCCATTGCCAAGGATATCGAGCTCTCTGATCCGTTTGAAAATCTCGGGGCGAGTCTCGTGAAGCAGGTAGCAGAAAAGACCAATGATGTGGCAGGGGACGGGACAACCACAGCTACGGTTATTACCCAGGCACTGATACGTGACGGACTGCGGTTTGTTGAGTCGGGCGCCAACCCAGTTTCGGCACGCCGGGGAATGGAGCAGGCCAAAGACGATCTCGTCGCAGCACTTCGATCCGGACGTAAGCTTATTCATACCAAAAAAGAAATTGCCCAAGTGGCAACGATTTCGGCGGAGTCGGCTGAGATGGGTGACCTCATCGCTGATGTTATGGATATGGTAGGAAAGGATGGTGTCGTGACAACGGAGGAGTCCCAAACATTCGGTCTCTCCAAAGAAGTAGTGGAGGGAATGAATTTTGATAAAGGATACATCTCGCCGTATTTCATGACTAATGCCGAGGATCAGGTTGCCGAACTCAAAAATCCAGCCATTCTTATTACTGATAAAAAAATTAGTGCCATTGCAGAAATCGTTCCAGTTCTGAATGAATTGGCTAAAACAGGTAAAAAAGATGTGGTTATTATTGCTGAGGATGTTGATGGTGAGGCACTCGCTACCCTTGTGGTGAATAAGCTTCGGGGGGTTCTTAATGTTTTGGCGCTTAAAGCTCCGGAATATGGTGATACTCGCAAGGCCATGCTTGAGGATATTGCTCTCCTTACTGGTGCTTCGGTGGTATCCAGTGATAAAGGCATGAAGCTTGAAGCGACTACTGTGGAGATGCTTGGGACGGCAGCCAAAGTTCTATCAACCAAGGACGATACGACGATTGTTGGTGGTAAGGGAAAGAAAAAAGATATTGAACATCGGATTGCAGAAATAAAGTCACTCATCGGAAAAGCCAAGAATGAGTACGATAGTGAGAAATTGAAGAAACGATTGGCCAAGCTCTCTGGCGGCGTGGCAGTCATCCGAGTGGGAGCTGCGACTGAGACGGAGCTCACCTACATGAAGCACAAGATGGAGGACGCAGTCGCGGCAACGAAAGCCGCTATCGAAGAGGGGATTGTAGCGGGTGGTGGCACCGCTCTCGTCAAGGCATCGGTGCGGGTAACGGAAGCTTTCAAAAAAATGAAAGAGTTCACTGACCCACATCATGCTGATTTCAAAGCTGGTTATATGACGGTGTGTTCTGCTGTTAATGAGCCATTGAAACAAATGGTACGCAATGCAGGTGAAGAGGAACAGGTGGTCCGTGAACACGTAGCAACACACAAGAATGCTGCGAGTGGCTACAATGTGCTGTCTGGCACATACGAAGATGATATGTTGAAGGCTGGCATTATTGATCCGCTCAAGGTGACGCGGACAGCGCTTGAGAATGCCGTGTCAGTCGCGGCGCTCCTTCTTACAACGGAAGCGGCCATCGTTGAGGAAAAGAAAGACGAACCAGTGAGCGCCGGCATGCCGGGTATGGGTGGAATGGGCATGGGAATGTAGGTACTGAGCCGAACAAGGAGGTGGTATAAACAAGGACTTTCCAAAAGTCCTTGTTTATTGTTTTCTTGACGTCTACTGGAAATGAAATGTGTTTTAGGTTAGAGTGGGGTTATTCCCGACCATATCGTCTGGGATACTCCGTATCGAGGAGGTCACATGAGTTCCTTTGTTGCTCGTGAACGAATCGTCATCTTGGGTGACAGTTATTCAGCTGACGGCAAAGTCTTCTTTCGGACAGAAGGACAGAAGGGGACCCTGAATCGCTGGGAGAACTTCCGGCTACAGGTCGAACCAGGATTTGGGTATGTGAAGTCCACACCGGTGACGATGGTCCAACGTTGGGAGTTGACTGAAAGCCTGACGTTTGCGGAGGTGGCCAAGCGTTTTCCTGGTCGAGAAGCACTGATCAAGTGGTGGCAGCTCAAGTACTTGCTTTTCCCACGTGATTTGCAGGGAGTGTTGCAACGCTCCATTTTCCGTGCACACCACAGGGCGCTGGTGGCTATCCGGGTGTCAGATGAAGCCATGTTGCCGACACCCTTGGCGGAGGTGTTTCTTCCGCCGCGTCACGATCCGAGGACGTGCAGTATTCATCTGAAAGTTCCGGACACTCGAACGACGTTTGATGCTGGACTTTCTTTCTTTTCCGAGGTACAAGCCCCCTGATAGTCCTGGGCTATCATTACTCTCGATGCTTCACAGAAGCTCGGGAGTTTTTCATTTTTAGACAATTTTTTGTGCTATACTTGAAGTACAAACAGAGACAAAAACATGCGCATCGAACCAAAACAACTGGAACAGTTTTTGACTGACTCGAGCCTTGTTCCAAAGGACAAGTTGGCGGAAGCAGTGACGGAAGCAGTCAAAGAGGGGAAGGAACTGGGAGTACTTTTGCTTGAGAAAAACCTCATCAAGGAAGCAGAGCTTCAGAAAACCTATGCTTATATTTTAGGTTTTCCATTTGTTGATCTCTCGCGTGAGGCGGTGCCGATTGAGATTCTTCAAATCGTACCGGAACTCATTGCCAAGAAGTACAACATCGTTTCGTTTGAAAAGAGCGGGACGAATTTGAAGGTGGCCATGCTCAGCCCGGATGATCTCCAGACGATTGATTTCATTAAGAAAAAAACGGGGTTAAAAATCGTGCCCTGTCTCACCAGTCGCGAGAGTATTCAGAGTGTGCTGCGGCAGTACGGCAAGAGTCTTGAAGCGGAATTCGGTGATATTTTGACGGCGGATATCAAGCCAGAAAAGGACGGGGAAGATGGACAAAATTTGGAAGCGGTAGCGGCCGGACTGCCGGTGATTCGAGTGGTAGACACCCTCCTCAAGCACGCTATTCTCCAGTCAGCGAGTGATATTCATATCGAACCAGAGGAAAAGGAGGTGCATGTACGGTACCGTATCGATGGCGTACTTCATGATGCCATGACCCTTCCTAAAGATATTGCCCTTGGTATTGTGGCTCGTATCAAAGTGCTCTCCAACCTCAAACTCGATGAACACCGTCTCCCCCAGGATGGTCGATTCAAGATTGAAAAGGATGATTACAAAATTTCTTTCCGCGTGAGCATACTGCCAGTTTTTGATGGTGAGAAGATTGTCATGCGTCTGCTTGATGAATCAAGTAAGGGTTTGACGCTTGAAAAAATGGGCTTAAATGGTCAGGCGCTTGAGGCGGTTCATCGGGAAATCAATAAGCCTAATGGAATGATTCTGGTCACGGGTCCGACTGGTTCTGGAAAGACGACGACGCTTTATACGGTGATGGATATTTTAAATACCACCGAGGTGAATATTTCCACCGTTGAGGATCCGGTAGAATACCGAATGCCCCGGGTCAACCAGACTCAGATTAGTCCAAAAATTGGAATGACCTTTGCGGCAGCGCTCCGGGCACTCCTTCGTCAGGACCCTGATATTATTATGGTGGGGGAGATTCGTGATCAAGAGACGCTTGAGATTGCTATGCATGCCGCTATGACTGGTCACCTCGTGCTCTCAACTCTCCACACCAACTCGGCCGCTGCCACGCTGCCACGTATGCTTGATATGGGAGCGGAGCCTTTTCTTATTGCCTCGACAGTGAATGTTATTATTGCCCAGCGTTTGGTGCGACGCCTCTGCCCAGAGTGTCGTGCTGAGTATAAACTAGAAAAAAAAGAAGTAGAGTCGCTCGCGAAATCGTATGACATCGAAAGCGTCTTTGAGTACTTGAAAAAGGCTCCGGAAAGCAAAAAATTTGTCGAAAATGCCAAGACATGGGAAGATGTTTCGTTTTACAAAGCGGTCGGATGTGACCAGTGTGGCGGGGAGGGATACCGGGGACGAAACGGCATCTATGAAGTACTCGCCATGGATACGAGCATTAGAAAACTGGTTACCCAGGCAGCCACGACCGAAGTCATCGAAACAGAAGCGCGTAAAACTGGTATGGCTACCATGGTTGAGGACGGATTTTCCAAAATTGTGCAGGGAGTGACCTCGCTTGAGGAGGTGATGCGGGCGACGAAAGAGTAGTGACTACTCTTTGCCGAATTCCGTGTGACGAAGTTCTCGGCGGATATGATATTTGGCGTTACTGGTTTTGACGAAATCGAGCCAATCACGACTCGGTTTTTTCTTGTCTTTAACCGTGAGAATTTCGACGACTTGGGCATTTTCGATGTGGTGATTAAGTGGCACCATCTTGCCATCGATTTTGGCCCCAGTGGCTCGATGTCCGATTTCACTGTGAATAGCGTAGGCAAAATCGATGGGGGTGGCCTCTTCGGGAAGCTCGATGATGTCGCCCTTAGGGGTAAAAGCAAAAATATGATTCTTAAAAAACTCAATCTTTAACCCTTCGGCAAATTCCTGATCATCGCGACCAATTTCTTTCTGCCATTCCTTGAGTTGGTTGACCCAGGTGAGTTCTTTGGGTGGGTCACCCGCATCTTTGTGGCGTGAGAAAATATTACGCCAGATGGAGCGTGATTTTTCGGTGTAGAGCCAGTGAGCGGCAATACCATATTCTGCTTCGTCGTGCATCTTTTGGGTGCGAATCTGAACCTCCAGGATGCGGCCATCAGGACCAAAAATAGTGGTATGGAGAGACTGGTAGCCATTGGGCTTGGGGAGGGAGATGTAGTCTTTGATGCGGCCGACCATGGGGCGGTACTCACGATGTACGATGCCGAGCGCTTCGTAGCAATCGGCAATTTCCGGGACGATGATGCGGATAGCGACCAGGTCATAGATACGAGTAATGTCCATGTCGTGACGTTTGAGTTTTTGATAGAGGCGGTAGAGGTGTTTGGTACGGCCAGAGATATCAGTGACCCGAATTTTTTGTTTGGTGAGGACGTCACGGAAAAGGTTCATGGTTTTTTCCATGTAAGACTTGCCTTCATGAAGGTAAGTTTCTTCAAGTTTTTTGGTCTCTTCATAATGGATGGGATCGAGGTATTTGAAACAAATGTCTTCGAGTTCACCTTTAATTTCACCGATACCGAGCCGGTTGGCGATAGGAGCATAAATCTCGAGTGTTTCTCTGGCGATGCGCTCTTGCTTCTCTGGCGGGAGGTGTTCGAGGGTACGCATGTTGTGCAGGCGGTCAGCCAGCTTAATGATGACGACACGGATATCCTGGGCCATGGCGAGAAACATTTTTCGGAGATTCTCGAGGTAGTATTCTTCTTTGGAACCACGAAGCTTAATTTTGCCGAGTTTGGTGATGCCATCAACGAGGAGAGTGACTTCGCTACCAAATTTGGCTTCAACCTCTTTGAGGGTAATCGCTGTGTCTTCGGGGACATCATGGAGGAGGCCAGCGGCGAGTGTTTTCTCATCCATCCCGATTTCAGCCAGATTTTTGGCAACATGGAGTGAGTGGATGATATAGTCTTCACCAGATTTCCGTTTTTGGCCACGGTGGGCCAGTTCGGCGAAGACATAGGCAGAGCGCACGAATTTTTCTGCCTCCCCCGATAGGGGACGCGGTGCGGCTTTGAAAACATCGTCTATGGTAATGGGAGACATAGGTTAGTATGAATACTTCTTTAGTATAACTGGTATCTACCTCAGAGCAAGCTCTGAACAGAGATAAGAACCGAGGCTCATTTTCTTGCCCTTTTCATCCCCTCTTGACAAACGCAACTAAGTTGCGTTATCATCAGAACATGGCATATCAGGAAACAATAAAATCACTTTTGCGTGAGCATCATCTCCGAGGGACCAAAACTCGGCAGGCCGTGCTCTGTCTTTTTCTTCGTAATCATGCTCCCCTTTCAGCTCCTCATATTTTGGACGAGCTTAAGCTACAGCTGGTGCGGGTTAACAAGACGACGGTGTATCGAGAGTTGCAGACGCTTGAAACGTTAGGAATCATTCAGAGTTTAATGCTTCAAGATCGCAAACAATATTTTGAGCTTGCAACCCGCGAACATCACCATCACTTGGTTTGTATCCAATGTGAAGATGTCACGGATGTTGATTTCAGTGAAACGGTTCTTTCGAGGCAGGAAAGAGGGTTTTTTCAAGAAAAAAATTTTAAAGTGCTGCGTCATTCGTTGGAATTTTTTGGTCTCTGCCAAAAATGTCAAAAATTATCCGGGTGTTAATTGGGAGTAACTTTATGAATATGCAAAAGAGTTTCATTGTATTGGTAGGTGTAGCGGTAGTTATCCTTGGTTGGTTTCTTTTTAAATCACCTGATTCAAGCGAACAGGAAATTTCTCACGTTGATGAAAATGGGAAGATTCGTGTGGTGACGACATTCTACCCGCTTCAACAGTTGGTAGCGGGGGTTGTGGGAGAGGGTGGCACAGTGACAGCAGTAGTTCCGGCAGGAATGGAGCCGCATGAATATGAACCGTCGATTGGAGATGTACGAGGTATATATCAGGCAGATTTGTTTGTGTTAAATGGTGCGGGCATCGATGGATGGGCAGAGAAACTCATGCCAGAACTTACATCGAAAGGGATTTCGTCAATTCGTCTCTCCGATAAGGTGGAACTTCTTCGTGCCGAAGAAGAATTGGACCATGGTCATGGCACAGAGGGGGCATCGGAGCATGGGGAGTGGGACCCTCATTTCTGGCTTGATCCTGTGGCTGCTCAGGGCTTGGTTAATACGGTGGCTTCAGTGCTTTCAGAAAAATTCCCGGAACATCGCGCTCTATTCGAGGCGAACGCTCGGCACATGGTTACCCAATTAGATGTGTTGGAAAATGAATATCGTACCGGTCTTACTTCCTGCGTCCATCACGAAGTGGTAACTTCTCATGATGCTTTCCGATATCTTGCCGCAAGGTATGGATTTAAGACCCACGCTCTTTCGGGTCTTTCTCCAGAGGAAGAACCTTCTCCGAAGCGACTAGCGGAGTTGTCAGCTGAGGTAAAGGCAGAGCAGATACGATATATTTTCTTTGAGACACTCGTTAGTCCGAAGATAGCAGAAACACTTGCTCATGAAACTGGCACGGAAACACTCGTCTTTAATCCAATTGAGGGTGTTTCGGATGAGGATAGTGCCGCCGGGGTAAATTACTTTTCACTCATGCGTGATAACTTGGCAGTATTGCAAAAAGCGCTAGAATGTAAGAAATGAGTACTACACCAATTGCTAATATTTCCGACCTTTCCTTTCAGTACGGCTCCGAACCGGTGTTTCAGGGTGTGAGCATCAGTCTTTCAAAGGGTGATTATGTGGGTTTGGTTGGTCCAAATGGTTCAGGTAAGTCAACGCTTGTAAAGTTGCTTTTGGGACTTTTGCCAATTAGGTTTGGCGCGATAGAGCTTTTCGGCCAGCCGGTTGACCAATTTTCTGATTGGTATCGTGTTGGTTATGTGCCACAGAATGTTTTTCGGGGAGACCGATCATTTCCTGCGACCGTGAGAGAAGTAGTGGAGAGTGGGCATATTCGCGAGGTCTCAATTTTTTGTCAGCTCGGACTTCGTCAGTGTGAATCAATAGTGGATGCGTTAAGAATAACGGGTATCGAACATCTTATAGACCGTCGAATTGGTGAGCTTTCTGGTGGGGAACGACAGCGTGTTTTTATTGCTCGGGCCCTCGTGTCACATCCGGAGCTACTTATTTTGGATGAGCCAACGGCAGGCATAGATCAATCGGCCCAGGAGGCTTTTTATGATTTGCTCGAGACTCTCAATAAAAAACATGGCATTACTATTCTCCTTATATCTCATGATTTGGAGGTTGTTGCACATGAAGCAAAAACAGCAATTTGTCTCAATCACGGAGTGGTTTATTCTGGACCCGCGATGGCTCTGCATGACGAAAAGGTGGTAAGAAAGATTTTTGGTTCCCGTATCAATCATGGACTACACGTATGATGACGGATTTTTTTCTCTATGATTTCTTGGGCCGGGCATTAATAGCCGGATTGTTATTGGGGATACTCGCACCTCTTGTAGGGCAGTTTCTTGTGGTGCGTCGATTTTCGCTTTTGGCCGACACGTTATCGCATGTCTCGCTACTCGGTGTTGCGCTAGCTGTTTTCTTTCAATTCCCAATTTTTATCGGAGCGCTTATAGCCTCTCTCTTGGGTGGGCTTGGCATGGAGATACTACGACGATCTGGTAAAGTGATGAGCGAATCTGTTTTAGCTCTTTTTCTTTCAGGAAGCCTGGCGTTAGCCCTTGTTATGTTGGCGGTGAGTGACGGTGTGAATGTTAATCTCCTCTCATATCTTTTTGGGAGTATCACAACAGTTACTGCTGCCGACCTCGGTACTCTTTCCGTCCTTTTGGGAGGGGCTATTATTTTTTTATTCTTTGGATACCGAAGACTATTCCTCCTTTCTTTAGATGAAGATCTTGCCTCAGTATCCGGGGTTTCAACGTCTCGCTATAATACGCTCTTTATTTTGCTTGCTTCCGCAGTTGTTGCTGGAGCGTTGACGGTTGTTGGAGCCTTACTCATCGGGGCTCTTATGGTTATTCCGGTGTTGGCAGCAATGCAATGGCGACGTTCTTTTCTTGAAACACTCTTTCTTGGTATCGGACTGACAGAATTAGCAGTCGTAACCGGTTTTTTTGTCAGTTACCAACTGAACCTCCCGAGTGGTGCTACGATTGTTTTATGCGCCCTCGCCCTGTTCGTTATTTCCTATGGCATTAACATCAAAAAGCCAGATTAATCTACTAGAGTACCTGAGTTTTTTTTGAGTTTCAGAATGATGTCAGTATCTTCCTCAGAGACTTCCTCTTTCCCTGCTTCTTCAATCGCAGTCATGCCTAAAATTCCTTTGACCCTGTGTCATCCGGCTTAGCCGGCTCGTCCTTGGCAAATGACACAGGGTTGACGAAAAGGGGATTTATGGTATCATAGTGCCATCCAAGATTTGAAGAATCTTTGGTTCTGCACCTCAAAAACAGGAGAAGCTGTGATACTACACCGTGATCACGTTGTCATCGAAGGCGGCCTGTATCGTCTGTGTGAGAGTGCCTTTGTTGACGTCAATGTCTGTGTGATACGGGGGCAAGAGTGCCTCTTGTATCCACGTGTGGTGGTAAAGGATGCCAAGGGAGCAATCCATGGCAAAAGTGTCGGGGCGAAGCCCTTCTCACCGGCGGCCCTTGCTTTGGCTGCCACCGGGAGTCTTCCCATCAACCTTGATCGACAACCAGCTGTCTGGCTTGATCACGAAAGGAGTGGTCGGAAGTGGTCTGATAGGCCAGACGGTGAGCGGGCAATCATTAGCCTGCATGCCATTTACGAACGAGCGCGACCGAGGAGGGGAAGGAGACTCACTTATCTCGAGTTTGTGCTCCGGATTCTTGAGCACGTTTCGGGCATTCAGGTGACGTTTCAGATGACGAGTGACCGTATCGACAAGATGACGATTCACTTCGGTCAGGAGGGTAAATCTGGATTCCTGGCAGACGTTTTTCCTGACCACGAAAACGACATCGTGACGAGCTCATTCGTTCCGCTTTCGGAAACGTGTGAAACCTGAGCGTAAGCACAAGGCGCCCCGCAGTGACGGGACGCCTTTTTTCTTTGCTACTTTTTCTCCAATTTATCCGGACGATGATTTGGGCATGTTTTGTCTGAACAGCGTTCCGGAATAGTTTTCGTACCAGTCATCATGAGAGCACCGCACTCTTTGTTGTCTCTGTCATCACGAATATAGTGACAAATGTTTCCTGTGGGCTTGGCCTTGATGGCGTTTTTACACTTCGGATAGTTGGTGCAGCTATAAAAGATACCGAAGCGTCCACGTCTTTCTTGCATCTCGCCATCATTACACATCGGACATTTCACACCGGTAGTTGGGTTGAGCGATGGGTCGTTCTTGATGTGTTTACACTTCGGGTAGTTGGAACAGGCGATGAAGCGACCATAGCGACCATCGCGTTCGACGAGCATACCATCTTTGCAGTCCGGACAATGTTCCCCGGTTTCTTTGGGCCCCTCAAGTTCCTGGCCGTCGATGGTCCGGGCACCATCGCAATCTGGGAAGTGAGAGCAGGAGAGGAATTTGCCGTTTTTGGCAAGTTTTACAATCATGGAACTCTGGCATTTTGGACAGAGGATTCCTTCGGGGGCATCCCCAAGGTTGGTCATTTTTTCTAGCTTATCTTTGCTTTTTACTTCTTTCGCAAAAGGAACATAAAATTCCTTTAAGGTTTTTTCGTACTCTCGATCACCATTGGCGATATCGTCGAGTTTGGATTCCATGTCAGCCGTGAAGATATCTGAGACAATTTCGGCGAAATACTTGGCGAGAAAATCGTCGACTACTTCACCGGTTTCGGTTGGCTTGAGTGCTTTACCATCTTTGTCGACATAACCGCGATCAACGATGGTTTTGATGATGGACGCATAGGTGCTCGGGCGACCGATACCACGTTTCTCGAGTTCCTTGACTAGGCCGGCTTCGGAGTAGCGGTTGGGCGGAGTAGTCCACTTTTCTTCCGACGCGAGCGACTGGAGGGAGAGCGCCTCGCCAGCGGTAATTTTTGGGAACTCGCTGTCCTCGCCCCGTGCTGCTGAGTCACAGGCATACCAGCCAGGGAAAAGGACGACGGAACCGGTGGCAGAAAAGTTGGGGACGGTTGTGTCACTTGCAACGGCTACGACTTTGGTGCGAAGAATTTTAGCCGCACTCATCTGCGAGGCAATAGTACGAGTACGGATGAGGGCATAGAGTTTGCGCTCGCCATCACTGTTGCCTGCAGATTTTACCTCCGGGTGCGTTGGGCGGATAGCCTCGTGTGCCTCCTGGGCATTCTTGCTTTTGGTCTTGTAATGATGTTCTTCGCTATATTCGGCACCGTAATCTTTGGTGACGAGGATGGCAATTTTTTTGATAACCTCCTCGTTTAAATTGACGCTGTCAGTACGCATATAGGAGATGTGACCAGCTTCATAGAGCTTCTGAGCGAAGCGCATGGTCATGCTCGGAGAGAGTCCGAGGCGAGAACTCGCTGCCTGCTGGAGAGTCGAGGTAGTAAACGGCGGATAGGGATTTTTTTGGGCTGGTGTTTCTTTGACGTCTTGAATTTTCCAAGTGCTTTTTTGGCCGCGCTCTATGAGGGTGTTGGCTTCTTTTCGGACGCGATCCTCTTCGCTTTTTGCTTGTGGTTCCGCGGTATAGGTGAGGGTGAGGGGCTTTTTGCTCTGAGAAAGAAACTGACCGGTAAAGTGAAAGTAGAGCTCGGGAATAAAAGCTCGAATTTCTTTTTCACGTTCGACGAGGATGTGGAGCGCCGGGGACTGGACCCGGCCAGCCGAGAGACCATAGCGTACCTTTTTCCAGATGAGTCCGGAGAGATCATAACCGACGAGCCGGTCGAGGACTCGACGGGCTTCCTGGGCTCGGCGGAGGTTTTTGTCGAGGGTACGTGGATGGAGGATAGCTTCAGAAACCGCCTCTGGTGTAATTTCATAAAAGAGTACCCGACGGGGTTTTTTCAGCCCACAGGTTTCGGCTACGTGCCAGGCGATAGCCTCACCCTCACGGTCGGGGTCGGTGGCGAGGAGTACCTCAGTCGCTTTCTTGGCGAGGGTTTTGAGTTCATGAACGACCTTTTCTTTTCCGGGAGATATTTCATAGTGCGGGACAAAGCCACCAGCGATATCGATGGCCTTTTTATTACTCTTGGGCAAGTCGCGCACATGACCAACCGAAGCTACAACCTTGTAGGCGCCCTTGAGATATTTTTCTATAGTCTTGGCTTTTGATGGCGATTCGACGATGAGGAGTTTCATGTCGCAAGAATGAGAATGCTATTTAGGCTACTCTCACATAGTGCATGCCCCCGACATTTTTGGCAAGGCCTTTCATTTCCAAGATGGTAAGAAGCGCGCTTGCTTCTTGTGTGGTGAGGCGACTCGCTTTGATAATTTTATCGACATGGATCGGTTCTTCGGTGAGGACATGGTAGAGTTGCTTCTCTGCATCAGAGAGGGTAGTTAACATCTCGTCTCTTAATGTTGATTGGGTTGTGGTACGGGTGTGGTCACCTAACTCTTCGAGAATATCTTGAATGCCGGTGACGACCTTGGCTCCTCGTTTGATGAGGGCGTTGGTACCGATGGAGTAGGGTGAAAAGATGGATCCAGGTACCGCGAAAACCTCTCGATTATAATCAAGAGCGCAGTGCGCCGTGATGAGGCTGCCGCTTTGTTCACCGGCTTCGATGACGAGAGTTCCGACTGTGAGACCAGCAATGAGACGATCACGCATAGGGAATGATCCTTGGCTTGGTGGAGTGCCTGGTGGATATTCTGAAAGGAGGGCACCATGTGCCATGATATTTTTGGCTAGACCAAGATGAGTGACGGGGGTAATGGCATTATCATCGATACCGCTCCCGAGTACGGCGATAGTGTCACCCGGGGCAGTGAGTGCTGCTTTGTGCGCAACAGAGTCAATACCAAAGGCCATGCCCGAGACAATGACATAGCCGGCCCGGGTCAGATCGGTAGCAATCTGGGTTGCTACCTGAACGCCATAGGAGGAGTGCTTGCGGGAACCGACGATGGCAATGAGTGGCCGGGTAGATTGCCAGTCGAAAGAGCCGCGCGTATAGATGAGACCAGGATGGTCTGGGATTTCTTTGAGCAGCGCTGGGTAGTCAGCATCTTCTGGAGTGAGTGCGTTAATGTAAAGAGTTGCGAGAGAGTTCCAAAGTCTAAGCGGATTGATGGCTTTTCGGTCGGTGATGAGACGCGATTGTTTCTCTGATGAGAGCTTGGGGACGGCAGCCAGAGCATCAGCATCAGCCAACCAGGCCGCTTCGCCGCTCCCAAAATGAGTGATGAGACGAGTAAGCGTACCATCACCGATACCGGCGATGGTACGGAGAGCATGACGATAGACTCGGTCATCTGGTTCCATACGCTTCTATAGTAGACAATATTTCTTTTTTCGGCTACACTCATAACTATGTTTGGGCCCTTAGCTTAGTTGGTAGAGCGCCGCATTTGCAATGCGGAGGTCATCGGTTCGAATCCGATAGGGTCCACACTTCGACTTTCGACTCGCTTCTAAAAAGCGAGTTTTTGTTTTGGTGAAGAATCTTGACGGTTACTCCTTTTCTCGCTAGGTTAAGGGGGCTTTGGTGGCTGGAGTTCCAGCCATATCAGCACTTTCTACCAACCCAAACTCCTACGAAAGGGGAGTACCATGACCAGTCGTCATTTCATGGACCTGCTCAGGGCGCGCTTTGCCGAAAGCAAGGCTCTCTGTGTCGGTCTCGATACCGATGTCGCCAAGATTCCGTCGCACAATTTCCCGTTGCCAATCGAGAGTGAAGCGCTCGATGAACCGCATCACCGGGCCCTCGGCTTCAATGGCGCCATCATCGATGCGACGTGTGACCTGGTTGCGGCCTATAAGCCGAATAGTGCCTTCTACGAGGGTGACCGGACGATGCTCGACCTCGAGCTCACCATTCGGTACCTCCACGAGGCAGCGCCAGAGGTGCCGGTCATCCTCGATGCCAAGCGCGGCGACATCGACAACACCAACCTGGGCTATGTGCGGTCGGCTTTCGACCATCTGCGCGCTGATGCCATCACGGTTCATCCGTACCTCGGCCGGCGGGCACTTCGGCCTTTCCTCGATCGGGCCGACAAGGGCATCATCGTCCTGTGCCGGACATCGAACGAGGAAGGCGGCGAATTCCAGGATCGTCTGGTGGTGCTCGATGACCCCGAAGAGGTCGAGTTCTTCCGGCAATTTGACTGGGTGACGCGGCATGAGCTCCTCCGTGATGGAGTGCTCTACATGATCCCGCTCTATCTACACGTCGCGTACCGGGTCAGCCGGCACTGGAACCGCCTCGACAACTGTGCGCTTGTCGTCGGGGCGACCTATCCGGAGGAACTCCGCCTGGTACGCCAGGTAGCACCGGAAATCCCGCTCCTCATCCCGGGGATTGGTGCCCAGGGCGGCGATGTCGAGGCGACGGTTCGAAATGGTCGCGACGCCAGGGGTCAGGGCATGGTCATCAACTCGTCCCGCGGCATCATCTACGCCGAGGATCCGCGCGCTGAAGCGCTTCGTCTCGACCGGCTCATCTATCAGTTCGCAACTGCCTGAACGGCAAGGAGTGTGTCATGAAAACGAAACCGAGAATCGATCGCGAGGATCACGCACAGACGCTGATCAATTGCGGCGGCTTCTATCTGGCTCCACCGGCGGGTCCACTTGTCGGCTATGCCGGCACGTATGAACCCGACAAGCATTACGTCGGTTTCGGCTACTTCAATGTCGCAATGGCAGAGGAGTGGCCGGACGTGATGGACTATTTCGCTGGCTGTCTTGGCGACCGGCTTCATAACGGCGGTTATCGTCCGGATGTCATCCTGGGGGCGCCCATGGGTGGCATCGTCTTCGGACAGAATTTGGCCCGGTCGCTTGGCTGCCGCTTCGTGTTTGCGGAGAAGGTCCAGAAGGTGGCTGGTGTCGATGGCCAGCGTGGCAAGGAAGAGCTCGTGCTCGCTCGTCACGACGTCCATCTGGGTGAGCTGGTTGGTATCGCTGAGGACATCGCGAACAACTTCACCACGACTCTCGAGCTCATGAAGCTCATTGCGGCTGCAGGAGGCATTCCGTACTTCTTGGCCTGCGTCGTGAATCGTTCGGATCGGACGGAGTACGGGCCATCGGATCCCCTGATGAATCCCAAGCCGATTCCGGTGATGAGTCTCATCCATCGGCCGACACCACAGTACCGCCAGGATGATCCGGAAGTCTCGGCGCTCGTCCAAGCGGGGAAGGTCATCTGGAAACCGAAGCATCACTGGCCGGAGCTCAAGGCTGCAATGGACGCTGCGGGGCGTTAACGCTCTGCCAAGAGAGGATGTTTCGTCAGCGGACGAGACACCCTCTTTTTCTTTTCCCCCAGTTCTTTATTCTGAGAGAGGGGTTGAAATTTTTTTGACTCTAAGGTATACTCCCAGAGCTCGAAAAAACGGTATTTTTCGGACGTTTTTCTTTGATTGTGACTGGGTGATTAGCTCAGGTGGTTAGAGCGCGACACTGATAATGTCGAGGTCCCAAGT
>CAZIZG010000007.1:0-69658 GCA_964543815.1 uncultured Bdellovibrionales bacterium | reverse complement strand
CCGTAGCTCTCTCTGCCTTAGTCCTGGTGACTCAGGTAGCAAAGTTGTTTGGGTAGGGGGCTAGTCGAGACCAAGCTGGATACGGGCCTCCTCAGTCATTTTATCGGCTGACCATGGCGGATCAAAAGTGAGGTCGGTCACAACCTCTTCAATAGCATCTATTTCCATTACCCGATCCTCGATCTCTTTTTGGATTTGTCCAAAGAGTGGACAACCAATAGTAGTAAGGGTCATGGTAATCGTACAAACTCCCTCCTTGGAGACACTGATACCATAAATGAGTCCCAGGTCGACGATAGACACACCTAATTCAGGATCGAGAACCTTTTTAAGCTTTTCTCTGACGGATTGTTCGATAGCCTGATTCATAGTCAGTACTTGTGATAAAAAAACTGCCATAAACATTCTCGCTCTGCTCAAATGTTATGGCAAGTTTTTTTTGTGTTTCTTGTTCAGCTATTCTGGGAATACTTTTTTTCCTGTTTCGTCTTTGATGATAATGGCTCCAACGGGACAGGCGCGAGCGGCATTCAAGATGGTTTCTTGGTCATCCTGATCGACGGTGGCGAGGATGCCAGCTTTTCCGGCATCGTCAAGAGCAAAGCTATTGGCGGCCATGGCCGTACAGGGGGCAGCTCCGATACAGATGCTATGATCAACTTCAACGGTCCAGCCATTTTTGAGAGTAATGGGACCTGCTACTTTTGACTCGTCTTTCCACTGTGACATAAGCGTTATTCTATTTATTACGTTAGAGGCGATCGGAGGGTTTTTTGAAGTGTTTCAAGCGAGAGTAGTCCACACTTGATGCGACTGGGAGACAGTGTCACGCCAAGGAGCGAGAGAATGTCATTTGGTTCAAGTCCGAAGGCTTTTGCAACAGACATTCCAGTAACGTACTCGGTGAGGATTGAGGCGGAGGCCTGAGAAATGGCACAACCGACCCCTGAAAACCGCACTGCTTCAATCATATCATTTTTAACCATGATGTCCATTTTGAGTTTGTCACCGCAGCTAGCATTGAGGGCATTGGCTTGGTGAGTGGGGCTTTCCAGGGAGCCGTGACAACGAGGATTGCGGTAATGATCGAGAATGATGGCCTGGTAGATATCACTCATAGACTAAAAGTAGTTCGAATTTTTTTCAAGGCCACGATAAGTTTTTCAATATCATCTTCGGTGTTATAGAGAGCAAGACTGATACGGGTAGTAGCAGAGAGGTTGAGGCTCTCATGAAGCGGAGCGGCGCACTGGAGACCGGCTCGGACACAGATGCTTTGTTCACCGAGCAACTGAGCAACATCGTGAGGATGAACACCGGTAAGGGTGAAGGAAATGATGCTACTTTTTTGGAGGATGTCAGATTTACCGATGATGGTGAGGTCATGGCCAAATTCTGTTTTCAGCCGTTTGAGAGCATAGGTGATGAGAGTCTGTTCGTGGGTATGTATGGCTTTGACTCCAATGTCTTCAATAAAATCAATAGCGGCACCCAAGCCAATGATTCCGGCAATATTAGGGGTACCAGCTTCGAAACGAGCGGGCACTTCTTTGTAGAGCGTCTCTTTGGCACAAGCATCAAGTACCATGCCACCACCAAAAGCCACGGGACGTAATGTTTCGAGGAGGGCAAACTTGCCATACAGGACGCCAATACCTGTTGGTCCGTAAATCTTGTGTCCGGAAAAAGCAACGAAGTCAGCATCCCACGCTCTCACATCAACTGGAAGGTGACCAACAGCTTGGGCGGCATCAACAATAGTCACCACATCAGAATTTATTTTTTTGACGGAGGCTATAATTTCTTGGACAGGGTTGATAACGCCGACTA
This sequence comes from uncultured Bdellovibrionales bacterium, assembly GCA_964543815.1. Taxonomy (GTDB): domain Bacteria; phylum Patescibacteriota; class Minisyncoccia; order Moranbacterales; family UBA1568; genus UBA1568. The sequence continues at coordinate 67,828 of CAZIZG010000007.1, read as the reverse complement.
CATTGGAAACAGCAGAGAAAGCAACGATTTTAGTTTGATTATCAATCAATTGTGAAGCGGACTCTGTATCGAGTAAGCCCTCTTCGTTCACCGGTATCACTCGGAGCGTTGCGCCGCGTTCTTTGCTGAGCTCCTTCCACGAGAGGAGATTGGAATGATGTTCCAGCGCCGTTACGACGATGTTATCACCGGGATTGATATGGGTGGCGAGAAGTCGAGCGGCCAAATTAAGCGAGGCAGTAGTGCCAGCAGTGAAAATAATTTCTTCTGGTCGATGAGCATTTAAGAACCGGGCGACTTTGGTCCGAGCGCCTTCAAAAGCAAGAGTGGCTTGCTCGGCCATGGGATAAATTCCCCGGGCAATATTAGCGCTATATTCCTCGTAATAGTTCATTTCAGCTGCGATAACCGAGGCAGGTTTGAGGGCGGTAGCGGCAGAGTCGAGGTATGCGAGCTCCGGGTGCTTGGAAAAAATAGGAAACTGTTGTTTCACGGTTGTAATATCCATACGTTATGCGGAAATAATATTCTTTATCAAGGATATCACTTTTTCCTGGTCCTCTCTAGCGACGAGGGTGTTTAGGGTTTCGATTGAAGAGCGAAGGAAGCCGGAAATAAGGAGGTTTTGCGCTTCGAGTGGCGAGAGTCCCCGCGCCTCAAGGGCGTAGAGGGTCTCACGGTTCAGTGGATTGGTAGAGGCAGCATGGCGACACCGAACATCACTGGTCAAGATTTCCAGGGTCGGCTCAGAAAAGGCTTTGGTTCTCGAAGAGAGGAGGAGGTTACGGTTTTCCTGGGAGGCGTCAGATAGATGGGCTGCTTTAGTAATATGAAGAGTGCCGTGATAGGAAAACTGTGCATCGTCATGAAGGACGCTTTTGACCAATACTCGGGACGTTGTGTTGGGGGCTCGATGATTCTGGATGATATTGAGACTGACAGTGTCATGGTTCTTACCGATAAAGAACGCAAAAACGTAAGCAGCTGCTCTATTCCCGGTGAGTTCAAATGCAATCTGGCCGCTACGATTCAACATGAAAAATACGACCTGTTCATCGGTGTTGATGGTATAGACTGCTTTCGTGTCATGGGTGATATCTCGGAATAACATAGTATTAACCAATAGAGCCCTTCATCTCATGATGGATGAGTCGGTTGAGTTCGATGGAATATTCAAGTGGAATTTCTTTGACAATCGGATCAATGAAGCCGTTTGCGAGCAAGCCTTCGGCATCGCCTTTACTCATACCACGTGAAGTGAGGTAGAATAACCTGTCTTCCCCGATTCGCTCAACGGTTGCTTCATGTGTCAGTTCGGCGGATTCTTCGTTGATACGCATGGTTGGGTAGGTATCTGAGCGAGAGTGTTCGTCAAGGAGAAGGGCGTCACACACGACGGAGGCTTTGGCATTTTTAGCACCATTGGCGATATGGACGAGTCCCCGATAGGAGGTTCGGCCGCCGTCTTTGGTAATAGACTTGGAAACGACGCGTGAAGTAGTGTCAGAAGCAAGGTGAACCATTTTAGCACCGGCATCTTGGTGTTGATCTTTTCCGGCGTAGGCAATAGAAAGGACTTCGCCATGAGCACCTCGACCAGCGAGGTAGACAGCCGGGTATTTCATGGTGACCCCACTCCCAATGTTGCAGTCAATCCATTCCATGATGGCGTTTTCTTCGGCTCTGGCGCGTTTAGTTACGAGGTTATAAATATTTTTACTCCAGTTTTGGACCGTAGTATAGCGGACCCGGGCATTTTTTTTGACAAAGATTTCGACTACAGCCGAATGAAGAGACGAGGTCGTGTAAATAGGAGCGGTACAACCCTCAATGTAGTGAACATAACTTCCTTCCTCGGCAATGATGAGGGTCCGTTCAAACTGCCCAAAGGCTTCAGCATTGATTCGGAAGTAGGCCTGAAGTGGCAAATCAACCCGAACGCCTTTGGGTACGTAGACAAATGATCCGCCTGACCAAACTGCTGAATTGAGGGCGGCAAATTTGTTGTCCTGGGGTGGGATGAGCGTTCCGAAGTATTCTCTGACAAGTTCAGGGTATTTTTTGACCGCCGTGTCCATATCACAAAAGATGACTCCTAAGCGGTTGAGTTCTCGATTGACACTTTCGTAGACTACTTCAGATTCATATTGAGCGGAGACACCGGCCAAGAATTTCTTTTCTGCTTCTGGTACGCCAATCTTGTCGTAGGTATCTTTAATTTCCTGGGGCAAATCTTCCCAGGAATTAGCCTGGGCATCGGTGGCCTTGAGGTAGTAGGTGATGGCGTTAAAATCAATGGGCAGGAGGTTGGCGCCCCAGGAGGGTAGAGGCTTTTCTTTAAAGAGTTCGTAACTGCGCAGTCGAAAATCACGCATCCATGCGGACTCTTTTTTTATTTCAGATATTTCCCGAATCACATCTGGATTGATACCGGTTTTGGTACGATGAACCGAAACATCAGGCATGGCAAACCCGTATTTGTAGTCATCGAGGTCGAGCGTGTCTTTGGGAGATTTTTTCATATCCTAGAATGCTTCAAAACCTGATTGTTCAATCGTGATAGCCAGGGAGGCTGCTCCGGAATGAACGAGGGAGCCATTTTTCATGATGAGTACTTCGTCTGGGTTGATGTACCTAAGAAGACGAGTGGAGTGTGTAATAAAGACGAGTGTCGTCTCCCGAGGGAGGTGCTTTTTGAGAAAAGCAGCAATGGATTTGAGCGCGTCGACATCGACACCGGTATCAATCTCATCAAAAATGGCGAAGGCTGGGGCGAGCATGACGGCCTGTAGGGCTTCAAGTTTCTTTTTTTCACCGCCAGAAAATCCGACGTTGAGAGATCGTTTCAGGAGCTCATCTTTGATACGGAGTTCCTTCGCATAGGCCTTAACTTGTCGGTGCAATGAAAGGGGGTCATACTTTTTTTCTAGGGCAATTCTCAAGAGGTCAAAAACGGAAACGCCAGCAATCTCCAGTGGGGACTGAAAAGAGAGGAAAATGCCTAAGCGTGATCGTTTGTCCGGAGTCAGGGTTTTGATATTTTTCTCCCCTAACAAGATCTTTGATAATCGTGTAGCTTTTATATCAGGATGGCCCATGATAGTCGATGCGAGGGTGGACTTCCCCGAACCATTGGGACCCATGAGAGCGTAGACTTTCCCGGGCTGAAAGCTGAAGGATATGTCATGGAGAATTTTTTTGTCTCCGATGGATGCACTGAGATGCTTGAGGGTGATCATAGGGTTAGCGTTTGATGTGCTTGGGAATGAGGCTATCGAGAGTGATGTTTGTAAGGGAGGTTTCTATTTCTTGTTCAAGCTGGCGCCAGACTTCGTTGGTCTGACAGTGGCTGGGCTGGAGACAGGGCAAGGTACCGGAAAGGGTGGGCATAAATGGCTTCATGGGACCATCGAGGGTACGAAGAATTTCCCAAACCGTGATGGACTCCCTTGATTTGGCGAGGGAGTAGCCACCCGAGGTGCCTTTTTTGGCCTCAACCAGTCCAGCTTTTCGTAAGCTCTGGAGTATTTTTTCCAAGTAGTCCTCCGGTAGATGTTCCGTTTCCGCCAAAGAATGAATGGAAAGAGGTTTATCGGATTGGGCGATGGCGAGAATAGCTCGCATCCCATAGTACGATTTGCGTGATATTTTCATACTAGTGGGTTTGATGGGTATAAATCGGACTAAATTTGTCTGATTTAGAATATCAGGGAAGGAATGTTCTGTCAACCCAGAATCATTTCTATGAATAAAATGATGACTATTTCTTATGCGAGCCGATAGGTAGCTACGCCTCAAAATCCTTGCCTACCGAGGTTGCATACGGAGGTCAAGACATGGACAAGCTGCAAGGGTTCTGATACAAGTGAGGAACAGTCCTTTGAATGTGAGGTAGAGTAATGAATGACAGGCAAGCTCAAGAGGCGATCATGGAGAGCCCGAGCTTCCTGTTTCAGGAGCTCGGTATCCCCACGGTGGGACTCTATCGTTTACGGATACGCGAATGGCAGTGGCTTCCCACGGCAAAACTGGATGATGAGATTTGGCAGCAAGGTGAGGCCATGGTGTTTCGACATCTGGATGATGGCCGTTCAGCCATTATCCGATTCGGGCTTCTCTCTGATTGGTCATTTCGGTGCCACCAGTGTCCCGGGTACGCCCTCGTTTCCGTTCGGCCTGACTACGTGGGTGAAGGCAGAAAGTTCCTCATTTCTTTGCGTGATGAGGCGCTTGGCGGACATATGTATCTCGCCGTTTCGGCGCTCAGGCGCCTCAAGCGACTCCCTCTTCGTGAGGGTGATATAGTGATGCCGCTCTTGTCATGACCCCCGGCAGTTCCGAGAATCTCGGACAGTGCCTGGGGTTTCTTTTTTTATCAAAATACACTACACTGGCTCAGTTATTGCAATTATGCCACAACCATACTTAGGATTCTGGGAACAACTGAAAAAGCCGATTTATGTCTTGGCACCGCTTGCCAATGTGACTGACGCTGTGTTTCGGGCTCATATCGTGAAGCATAGTAAACCAGCCGTCATCTGGACTGAATTTGTGGCGGCCGATGGGCTCTGTCATCCGAAGGGGCGCGAAGCTCTCAGGCGCGATCTCAAATTTTCCGAGGCGGAACGTCCGATTATAGCCCAACTTTTTACGGCACATCCTGACAATATGCGTGAAGCAGCGAGACTTTGTGCAGAACTTGGTTTTGACGGGATTGATATCAATATGGGCTGTCCCGACAAAAATGTTATGAAGCAGGGTGCGGGAGCGGCCTGCATGAAGGATCCAGCCTTAGCCAAGGGTCTTATCGTGGCAGCGCGTGAAGGGACGAGGGCTGCTGGGAACGAGCTCCCCATCTCGGTAAAGACTCGTTTGGGATTTAATGAAGATACTTTGGAGACATGGTTGCCAGAGCTTCTCGAGGCAAAGCCGGCGGTAATTACAGTCCACGCTCGGACCAAGAAAGAAATGTCAAAAGTTCCTGCTCGATGGGAAAGGGTGAGGCGCGCGGTGGAGATAGCAGCTGGTTCTGGTACGATTATACTTGGTAATGGCGACGCAAGAGATATTTTTGATGCAGAAGAAAAAGTGAAACAAACAGGGGCGGCTGGCGTGATGTTTGGTCGGGCTATCTTTGGCAATCCCTGGCTCTTTGACCGTGACAAACAAGTGACCGTTCGGGAACGAATCGAATCGGCTGTGGCACATACGAAATTGTTTGAGGAAACCTGGAAGAGTACCAAGAGTTTTGAGCTGATGAAGAAGCACTACCAGGCCTATATCAATCATTTTCCCTTGGCCAAGGAACTGCGGATTGAATTGATGAATTGTCACACTGCTAGTGAAGTGGTAAAGGTAACAGATAAATTTCTCAGAGAGCATACGGAGATTATTAATCAGGTAGTGGTGCCGGTACCTAAAATAGTTACGTAACTCATTACGTAACAAGTATCATGTTATGAAAATAGCGGTATTGGTTTCGGGTGGAGTGGATAGTTCGGTGGCACTTCGTCTTCTTAAAGACGAAGGACACGAACTGACCGCTTTTTACCTGAAAATTTGGTTGGAAGACGAATTATCTTTTTTGGGAGAGTGTCCCTGGGAGGATGATTTGGCCTATGTTCGTGCTGTCTGTGAACAAACAGAGGTACCGCTTCAGGTCGTACCGTTTCAGAAAGAATACTGGGAACGAGTAGTAGCCTATACGGTAAATGAAGTGAAAGAGGGGCGGACACCGAATCCGGATATGCTCTGCAATGCTCGAATTAAGTTTGGAGCGTTTTATGATTTTTTGGAAAAAAATTATACGGGACAATTCGATAAGATTGCCACGGGTCACTATGCCTGGACGGAAGAGCGAGACGGTCAAGCGTTCCTCATGATATCACCTGACCCGGTGAAAGATCAGACATATTTCCTTTCTCAATTATCACAAGATCAAGTGAGGCGAGCGTTATTTCCGATTGGGCGACTAGAAAAAAGTGAGGTACGGAAATTGGCCGCAGCGTATGAGCTCCCCAATGCCAAACGGAAAGATAGTCAAGGAATCTGCTTTTTAGGAAAAATTCCGTTTGATCAGTTTTTGGAGTATCACCTGGGGAAGCGACTGGGAAAGCTTATTGAGTTTGAGACGGGCCGTGAGCTCGGAACTCACGATGGTTTCTGGTACTTTACGGTCGGGCAACGACGAGGGATAAAGCTCCCTGGTGGTCCGTGGTATGTGGTGAAAAAGGATGTGTCAACCAACGAAGTATTCGTTTCGCACGGTATGCATCATGAGTTGTTAGCGCGTGATACCTTTATCGTTGGTTCACTCAATTGGATCAGCGGTGTGTATCCGTCGCAGACGGAGCTTTTGGTCAAAATTCGTCATGGTGCCAAGCTATACTCGGCTACGGTAGAGCCTTGTGGCGATGGTGCCATAGAAGTACGGCTCAAAGAAAAAGACCCGGGGTTAGCCTCGGGTCAGTTTGCCGTATTCTATGACGGCGATATCTGTTTGGGGGGCGGAGTTATTCGCTAGTATCCAATTTCTCATCCGGGAGGATGATATCGAAAACCCCAAAGAGTCCTGGTGCACACTGGACAAGTGCCCCGATGGCCGCTTCGCGGGTCGGTCGTTCTTCTCCAGTTTGAATGGTCTGTCCACTTTCCGATGTGACACGGGCAATGTGGCGTCCAACGCCATGCTCCGCCACAAAAATCTTGATCATGAACGGTCCTCCTTGTCGCTGCCTTGTTTGACGTGACAGGGGAGTGTACAATATGGTGAATCCTATGTCAATCCGAAAAGAAAAGAGAGAATTTTTTGAAGCACGACTGGCTGATTTTTTTCATCGGGCTGGTCGCACAGAGTTGCCATGGCGGAAAAAAAACATCACTGCCTATGAAGTGTGGGTGTCGGAGATCATGTTGCAGCAAACGCAAGTGGTGCGAGTGATTGGGTTCTATCAGAATTTCCTCAAGCGCTTTCCGACCGTGCAACATTTAGCCGATGCGTCGTGGGAGGATTTCCTCCCGTACTATCAGGGATTGGGATACTATGCTCGTGGTCGAAATATGCTCAAAGCAGCCAAGGTCATTGTTTCGCAATATGAGGGGGTGTTTCCACGTGATAAAAAAATACTGGAAACCCTACCCGGAGTTGGTCCGTATACGGCGTCTGCTATCATGAGTTTTGCTTATGGCGAGAATCACCTTGCTTGGGACACGAATTTGAAGCGTGTCATTGGCAGATTCTTTTTTGGAGGGAAACACCTCGTGGCAGATGAGGAGTATTGGGAGAACAAGTTTGTTATGTCCAAACGCGAAATGAATGGAGCGCTTATGGACTTCGGGAGTGCACTCTGTGTAGCGCGTCCCAAGTGTGAAGCCTGCGTGCTGCGGGTGAAGTGTCAGTACTATCAGGAAAACGGAAAAGAGGAGAAGAAACCTGATTATTTCCACTTAAAAGTGAATCATCAAAATTCAGGAATAAATTGGCAGCAAGCAAGGGTGTTGGTGACGCTGCATGAACGCCATCAGAAATATTACTCAGCCAAAAAGAAACAGTACCAGCCCTTTTCGTTGCCGGCTAGTTATAATACGCGTTCTGGTATTAAGGCTTATTTCGAAAAGAACTTTGGATTACAAATTTCAGTGCGACCACCGCATGAGAAGAGAGTGGTAGATGGAGTGCCAACTCTTTTTGTGAATGCACAGATTCTCCTTGGCAAACCCTCATTTACCATATTTTCGAAAAGGGACGTAGCGGGGTATAATAGGAAATAGGACTTAGAAGCATTTTAAACATATGCAACTCAAATCACTTAACGTTTTCTTTTTCTTCTTTGTTTTTCTCGCGGTGGCGATGTTTGTCTTTTTTATTTTTCAGCCATTCTTGACCGCCATCGTGGCAGCCGCTATCCTGGCTGCTCTCTTTAAACGGCCGTATCATTTTCTCGAGCGACTTACTCGTGGACGCCGTGGAGTAAGCTCGTTTCTCACCTGTCTTCTGGTGATTATTATCATCATTACGCCGCTTTTCCTCGTTCTCAGTCTCGCAGTCAGTGAGGCGGGGAATCTCTATCGTATGCTCGCACAGGAGTCAGTACTCCAGACATCGATTAGTAAGATTCTCGGCGCTATTCAGTCTGCTCCGTATGCGGGAGTTCTTTTTGATACAGCCGCTTTTGATCAGGCACAGATTATTGATGATATCAAGCAGTTTAGCCAAAACGCCCTAGGGCTTCTTCAGGCAGCGTATCAGGGTATCACTCACTTTATTTTCTGGGTGTTCATCATGTTCTTTACCCTCTTCTACTTCCTCATGGATGGCAAGAAGACACTTCGTTCGTTTATGCAGCTCTCTCCGCTCAAAAATGAGCATGACGAACTCCTCATCGCTAAATTCATCTCAATCAGTCGGGCCACCCTCAAGGGAACGCTCGTCATCGGTGCTATTCAGGGACTCCTCGGAGGTATCGCTTTCTGGGTCGCCGGAGTGCCATCACCGGCTATCTGGGGTCTTATTATGATTCTTCTCTCTATTATTCCGATGATTGGTTCAACCATCGTCTGGTTGCCGGCTGGCCTCGTCCTTATCCTTCTTGGTGATGTTTGGCAGGGCGTGTTTATTTTGGCAGTGGGGATTGGAGTCATTTCGGTTATTGATAATATCCTTCGTCCGAAATTGGTTGGTAAGGATACGCAGATGCACCCACTACTTATTTTCTTTGCTACACTCGGAGGTATTGCATTTTTTGGCTTACCCGGCTTTATTATTGGTCCGATTATCGTTTCTCTCTTCATGGCCCTTTCCGAGATATACAGTATCGAATTTCGAGATCAGCTCAAGGAGTATAACGAGTAAGTATGATGGCGTGGTGGCAACATTTGCCGGAATATATCGACCCGATTGCTTTTCAGGTCGGTTTTTTTTCGATTCGCTGGTATGCTCTTTGTTGGCTGGCCGGTTTTATCTCTGCTCTTTGGTATACTCTTTTTTTTCAGGGAAGTAATCATTTAATGGAGCGTTCGGAAATTGTTGACCTCTATTTGATTTTATTTTTCGGGGCACTCTTTGGTGGTCATGTCGGATTTTTGCTTCTGTACCAACCGCTTCTCTCTTCGGAACAACTAGTATTATTTTTTTCACCACTTGATGCTAGTGGAAATTGGGTAGGGGTTTCGGGAATGAGTTTTCACGGTGGGCTTATCGGAGCACTCGCAGCGTTAGGGTATTTTTCGTGGTCGAGAAGGGCGAATTTTTTGGTATTGGCTGATAGTATCGCTCTTGCGGCGCCACTCGCTCTTTTTTTTGGTCGGATAGGGAATTTTCTTAATGGAGAACTGCCGGGACGGATTACGACATTGCCATGGGGTATGTACTTTCCGTTCGACGTCATCTTACGGCACCCGTCGACACTTTATGAAGCCTTGCTTGAGGGCATGGTACTTTTTTGCTTGCTTTTCTTAGCAAAAAAAAGATTAAAAAACGGTCAATTGAGCGCGCTTTTTCTTGTTCTCTACGGTGTGTTACGTTGTTTAGTAGAATTTTTTCGTGAACCTGACCCAGGTATAGCGTTACTTTTTTCTTTGTTTACTCGAGGCCAAGTTCTTTCGTTGCTCATGGTATTTTCTGGTGGGTTACTTTTTCTCTGGCTCCGTAAAAAAAATCATGATAAACTGGAAAGGTAATTTCCTTTGGGAAATCTCTAGAAAAAAACATGAAAGCCTATTCTTTGGAATCATCGCTTGCTGAGCACGTTCGAAGAAAAGCACCCGCTATGGATATCGCCCCGGTGTCGAACCGGAAGATAGTGACCCCAACGTCTCGAGTGAGATTGCCGGCCGCTACTATAAGCTCCTCACAAAAAGGCTTAGATGGTATACGTACCGAACGTCACAGCCTGCTTCTCGAATTACAGGAGCAGACCTGGAGTAGTATAGGTATGCGTTTGGTGCGACGTGGTCAACTGTATAGGCGGCGAGTACGTCGTCTGTTAGCTCGAGTGCTTCCAGCTTTTAGTCCTCATAAAATGCTCTATGCATCTATTATGAGCGGCATTGCCTTTGGAATGGTCAGTATGGCCTTTATTGAGCATGCTTTTGGCCCAGGAGTCTTTGCTCGTTCAGAGACTGCGCCAGTAGTGAATATAACTCCTACTGAAAGCCTCAATAATGAAAGAACATTGACCCCTACTCAAGAATATAATCCTGATCAGGACGTATTTTTTGAATATTTTGGTCAGGTAACTAAGGAGAAGTACGAGGAAAGTATCCGTGAAATGGTAAAGGGGTATCCTATCGAAGCGATGCTCCCATATATTTTCGAGCAAGATCGGTTGACGGCCGCCTTTCTTATTGGCATCGGAAAAAAAGAAAGTAATTGGGGAAAACGTATCCCGGTTCTTGAGGGGCAAGACTGCTTTAATTATTGGGGGTATCGCGGGGTGCGCCGGATGATGGGAACGGGTGGTCATACCTGTTTCAATAGCCGTAAGGATGCCGTGGAAACAGTAGCTCATCGCCTGGAAAGACTGATTCAATCAGAGAAACTTGATACGCCCGAAAAGATGATTGTGTGGAAATGCGGCTTCAGTTGTCAGGGGCATAGCCGAGAAAGCGTCAAGAAATGGATTAGTGACGTAGATATGTATTTCTCGCAGCTGTCTGATGAATAGATGTAATATTTTGCTTTAAATAAGCCATTTCAATACACTAGAAGTGGCCTTTTTTATTTTGTTCGTTTTTTCCCTTATCTAAGGTAAAATTTTAACCTTGTAAGAAGCGATTCTTGAATTATTTTGCTTTAAATAAGCCAATAAATTAATTAAATAAGGCTCTTTCTTCATTGACGAATACACCAAAATTTGCTATCTTCAACAGTACGTTCGTAATGAATTTTCTTACTGTCTGGGAGGACTGTAGGTCTCAAGAGACTGCGGATGATAGACGGTCACTCTATGGGTGATTCTTTCAGGCGAGGTAGTATCAGAGGAGGACTATCACAACTGAAGCGGTACTGGCATCTTCTTTCCTTTTTTAGCAAAAAAGGCTTTTCTTCGTTGACAATACTAGTGCTCAGTGGCAGTACTGTCTTTCCAAATTTACCAACACTTCATCCAAAAAATCTTACTACCGATTTGGCTTCGGAGACTGAAAAAGTGACCGAGGCGGTACCGGTGAGTTCTGACGAAGTCTGCCGTTGGCAGAGGGATTTTTCATTCTTTAGTGAGCTTCAAAATGAAAAAAAGAAAGATGGCGAGATGATACCGTGTGCTGAAATTACTAAGAAAGACAAGGTGGCAGATAACGGGAAGGCAACAACGAATCAGGATGAGGCGCTGGTACGTCGAATCACAGAGTTGGCAGCTGGTTATCCTATCGAAATCATGGCTCCTACTATTGCAGAGTATGACAGGAGCGTAGCAGCCTTAATTGTGGGTATCGCTAAAAAGGAAAGTAATTGGGGAAAACGTGTCCCCCGATCGATTGACGGGGCTGACTGCTTCAACTATTGGGGATTCAAGGGGGCGGGGAGTCGGGGTACCGCTATGGGGCATGGTTGTTTCGGGACTCCAGAAGAGGCGGTTCATGCTGTTGGAAATCGTATTGCAGAGCTGGTAGCACAGAGAAAAACCAGTGAGCCAAAAAATCTGATTATTTGGAAATGCGGTTCCAGCTGTGCTACTCATAGTCCAGAAAGTGTCCGAAAATGGATAGCTGATGTTGATCTTTATTACCAAAAGGTGGTAGAGAATTAAAGATATATCATCCCTGATGGTATAATGAAAAAACAAACATAAAGTTTTCTCTATGACATGGGCGCTTGTTGCATTATTGGGATATTTTTTTAATGCTGTTTCGGCAGTTTTTGATAAATACCTCCTCTCTGATCGTATACCAACTCCAGCCGTGTATGCGTTTTTTGTTGCCCTCTTTAGTCTTTTTGGTCTCGGTTTTGCTCCTTTTGGTTTCCGTGTTCTTGATTTTGAGACAACAGTACTTTTTTTATTTTCTGGACTACTCTTTGTATATGGTCTGGTGGCATTCTATACGGCGATGAAGCAACATGAAATTTCTCGGGTGTCGCCGCTGGTGGGAACTATTACCTCATTGGTGGCATTTCTAGTGGTATTTTTTCCAGGGGCACCTGGTGAATCAAATGTTGATACATGGTACATCATAGCCCTCATGCTTTTAATCCTTGGTGGTCTTCTTATATCTTTTGATCTCCCACTTCGTCGCGGAGAGCACATATCCCGTTATGTGGTGATTGCCGGAATTTGCATCGGATTTTCATTTGTATTATTAAAAAATGGTTACGCTCATTCGAATTTTGTCAGCGGTTTAGTATGGTCACGTATTGGAATGGTACTGGCGGGACTATCGCTTCTTTTGGTACCACTTTTTCGACAACAAATTTTTGCTCAGTTTCATGGTTTTGGTAGACAGAGCAAACGAGCGGCGAGTACGGGGATACTTTTTGTTCTCAATAAATCGACTGCCGGATTGGCTACCATTCTGATTTCGTATGCTACTTATCTCGGTTCAGTGTCATTTGTGCAGGCTGTTTCTGGAATGCAATACGTCTTTCTTCTTCTCATGACTCTACCTCTCTCGCTTCGCTACCCGGCAGTTTTTGGTGAGCGTCTTTTTTTCTGGGATTGGTTTCAGAAAGTAACAGCGGTTATTATTATCGGACTCGGATTGTGGTTGGCGACTTTGAGCGGGGTACCGCTCAGTATTGTATAGTAGAGTATTATGGTAAAAAAAATCCTTAAATACCTCGGCACCGTGGTAGTGGTGATGCTCTTGTCAGTAGCTGTACTTTTTGGGTATTTCAATCTGCCGGGACCAGCGCCCCGTGAAGATGTGGTACTCGGGATGACATTCTCGTCACGCTACGCAGAGGGGCTGGGACTTGATTGGCATGAAACATATCTGGCGCTCCTCGATGACATGAAGATTCGTGAATGGCGTTTACCAGCCTATTGGGATCTCATAGAAAAACAAAAGGGGGAATATGATTATGCAGACTTGGATTGGCAGATAGAGGAAGCTGGGAAGCGGGGAGCGACGGTGATTCTTACTATGGGATTGAAGGTGCCTCGTTGGCCGGAGTGTCATATTCCGGATTGGGCAAAGGAAGATGAACAGTTACGGAGACAGGGTGTGTTGCGGTTTCTTGAGAAGACAATTGAGCGTTACAAAAATGTTCCGGCCATCACTACTTGGCAAATTGAAAATGAACCGTTTTTGCCATTCGGTATCTGTCCAGATTTCGATGTTCAGTTCTTGGAACAAGAAATAGCGTTGACGAAAAGTCTTGATCCTTCACGTCCGGTTCTCCTCACTGATAGCGGTGAACTCTCACTCTGGTATGGCGCCGCCAGCCGAGGGGACGCTTTTGGGACAACCCTCTACAGGGATATCTACAGTCAGAAAGCAGGCGGTTATTTCACCTACCCGATTGGTCCTAATTTTTTCCGTTTTAAAGCGTGGATAGTTCGGACGTTTGCTCATCAGCGGAATCTCTCCGTTATCGAATTACAGGCTGAGCCGTGGGCCAGTGGTTGGGTGGCCAATGTGCCACTAGAGGAACAGTTTATAACGATGAATGAAACCAAACTTCAGGAGAATGTTGATTATGCGAGACAGGTGGGGTTTCATGACATTTATCTTTGGGGTGGAGAGTGGTGGTATTGGATGAAGACGAAAAAAGAGTATTCAGCAATCTGGGAGACGGGGAAACAATTGTTTGAACAGTATGGTACGCGATAATTCTAGAAAAGTGGTTTTGGTCTTGCATAATATTCGGAGTGCTCATAATGTAGGTTCGATGTTTCGTACGGCTGATGGGGCAGGAGTGAGCGAAGTTATTCTTGCCGGCTATACTCCTCATCCTCCAAAAGACGATGCAATCTATCTCACTGATGCCGACAAGGCGCTCCGAAAAACAGCGCTTGGGGCTGAACGGATGATGCCGTGGCGAAAGGTTGCTTCTATTACTCGCCTCATGACTCGCCTCCGAAAGGAGGGGTATGTGATTGTGGCTTTAGAACAAGCCAAAACGAGTATTGACTACCGAACATATCAGTCCTCAGAAAAGATAGCACTCATTGTTGGAAATGAGGTAGGTGGAGTAGAAGAGAAAATATTGAAACAATGTGATGTTATCCTTGAGATTCCGATGCGGGGAGAAAAAAACTCGCTCAATGTTTCTGTGGCTACCGGGATTGCTCTCTATCAGATTATGAGTACAATGAAAGAGCGATGAATCATAAATGAAAGAATGATATGCCGAACAAAAAGAAAACGAAAATTGCTATTTTTGATATTGATGGGACGATTTTTCGTAAGAATCTCCATTTTGAACTCATCAATGAATTGACTTGGATGAAAGTATTTCCTCGGGAAGCCCGTGACGAACTTTCTAATATTTACTCTGGGTGGTTGACGCACGAGGGAACCTACGAAGATTACCGCAAGGCTTTAGTGAAGCTTTATTCGGAGCATATCCGAGGTTGTTCGCGCGAGGCAGTCCTCAAGGCAAGTAGAATGCTTGTGCCTTTTCATGCTAAGCGTACCTATATTTATGCCGAACACCTGATTAAAAAACTACGGGCAGAAAATTATCATCTCTTGGTCATTTCTGGTTCGCCGATTGAAGTAGTGGAGGAATATAATAGGCAGTATCTCAAATTTGATGGTTCATTCGGGAGCGTCTATGCCGTAGATGAAAATGGTTTGTATACTGGCGAGGCGAGTTTCGAACCTTCTCGTGATAAAGGAAGTCTGGTGGAGCAGTATCTTTTTGAGCATAAGCTCACTCTAGAGGACTCCTATGGCATTGGCGATACAGAGTCAGATGCTGGCTTCCTCAAACTGGTGGAACATCCTATTGCCTTTAATCCCAATCAGAATTTGAAGGCGGCCGCCGAGGAACACGGTTGGAAAATCGTTGTCGAAAAGAAAGATGTGGTCTATGAAATCAGTGATCACTGTGTCAATCCGTTAGCGAAATAGGTCTATGAATATCAACAGTTCTATTGATAACTTTCTCAAGAAGACGGTGTGGCTTTGGTTGCCCTTCTACGCCCTTTTTCACCTGATAGAGGAGTTTGGGCAACGCAAGAAATAGTACTTCTATGCCAAAGGGATTGCTGGTGCATTTTTTCGCCTCTCGACCGATAGCGTTCTTCCTGTGGTTACTCTGGTTAGGGGTAATCTTTTCTTTTTCTACCATGAATGGCCATATGACTGAAGGACCGCCACCGCTTTGGTATTTTTTGGAGCGGAAGAGTGCGCATATTTTTGAATATGCTGTCCTGCTTCTCTTGACCTTTCATTATTTTCGAATATCTTTCCGAGACGAGGCACGGACACGGATTCTTGTTCTCTCGTCGGCCTTTTCTCTCATGTATGCAGCAACAGATGAACTTCATCAGTTTTTTGTTCCTTTACGAGGGGCGGCAATAGTTGATGTCCTTATTGATGGCATTGGGATAGTAGTCGGCGTTGGGCTATTATTTCTTTTTTCTCAAAAGAAAAACCGCCTTCCTAAAAAGTAGGAGGCGATTTTTGACGAGAATCAGTACTTCCTCTATTTTACAGATTCAATAAATTTGGCAAAGACGGTGGGGTTTTCCGCGGCCAACTGTGAGAGTACCTTGCGATCAAGGGTGATGTTCTTCTTGCCTTCGAGGGCAATAAAGTCACGGTAAACAAGACCATTTAGCCTGAGAGCGGTATTCAGTCGGGTAATCCAGAGACTCCGGAACGTGCGTTTCTTGGCGCGTCGGTCACGATGGGCATACTTGCCGGCTTTAATAACGGCTTCTTTAGCCTTGGTAAACAAATTCTTGCGTCCCCAACGAAAGCCTTTGGCTGCTTTGAGGATATTTTTGTGGCGCTTCTTGGTCATGACACCACGCTTGATTCTCGTCATAGAGGTGAAACTGAGGGTGAGTTAACTGTGATTGAGTAATATACTGACTGCTTTGCTACAATCTATTCGTTAGAACGAGTAAGGCAGGGAGGCTTTGATGTTTTTGGCAACCGCTGGGTAGACATCGCTGTCTTTGCGTTTAGCACGAGTCTCATCACCGGTATTACGTGAATTGTAGTGATTCTGACCAGAGGCGCGAGTTTTGAGCTTTCCGCTCCCAGTAATCTTTACTTTTTTAACGACTGACTTCCTGGTTTTAAGTTTTGGCATAAGATGTCTCTTAGATGATGATGGATATTATTCTGGAACGATGAGGGCATTGAATCCCATAGGACCACGCTTTATTTCTTCTTCAAAGCGATGAGGGACAGTGATGCTTTGGAGAAAGGCGTTTAAGTTTTCCTTGGCCTTGTCCTGCATGGCCTTTTCTCGTCCGCGAAGGACAATTTCGAGACGGACTTTGTTGCCCTTGGTGAGAAATTTTTCAGCCTGAGTCTTTTTGAAAAGAAGATCGTGTTTGTCTGTCCGGAAACCGATGCGGATACCTTTGGTCTCCACCTTTTTTTGCTTGGCCTTCTGTTGCTGCTCTTGCTTGGCAGCCTTGTACTGGAGTTTACCGTAATCGGTAATCTTGCAGACTGGCGGTTTGGCAAGAGGGGAGACCTCAACGAGGTCGGCCTCCTGTTCCTGAGCAAGCACAATGGCAGCAGCAGTATCCATCACTCCGAGGTTCTCGCCGTTTTGGTTGATGACCATTACTTGAGGAACGAGGATTTTCTCGTTGATTCGGGCGTGTTCTTTGACCTGCACCTTTGGCTTCGGTCGATTGTGGCGTCGTCGTCTCACTGTTTCAGTTTTAAAAATTGGTGGAGTTGATGGGAATCGCACCCATGTCCAGAGAAGTTTTTCCAAAATAGTCTACAAGCGTAGTTGCCTTTAGGTACGGTTGGGAGGTCGAAAGGAAACAAAACCCTCTCAAGAGTCATTCTTTTGCAATACGATTAGAAAGGAAAAGAAAAAGAAATCCTCTCGGCACGTTTCGATGTTATGACACGAACGATTCCCTATCGAAAATCAGGATGCTCATGGCGTCACCAGTAATTAGGCGAGCGCAAGACTGAAAGAAGGAGCAAACGCTTGCGCGAGTGCGTTCTTGGTCTTTGTGATGAAGTTTGCATTTATCATCGTGAGAACGATATTTACGACCGTGTTCTCAAGGTCGGCTTGCGTATTTTGAAAGTACAACCTGTCGAGTCTAAACAACCCCATTCTCTCTGCAACACGGAGGTGTTGTAACGATGAGTGATTGTCTAGTTACTTTGACATGATTACCAGTACGAGATAGATCAGAGTCGTGATACCAGCGAGAACTCCCAATACAATACGTGTTTTTTGAATAACATGCTTTGGAATGGTGTAATCGAGAATAATGCTGATAATGTCAAAGCTATCAAAGAACGAATACACGAAAATAGCGGTAAAAATGAGCGCAACAACTCCTGCTATCGACTCAATTTCCATACGTACTAGTGTTTACTACGCATGGCACGTGCGATGCGCCGCTTCGCTTCTTGCTGCCCGATGTCTGCGCGGCGATCGTATTCCTTCTTTCCTTTACCAACCGCGAACTCAAGCTTCACAAGTTGCTTCTTAGTATACAACCGAATTGGGACTAAAGTCAAGCCTTCGGTACGGTATTTTCCTATGAGAGAGCCGATTTCTCTCTTGCGCAATAATAGCTTTCGTGGCCTAGTATCATCGTGTTTAGTTTCCTTGTGGGCTTGTTTGTAACGGGGGATCAAGGCGTTGGTGAGGTAGAGTTCATTGCCTTTCACGGTGACATAGGCTCCTTTGAGGCTGGCATGGCCTGTTTTAACCGATTTTACCTCAGATCCGGTCAATACTAATCCAGCCTCGAAACGTTCTTCGAGGGCATAATCAAACCCGGCGCGCTTATTTTGAGCAATCGTAGTCATATGTTCATACTGTCCCACATTTGGCTCAAATAAGCAAGTTTTTGCCACTGAAAATAAAAATGGCTTTTCATTTTCTACACGGTGGGTTACGATGGTTGGTATGAATGAAATCCCGCACGCATTACGCAATCATCTTTCCAGAGAAGAAGCTCTTAAGAAATTAGCCCAAGAGTCGTTTTCGCGCCGGGTCATTTCCTTTTATCGTTATGTGGTTATTGCTGACCCGCTTAAACTTCGCAATGAGCTTTATGCCGAGTGGCGGTCCTTCGGGTGTCTTGGCCGAATTTATCTGGCCAAAGAGGGGATAAATGCTCAGATGAGCGTGCCAGAACCGTATTTTGAACAGTTTAAAAGAGAACTTTATGCCCGACCGGAATTTACCGGAGTACCTTTCAAGGTGGGAGTGGAGCAAAAGAACGATGCTTTCTGGAAATTGACCATCAAAGTAAAGAAACAGATTGTGGCTGATGGACTGAAACCGGCAGATTATGACGTTACCAATGTCGGGACTCACCTGTCGGCGCGTGAGTTTAATGAGTTGCTTGATGAGCCGGAGACAGTGGTAGTGGATATGCGCAATAATTATGAGTCGGCTATCGGGCGATTCGAAAAGGCCATTATGCCACAGGCATATACGTTTCGCGAGGAGCTACCCATGGCCAAGGAACTGCTCAAGGGCAAAGAGAATCAGAAGGTACTGCTCTATTGTACGGGCGGGATTCGTTGCGAAAAAGCGAGTTCGTATCTCAAGCACCACGGGTTCAAAAATGTGTACCAACTCCATGGTGGTATCATCGACTACAAACATCAGATAGAACGTGAAGGGTTACCGTCGAAATTTAAGGGAAAAAACTTTGTGTTTGACGAACGACTCGGTGAGCGGATTACCGACGACATATTATCGCAGTGTCATCAGTGTGGCGTGATGTGTGATGACTATACCAATTGTGCCAATGTCGAATGCAACCTCCTCTTTATTCAGTGTGCTTTATGTCACGAAAAACTTTCCGGCTGTTGCAGTGTCGAGTGTCAGGCTATTGCAGCGCTCCCAGAAGTGGAACAGATCAAGCGTCGTAAGGGTAGGGTTCTCTCTAAGAATCCGGATGTCTTTAAGCAAAGGATTGCTGTGGTCCAGTAGAGTTTTCCCGAGACACTTTCTTTGATATAATGAGGACGTATTTCTTTCATTATCCATATGTTTTGGAATAAAAATATTTTTCGGTCCCTGCTTGGCGTTGGGATTTTTTGTTGTGTGTTGGTGCTGAATGGTTCATCAGTGACTGTGGAAGCCCAGGAGATGTCAGAAAAAGATTTTTTAGCATTTTTTGCTGATGAAAAGGGGTATGAATTTGGAGGTGTGATGGCTCGGACGATGAGTGAAGAACAAGTCGTGTGGCTGGGCGCTCCCGAAGCCGGAGTGGCACATCTGAAACTCTATGCCATTTCTGAGACGCAATTTTTGGATGCGCTGGTTTATTCAGAAAAGAGAGACGCCAACAATTATTCCTCGGTCAAGTTGCGACCCTTTCCAATAAAGAAGGAATCATTAAAGGAAACAGCAGATTTGTCAGTTGAAGTTACTGTTAGCAGTGAGCGAACAAGAGTCTCTCTTCCTATCAAAACGGCCGGGACTTATTATTTGGAGGGAAGCCTGGGAGGACGAAAAGGAGAGATGTTGCTCGTAGCTAGTAATATTGCGGCTCAAGCGAAAGAAGAAGGAAAAAATCTTGTTATCTGGACCGTAGATAGCCGTACGGGTAAACACGTGACGAGTGGTGATGTCGCAGAATATCAGTTCTACAAAAAGAAGAAGGAGTTGGGGCGTTCCAGTATAGATAGTCAGGGATTGGCCAGAGTCCCGCAGTCTGATGAGGGTGATATTGTTCTGGTTCGTTCCCAGGGGGAACTCGCGTTTGTGCCGCTCAATTACGCATCGCATGTTCCGCAGCCGACATCGTCGTATGGCTGGTGGGGTGGAAAATTTGCGCCGTACGCTCCGCTTGCTAAGTCATACTCTTTCACTGATCGCATGCTGTATCAACCTGGGGATACGGTGTATTACAAGAGTATCGTCCGCCAGGATGATGATGCCCGATACGTGTTGCCACAGGGACTTGCGAAAGTAAAGGTCTGGACTGGCTGGGGTGAGAGTGAGAAAGTTATTTTTGAAAAAACCCAGACTATCACGGAGACGGGTGCCGTAGATGGTAGTTTTGTGGTACCGAAAGATGCCAAGCTAGGAGAGTATTTCTACTCCATTTCGTATGGAAACTTGAGTAAGGGAAACCAATATTTTTACAGTATGGCTGACGCTACATTCAGTGTCGACCAATACCGAAAGCCGGAGTTTGGGCTGGATATTAGTACGCCACATGATCGGCTGATTGTGGGTGATACTCTCGAGCTTGATTTTTCGGGATCATTTTTTTCTGGTGAACCAACCGTTGGAAAAACCGTAGAATATAATGTGACGACCGGGACATACTATGATTACGCGTATTTGCCAGATCGCGAATTTGTTGATGATGAGTATCGGTATGGCGGATGGTACGGGCCAAGTGTTACCAAGGGCGAGATTACTTTGGATGCTGCTGGAAAGTATCACCTAGCTTTACCGACTCATCCACATCAGAATTTCTCTCCTCAAGTGTACCATGTTGAAATCACCAGCAAGGATAGTGAGGAAAATCCAGTATATGAGAGTCGTAATGTGTTGGTTTTGCCTGGAGACTTCTCAATATATCAACGCGGGTACTCATACGGTACTCGGGTAGGAGAAGCGAGTGAGAATGTACTTCAGTTGGTTGCTAACCGGGAGGGGATTACCTTGGCTGGACGTACGCTTTCGGTCAAGGTCCACCATCGGCGTTGGGTGAACGATTCACCGTCGGAAAAATATCCATATTACCGGGTCGTTGAAAAGGATTTAACTGAGATGGAGGTAGTTACAGATGAAAAAGGGCAAGCTACACTGCACTTTGTACCAGACGAAGAGGGGAGTTATAGCCTTACTCTTTTTGGAAAGGACGATAGAGGGAATACTATCTCTCGTGTGGTGTATGTCTGGGCCAGTGATCAAAATGGCTGGTTTTACCAAGCGGACGAAAACGGCGGGACACTCATTACTCTCAAAACAGATAAAGAAAGCTATCTCCCTCAGGAGAAAGCTAAAGTATTGATTACCTCTCCACTTACCAATCGTGATGTGTGGTTGTCATTTGAACGAGCCGGAGTACACCGTTCACAGGTAGTGGCGCTTCGTGGAAACACGGTCTCGCTCGATGTTCCTCTGGAAGAGGGTGATATGCCGAATATCTTTGTTTCGGGTACAATGTTTTCACCGACAACGTTGGTGACTGAAACGACAGAGATAGCAGTCAGTGCTGAATCCAAGCGTATCGCGGTTGAGTTGCGTTCCGATAAGAAACAGTACGAACCAGGAGAAACAGTATCGCTCGAAGTCATTGGAAAAGACGAATCGGGGAAACCAGTAGCGGGTGAGGTGGCCGTCTGGGCTATCGACAAGGCATTGTTTGAGTTATTGAATCAGGCACCTGCCGATATATTCAAAACGTTTTGGAATAAGCGCTTTCACAGTACGGTTTCTGCTCATTCCCTTGAGGGGGTGCTGTTTACGTTGAATTTGGCTGAGATGGGTGGATGTTTTGTTGGTGATACCCCTGTTTTGATGCCAGGTGGAATGAAGGTGATTTCTGATGTTCGTGTCGGCGATGTCGTACTGACTCGAGAAAGCGAAGCGGATGGTTCCCTAGTGGAGGCTCGTGTTGGGGCGGTACATGCTCTTGATGTTGATGGCTACCTGATACTGAACGGCAATATTCGTGTCACACCAGAACACAAATTGTTTGTGAATGGTACTTGGGGGGCAGCAGGAGACGTTCAAATAGGTGATGTACTACGTAATCGAGAGGGCCGTGATATACCGGTTAAGGATATTTCGTTTGTTCGGGAAAAAACAACAGTTTACAATCTTACGATTGAGGGGTACCACACGTATTTTGCTTCTGGTGTTTGGGTACATAATGATAAAGATGGGACCAGGTCAGTCTTCAAAGATACTGCTTACTGGAATCCTCGAGTACATCTTGGTGAAGATGGACGGGCACGAGTGACCTTCCGCTTGCCTGATAACACCACGACCTGGGTGATTTCTGGTATTGCCACCGCGGGAGCTACCCAGTTTGGTCAGGCTCGTCAAGAAATCTCGGTGTCTAAAAATGTTTTGGTGAGTGAGGCTCTTCCGACACTGATGCGGGTTGGTGATCGAGTGGAGGTAAAAGTAACGGTTCGCAATAATACCGAGGAGTCACTGGATTTTTTGGTCAAAGGTACTTTTTCCGACGGAGTGATATCTGATGGACCGGAACGTTCAGTATCGGTATCATCGATGGACTCAGAGGAAGTAGTCTTCTCGTTTCTACCAGAAACAATCAATGAACGAGCTACTTTCCAGGTTCGAGCAACTGTTCCCGGACGGGATGAAAAGTATGCTGATGCCATTGTACGGACGCTTCCTATTCGGGCACCAGGCTTTATGCAAAAGTCATCGCAAGCTTTGGATGGTAATGCGGAGTATCACATTCTTCTTCCTGACGATGCCGATCGGTCACGGACGGATATTACGGTTGACGTGTCACCATCGCTTCTCGGAACAATTCCAACTGCTATGCGAGGTCTCATTGATTATCCTTACGGCTGTGTTGAGCAGACGACGAGTCGTTTTGTTCCGTTAGTGATTGCGAGTCGAGAGAGAGGAATTTTTGCCAAGGCCCTTGAAGGGAAAGAGACGACGAAAATGCTCGAGGTCGGTATCCGTCATTTGAAGGAACTTCAGAATGATCAGGGAGCCTGGGGGTTTTGGAACGGCGGCGAAAGTAATCCCTATATTACCAGCTATGTCATCGAGTATCTGATTGAGGCTCGCTCGCTTGGAATACTTCCAGATGATATTGCCATCATGCTTGCCAAAGCGAGAACGTATGTCGAGAATGCTTCTAGCGAGGCGGTGAAGGGTCGTCAAAAAACAGCCGCCTTGCCATACAGCGTTAATACTGGAGAGAACGACTTCATACCACTGGTTTCGCTCGCTTACGCCAAGTCTCTTCTGGGCATGCTTGTGAGTAAAGATGAGGTACAAGAAGGGAAGCTCATCCCAAGTTTTACTCAACTCACTCCGGAGTTACTGTCTTTGGCAGTGATGACGAATATCCGAATTGGGGTGAACGATAATTCTAAAAATGGCGTCGATGCTCTCATGGGAAAATTAATAGTTGATGACAGTGGTCTCCAGTATTGGGAAAGAGGGGATATCAATTACTATGCTTCACAAGATGCGTCGACGGCACTTGCTATCCGGGCGCTCGTGATGGCGCAGTATGATCAGAAGGTGCTTGTGCCCATGGTACGATCATTGGCTGCTAGTCGGAAAGCAGGGTACTGGTCCAATACCTTTGCGACTGCCCAGGTTATCCGGGCGCTCATTGATTTCTCAAAGCGAAATGTCGTGGAGAATCCCAATTATGAATACAGTCTCCGATTAGATGGGGAAACACTGGAGAGCGGCAGAATGACTTCAATTTTGGAAAATAAAAGCTATACAGTACCCGGGAGCGCAATCAAGAAGGAGGGCTCGATAATTCAAGTTTCTTATGATGGAGAGGGCGATTTGTATTCATCCGTCAGACAGAATGTTGCTCGGGTAACCGATACCTTTCCCGGTGAGAGTCATGGACTTACGATACAAAGAACGTACGAAAATAAAACTGACCCGGGAGCGGATCCAGCGCTTGGTGATGTGGTCCGGGTGCATCTCATTGTCACTGGAGTTAAGAATGAACATGATCGATTGGTGGCAGAGGACATCCTCCCGGCTGGTATGGTGCCGGTAAATCAGAATTTCAAGAATGAGCAAGGGAACATCTCTGAGAGTCAATACTGGTATGGAGGATATGTCGACGAATATACGGAGAATGGCGCTATCATAACGTTTTACACGTATGGGGAACAGAGTCGTCGATATGAGGCGAGCTATTTGGCCCGGGTGGTGAATGCCGGTGAATTTTTTGTGCCACCAGCGTACGCAGAACTCATGTATACACCAGAGGTGCATGCGTATACGGAAGCGACTCGGATGCACATTCCAGTCTATAGTGACGCACCGAAGAAGGAAAGCGGCGCACATTCTAACTTCATTGACGTGAGTGCCGCTAATGAGGAGAAGATTTGGTTACTCATCCGACTGCTTGCAGGGCTGGCACTTTTTTCTGGTGCTTCAGCTGTGTTTCTGATGAGGCGACCGTAATGACTGAAATCGCACGGTGATGGTACGAATAATGATAGGTATTATTTTAATGGTTGGTTTTGTTCTTGTTACCCTGGTAATGGTAGAAGATGGCCAAAGCGTTGTATCAGAGGAAACCACTGATTTCCCGGTGATTTTTCAGGTGCCACTCGCAGAGGAGGATACGCCATTTGACGTGCCCAATTATCCAGAGCGGCTCCCGTCATTTGAAAATGCCATTGGCGGGGTAGTCCCACATCATCTCATTGCGCACGAATTTTTGTCAGAGTTTTTTGAGCAGTTAGGAAAACGTCAATCGGTACCTCAGACTATTGTGCTATTGGCACCAAATCATTTTGAAGTTGGTGAGGAACATGTCCAGACCGCTCATTTCTTATGGGAGGCGGCTCAGGGGGAAGTAGAGACGGACGCTGCTGTATTGGAAAAGGTGCGGCGAGGTGGCGCAGTCATTCGTGAAGATACGTTTCAGCAAGAACACGGGATTTACAACATTATCCCGTATATCGCCCATTTTCTACCGGGTACCAAAGTCGTGCCGATTCTATTCAAACATGATACAACTGCGCTCGAGATTGACCGGCTGGTGGAGAATATACAAGAGGTCGTACAGGATGACAGGGTATTCATCATTAGTTCAGTTGATTTTTCCCACTATCTGCCGAAACAAGAGTCTAGTCGTAAGGATACCGAGACTCTTGAAGCGATACGAAAATATGATGTGAGTCGCATTGCTTCATTTGGGAGTGATCATTTGGATTCTCCAGCGGCCATAATGACTTTGCTCCAAATCGGCCAGAAGAATGACGCAACAAATGTACAAGTTCTCCGACATGGGAACTCGGCTGATGCGATACGGAGTCGGAGTGATTCTACTACGAGTCATTTCACGTTGTTGCTTTCAAAGTAGGAAGGTAGGCTTCACTTTTTGGCTTATTTCAGCTAGGATAAAGAACATGAAGCAAATACTCGAGAAGAAAATTGTTATGGCACTTCAGGCGCTCCAAGAAAAAGGAGCTTTGCCCGATTTTGTGTTGCCTAAGATTAGCGTAGAAAGACCCAAGGATGAGCAGTTCGGGGAATATACAACGAATGTGGCTTTAGCGCTTTCAAAGCTGGCTCAGAAATCCCCACTTGAAATTGCTGGATTATTAAAAAATCAACTCTCCGAAGTGGCTCAGAGCGAAGGAGAAAGTTTTCAAAAAATTGAAATTGCCGGGCCAGGGCATATCAATTTTTACCTTTCGCAGAATGAGCTTGCCGGGGCGGTGGAAAAAATTGTGCATGATGGTGCGGGCTATGGTTCAAGTACTGTTGGTCAGGACGTGAAAGTGAACAACGAATTTATTTCTGCCAATCCGACGGGGCCGCTTCATCTGGGAAATGCGCGCGGGGGATTTTATAGTGATGTACTTTCCAATGTCCTACGTAAGACAGGTTACGAAGTAACGAACGAGTATTACGTGAATGATGCTGGAGAACAAACTCACAAACTTGCTCATAGCTTCTTTAAAGATAAGGATGCTGTCTATCAGGGAAGTTATATCGATGAGCTAAGAAAAAAACATAAGGAGCTTCTCGATAAGCCCATTGAAAATACTTACACACCGTTGTCAGCCGCTGTTTTAGCAGAATATATTCAGCCAGCTATAAGAGATCTAATGCAGATACGCTTTGATGTTTGGACTTCAGAAAAGAAAATTATTGAAGATGGCTACGTCAATCGGGCCATTACACTCTTAACAGAAAAAAACCTGACCTTTGAGCAAGAGGGGGCGCTCTGGCTTCGGACGACAGCGCTTGGTGATGATAAGGACCGGGTGCTTGTAAAAAGTGATGGTTCAAAAACGTATTTTGCTTCGGACGCTGGCTACATTTTGAACAAAATGGAGCGAGGGTTTACTGTTTTCATTGAGACTTGGGGGGCTGATCATCACGGATATATTGCTCGTTTCAAAGCGGTGGCACAGGCTCTTGGTTTTACGGGGGATATTCGTTTTTTGATTGTGCAATTGGTTAAAGTTGTTAAAGACGGTGTCGAAGTAAGGATGAGTAAGCGAGCTGGGAACGTCGTGACGATTGATGAGCTTCTTGAAAAAGTTGGGCATGATGTGGCACGGTTCTTCTTTCTCATGTACGCGCCGGAGACGCACATGAATTTTGACCTCGGGCTGGCCGAAGAGCGTTCGCAGAAGAATCCTGTTTACTATGTGCAGTATGCGCATGCCAGGCTTTCGAGTATCTTGCGGAAGGCCGAAGAAGAGGGTGTTTCTTTTGAAGGCGGTGACTTGATGCTTCTCACTCACGAGAAGGAACGTGAGCTTATTCGGGAGCTGATGTTTTTTCCAGAACTTCTCGAAGGGGTGGCCCAGGATTTTTCTGTCCATAAATTGCCTCAGTACGCGATGAAATTGGCTGACAAATTCCACTCGTTCTACGATGCCTGTCGTGTCATTGATACGGAAGCAAAAGAACTTACCATTGCCCGTTTGCAGTTGGTTCAGGCTACGAAAATTGTATTGGCCGAGACCCTGACCCTTATGGGTATCAGTGCGCCGGAAAAAATGTAAAACAAAAGAAAAACAGTCATGATTAACCGTCTCCCGAAACACTATCGGAAAAAATACAAACGGCAGCTTGGCTGGGATGAAGAGCTTGTTTTTTTTGTGATGAAAGTTGTTGGCTCAACAGCTCTTATCTTTTTGGTGGCAGCTGGTGTTGATATTTATCATCTCATGCACTAAGTGAATATGGCTGCGATTACATTTTTTTTGGTGCGTCACGGTGAGGCGGAGAACAATGTTCGCTTTATTCTCAATTCGGCTGGTGCTAAGAAAGAATATCCTTTGACCGAGCGAGGACGTAAACAGGCGAAAAAAGTAGGTGTCTTTCTCGCAACAGTTGGTGCTGATGTTCTCTATAGTTCACCTATCCTCAGAGCCAAAGAAACAGCCGGTATCATTTCTGAAACGACGGGACTCCCGATTAAATTTGATGACCGTCTCTGGGAAGTGGGGATGGGGAGGTTCAATGAGCAGAGCCAGAAAGAGCTTTTGAAAAAATATCCAGAGCCACAGATGCGGCTTTCTCCTGATGTGGCTGATGATATGGAGAGTATGCTTCATGTCCGTAGCCGACTTGATGAATTTTTGGATGAGCTCAAAGGGCAGTATATTGGCAAGAAAGTGATTCTGGTCTCCCATGGCGACCCATTGGAGCAACTCCATGGTATCCTCGTGCATGAAGGGCCGGGTCGGGCAGCTGAAGGCTGGTACCCCGAAAAAGGATCCTGTACTGAGGTGGTGTGGCAGATACTGTAAGACCCGAAAGAGGGTCTTTTTTCTTGGGTAAAGTGACCATGGTATGATGAAGACAGTAATGAAGCGGCCATGATGACTCCTCTCAAAGAAACTCTGGATCGACTCCCGGGTGGCCTCTTGGTCACTGATTTGGATTCGCGTGTTCTCTATGCCAGTGCTGCTCTTGAACGGCGGACCGGATTTTCCGTAGCAGAAATTGTAGGAAAAAAACCAGGTGAATTGTGGGGTGGAAAAATGCGTAAGAAGTTTTATGCCTCATTATGGAAAACAATTGAGGCAGAGGGTCAATCTTTTGTGGGCGAAGTTCATAATACTCGGAAAAATGGCGTACAACATGATGAGCATATTTTTATTGTCCCTATTCATGACCAAGAAGGGATAACTCGTTATTTTGCCGAAGTGCATCCTGAGCTCTTGGGACGTGAGAGTGAAATTCAGTTTGGGCAAGAATTTTTGGCTCATACCAAAGCACAAAAACAAGACGAGCAATTTTTTTCTTGGATGTTGAGGCGACTTGGCCAAAGAAGTACCGGGAATCCCGTCTTCTTTCAGTCATCGTTTTCTTGGGAAGGATTTACTGACGGTGCTAGTTTTTTCAAGGAGGCGCTGATTGAGCCAACAGAGCATCTTTTTTCAGATCGTACCGAAGATGCCTTCTTTGTTGCCTTGGCACAGGAACAGGGAGAATTCTTTGGGGAAGTGTACTCCAAGTATGTCGGAACGATACGGGAATATTTTTCCCGTCGACTTTTTGGAAATACGCTCTTAGCTGAGGACCTTACTCAGGAAGTGTTTATTCGGGCTTTCCGGGCGCTTCCTACTTTCCGGGTAACCAATGCTTCGTATGCGACCTATCTCATCCGGGTTGCCCACAACGTGCTCGTGAATTATTATCGTCAAAATCATACCCAGTTTGTGGCGCTTTCCGGACAGGAGGAATCGGCGGCGGTAGAGGTATCAAGAACAACCATTGGGTTGGAAGCGTTGCTTCAGGGGCTTACGCCCCTGGAACGTCAGGTGATGCTCGCCAAGTATCGTGATGGACTCAAGGTGCGAGCTATCGCTACAGAACTTGGAAAAACTGAAAATGCGGTAAAGCTCATTTTGAGTCGGACCCGGAAAAAATTGAAAAAGAACCTTGGATAAAGCAAAAAATACCGTTGAAACGATAAAGGGTGTCATATGACACCTTTTTGTTTTTTTGGTGTTTAATACTATGCGAGACAAAATTCATTTTTTAATTTCGGTGCTTATGCCACTCTACAAAGTCCAGAAGCGAAATGGTTCGATTGTTGATTTTGAGCTGGGAAAAATCAAGGAGGCTATCCGAAAAGCGGCCGAAGCCACCGGCGCGCGCGACCTCGTTATTGTCGAGACGCTTGTCAAAGAAGTAGAGGTGACTCTCGAAGAACAGTACGGCGAGCAGATTCCCACCGTTGAACAGATTCAGGATGTAGTAGAGGACGTACTTATTCGCTTCGACTATGCCGAGATGGCTAAGGCCTATATTTTGTATCGGGAAAAACGACGAGAGGCTCGGGCAGACAAGAACGTAGTGGTCGAGGTAGAAAAAACCGTGGGGGATTACCTCAATCGGGCGGACTGGCGGGTTAATGCTAATTCTAATCAAGGGTATTCACTCGGGGGACTTATCCTGAATACTGCCGGGAGTGTTATCGCCAATTACTGGCTCTCCCATATTTATCCGAAGAGTGTCGGTGAAGCCCATCGTAATGGTGATTATCATATCCACGATCTTGATATGTTCTCAGGCTATTGTGCTGGCTGGAGTCTCCGGGTGCTTCTCGAAGAGGGTTTCAATGGTGTCGACAATAAGGTTGAGTCGGGGCCACCCAAACATCTGTCCTCCGCTGTTTCACAGATGGTGAATTTTCTAGGGACGCTTCAGAACGAATGGGCGGGCGCACAGGCATTTTCGAGCTTTGATACCTATATGGCTCCCTTTGTGAAGAAGTATGAACTCGAGTTGCGGGAGAGTCTCAAGGAATATCAGATGAAATTTCCGTCACGGAAAGTGCGAGAAGCGTATATCGCGGATAAAGTCTATGCGCATGTCTATCAGAATCTCCAGTCATTTATTTTTAATTTGAATATCCCGTCGCGCTGGGGAACACAGACACCGTTTACCAACATCACCCTTGATTGGGATTGTCCGGCAGACCTCAGGGATAAGCGGCTCATCCTTGGAGGGAAGCCATTTTCCTATACTTTCGGAGAGTTGGGGAAAGAGATGGATATCGTGAACCGGGCCTTTATCGCAGTGATGAGTCAGGGTGATGCCAGGGGACGCACGTTTACTTTTCCTATCCCCACTTACAACATCGGCAAGGATTTTGATTGGGAGAGTGAGAAGAATTTGCCGTTGTTTGAGATGACCGCCAAGTATGGGACGCCGTACTTTCAGAACTTCGTCAATTCAACCTTGAATCCCGGTGATGTCCGCTCCATGTGCTGTCGGCTCCAGCTTGATTTGCGGGAACTACGGAAACGCGGTGGAGGATTATTCGGTTCAGCGGAAATGACCGGTTCAATCGGCGTTGTGACGCTCAACGCTGCCCGTATTGGCTACCTCACCAAAGGTGATAAGGAAAAGTTTTTTGCTCAGATTGACCGCTTGATGGAACTCGGGAAGACATCACTCGAATTGAAACGTAAGGTCATCCAAGAATGGATTGATCGAGGGCTATTTCCTTATACCAAACGGTATCTCGGATATCTCAAGAATCATTTTTCCACTATCGGGGTAAATGGATTAAACGAGGCTATCCGCAACTTTACTGACGACAAAGAAAATATTACGACCGCGTGGGGGAATGCCTTTGCCGAGGAAGTGCTCGTACACATGCAGGAGAAGATTAAATCCTTTCAGGAAGAGACGCATAACTTCTATAACCTGGAGGCGACACCAGCCGAAGGAACAACCTACCGATTCGCCAAAGAAGACAGGAAACGCTTCCCGGATATTCTCCAGGCCGGGACCAAGGACGCTCCCTACTATACCAACTCATCTCAGGTGCCGGTTGGGTATACTGATGACGTGTTTGAAGTGCTTGATCTTCAGGATCATCTCCAGACAAAGTATACGGGTGGGACGGTACTTCACTGTTATATGACCGAACGGATTTCAACACCGCAGGCCTGTCGCAACTTGGTCAAAAAAATTCTCACTCACTATCGGTTGCCGTACATCACTATTACTCCGACATTTTCCATTTGTCCCAAACACGGATATCTTTCGGGGGAATATGATTTTTGTCCCAAGTGTGATACTGAGCTCGGTGTCGGAGGAGAACGCTATGATGAAGCCTATCGGAAGACGTATGCCAGTGCCAAGGCTGAAAAATAATAACACATATGAACCACAAATCTATGTCTCAGGTAGAACAAAATGAAAAGCGAACTCGGTGTGAGGTATGGACTCGGGTCATGGGCTATCATCGCCCTGTCTCCCATTTCAATGTCGGCAAAAAGGCGGAACATTATTCTCGCAAGCACTTTGAGGAATGCGTGGCAGACAATGTTTCATTTGAGGCGCGGTACGGAGGTAAATCAGCCTAGTCTCTTCGTATGAAGCTGTCCGCTATTCAGAAATTCACCATGCTCGATTATCCCGATAGGGTAGCCTGTATTGCTTTTACTCCCGGCTGTAATATGCGTTGTGGTTTCTGTCATAATCCGGAGTTTGTGCTGCCGGAACAGATTCAGAAACTCTCGGGCGGCTTTATTGCCGAGGAGACGTTCTTTAATTTTCTCAGGAAGCGAGTGGGACTTCTCGAAGGTGTCGTGGTATCAGGCGGTGAACCGACTCTGTGGCAGGATCTCCCAGATTTTTTTCGGAGCATCAAGGAAATAGGATTCCTTACCAAGCTTGATACTAATGGAAATCATCCGGAGATGCTGCGGTCGTTACTTCATGAGCGGCTCGTTGATTATGTGGCTCTGGATGTGAAGACCTCGCTTGAGACGTATGAGACGCTCGTGGGTGGAAGTGCTCAGGCCGGAAACATCGAGCAGAGCATCAACCTGTTGAAACACTCGGGTATTCCATATGAATTTCGTACCACCCTTATCAAAGAAGTACATTCGGAGGAGGTGCTCTCGAGTATGGCCAATCTTCTGTCTGGAGCTGAACGTTATTTTCTGCAAACCTTTCGGCCAGATCATACCCTCAATCCGCTCTTTGCCTCATACCATCCTTTTTCTCGGACAGAAATGGAAGAATGGTGCCGGACGCTCACTCCGCGGATTGGTCGGGTCACGATTCGAGACTAGACTGGTATCCACTTTAGAGATGTAATCAATTTATGTCACGAATATGACCAAGATAGAATGGAGCGATAAATACAGTGTGGGAGTAGAAATGTTTGACGAACAGCACAAAATATTTTTTGGCATCATCAATGATTTGTATGCTTCTATTATTGAGAGAAAAGATCAGGAGGTGCTCGGGGATATATTCGAACAGCTTATCAAATATACTGACTTTCATTTTGAATCAGAGGAGCGTTACTTTGACGAGTTTCACTATGATCATGCAACCGAACACAAGGCAGCTCACCAGCGTTTGACAGAGAGGCTGCTTACATTGAAAGGAGACTGGGAGTCTCAACAACTCGATAATCCTTATGAGGTACTCGATTTTCTCGAAGATTGGCTGGTGGAGCACATCATGGGCATGGATCGCCAGTACCACGATTGTTTCGTGGCTCACGGTCTCAAGTAGTTGATTTTTTGATGAGCTGTTGCTACCATGAGGCCAGCAGCGTCGAAGGAGACCCGGCCGAAATGGTCGGCATCACTCCAGAGCTCCAAGAAGAACGTCGTCATGTGCCGAGAAGCTTCGGAGCGACGAGTAGACCTTGGCGGGTAAGCCCGTGAAAGCTGTAATGAGTCCGTCTCAGACGGAGAAGCAAGGTGGTACCACGTTTGATTTCCAAGCGTCCTTAGCATGTTTTTATGCTAAGGATTTTATATTTTATGGCTATGAAATTTAAGAAGGTGGCGTCACAAGTGAGTTTTCCGAAGTTGGAAGAATCAATCGTCCAGTATTGGGAAGATCGCAAGATATTTGAGAAGTCTGTTATCAATCGCGAGGGGAAAGAACGCTATACGTTTTATGATGGGCCGCCATTTGCTACCGGGACACCACACTATGGTCATATCGTGGCGAGCGCTATCAAAGATACCGTGCCGCGTTACTTTACTATGCGGGGGTATCAAGTAGAACGTAAGTGGGGGTGGGACTGCCATGGTCTACCCATCGAGAACATTGCAGAGAAGGAACTCGGGATGACTCACAAGAAAGAAATCGTGGCGCTCGGGATTGAGAAGTTTAATGAGATTTGTCGCTCTAAAGTGCTTGAATATGTAGGGGAGTGGAAAAAAGTGATGCGTCGCTTCGGTCGCTGGGCGGACATGGAGAATGCCTACCGCACTATGGATCGGGATTTCATGGAGAGTGTTTGGTGGGTATTTAAGGAACTGTGGGACAAGGGACTCATCTATGAATCGTATCGGACCATGCATATCTGTCCGCGTTGTGAGACGACCCTTTCTCAATCAGAAGTCGCCGAAGGCTACAAGGACGTGAAAGATTTGGCAGTGACAGCCAAGTTTGAATTGGTAGACGAACCGGGAACTTTTGTCTTGGCTTGGACCACGACACCGTGGACCTTGCCGGGCAATGTCGCCTTGGCAGTGAATAAGGATATTGAGTATGTAAAGGTGCGTCAATATGCCGAAATGATCGTTAATGATCTTTCGAAACCAGAAAACTATACTCGACCAAGTACTAGCGAGAGTTTTCTGATTGTGGCCAAAAATTTTTTTGAAGAAAAATTGAATGATAGTGATTGGTGTCAGAAGATGAATTTAAATTACTCTTTTGAGCAAGTATCTTCGTTTAATGGTTCTGAACTTGTTGGTAAAGCTTACAAACCACTTTTTGATTATTACGCCAAGGACGAAAAACTTGAGCATCGTGAAAATGGCTGGAAGATTTATCATGCTGACTTCGTCACGACCGATATGGGGACAGGTATTGCTCATGAGGCGCCGGCCTTTGGTGAAGATGATATGCAACTTGGCCAAGCGAATAATCTGCCGTGGGTACAGCATGTTGCCATGGATGGGACGATGAAACCTGAAGTATCAGATTTTGCCGGCCAGCCAGTGAAATCCAAAGAAGATCCATCAGCGATGGATGTCGAGATTATCAAGTATCTCGCTAAGCACGGGACACTCTTTGCCAAAGAAAAATATGAGCACTCATATCCGCACTGCTGGCGCTGTGATACCCCGCTTCTCAACTATGCGACGAGTTCGTGGTTTGTGGCAGTAACGAAAATCAAGCCGAAGATGCTCGAGCTTGCCAAGGGTATTCACTGGTCACCTACGCATATTAAGGAGGGACGCTGGGGGAAGTGGCTTGAGGGTGCCCGGGATTGGTCTATCAGTCGGCAGCGATTTTGGGCTTCTGTTATGCCGCTGTGGCTGTGTGCTTGCGGTGAGAAGCAAGTGTTTGGTTTGGTGGCAGAACTTGAAAAAGCAAGCGGAGTTAAAGTGGATGATCTTCACAAGCATGTGGTTGATCGGGTGACAGTACCTTGTCCCAAGTGTGGTGGCACTATGGAACGCACCCCAGATGTCCTTGATACCTGGTTTGATTCGGGCTCCATGCCCTATGGTGAGCGGCACTATCCGTTTGAAAACAAGGAACAGTTTGATGCCGCATTTCCGGCCCAGTTTATTGCGGAGGGAGTTGATCAGACCAGAGCCTGGTTCTACTACCAGCACGTTATCGCCACTGGTATCAAAGAAAGTAACGCGTTTCAGAATGTTATCGTGAACGGTATCGTCTTGGCTGAGGATGGGAAGAAAATGTCGAAGAAGCTCAAAAACTATCCTGACCCGATGGAGATCCTCAATAAGTATGGGTCAGATGCTTTGCGGTTCTATCTCCTTTCGTCACCGGTGGTGGCCGCCGAGAATTTGAATTTTTCGGAGCGGGACCTGTCTGATATCGTCAGGAACGTCTTCCGCATGCTTTGGAATTCGTACTCGTTTTTTACCACGTATGCGAGTATCGATAACTGGACCCCCAAAGAAAACGCGAAGTCATCGGAGAATCTGATGGACCGCTGGATCCTCTCCGAGCTTCAACTTCTCATCAAGGAGGTGAACGGCGCCATGGAAACCTACGAACTGAACCGTGCCACTCGGGCCTTTACGCCGTTTGTTGATAACCTCTCCAACTGGTATATCCGTCGGGGCCGCAAACGTTTCTGGAAATCAGAAGATGATACCGATAAAGAGCAGGCTTACCAGACGCTCTATGAAGTTTTAGTCACGCTCTCGAAACTGATGGCGCCATTCACACCGTTTATCGCTGAGGAAATCTATCGTGGTCTCACGGGAGAAGAGTCAGTGCATCTTGTTGATTATCCAGTGGTAGATTCGGCTTTAGTTGATGAGAAGTTGAATGAAGATATGAAACTTGCTCGCTTCATTGTAACGGAAGGGCTGAATGATAGAGTAAAACATGGAATTAAGGTGCGACAACCGTTATCTTCAGTGAGTGCTAGACCGCTAGGCCTGGAACTTCAAGAAATAGTAAAGGAAGAATTAAATGTGAAGATTTATGATAGTGAAGGTTACAAGGATGAATACAAGGGCTCAATGACCATTCTTGATTTAACTATCACTCCCGAACTCAAACTCGAAGGTGAGATGCGTGAGGTGGTACGGGCTATTCAAGAGGGACGCAAGAAGGCCCAGTTCAATGTCGAGGACCGTATCGTTTTAAGCTATGTAGGCAAAGAAGAAGTATTTGCTCAGTTTGAAGCTGATATCGCTCGCGAAGTGCTGGCGACAACAATAGAAAAAGGTATTTTAGCTGATGCTGAGTATCAAGAAACTGTCACGCTCGATGGTGAAGTATTTACCTTGAGTCTCAAGCGGTCATAATGATGATAATTATTTCCGATTCTCGTCGGGAACCGATATAATAGAGAGACTGACTCTCTATTCTCTCTATGGGCTTACTTTCGCCCTTTCTCTCGTATGTTTTCCGCGATACGGTACGGAGCAAAACGCTTCTCGTCCTTATCTTGACCGTGCTTGCTGCCGCTTCAGCAGCTATCCTTCTTACCCTCGGCGTGCTCGAGGGGTTTCGAACCATGCTGGTGGAGGGGGAGCGGGGCTGGATCGGAGATGTGGTCATTTCGCCCCGCGGTGGCGATGCGAGCATCCGCCTGAGCGATGAAATTGAAAAGAAGCTCCTCTCAATGACGGCAGTCGAGGCCTTTGCCACCCGCAGTCACAGCCAAACGATTGTGCGCTTCGGTGAAAAGAAGTCAATTCCCTTTCGAACGATTGGTATCGCGACGGCCGATGACAGACGTGTGACGTGGCTTGAGAGCAAGGTCATCGAAGGCCAGTTTTTTTCTGACAACCACAGTACTGACGAAGTGCTCCTTGGGAAAGGATTGGCTGATGATTTAGTGGGTATTGAGGATGATGGTCAGATAATCCACGTCGGGGAGATGGTGAGTATACTCGCTCCCGATGGAACCTATCGTTCGATGAAGGTGAGAGGAATTCTTGATGCCAAAAATTTTTCGCCCAATTGGATTCTCTATATGCAAAAGGGTGATTTGGAGAAAATGGATGGTAGCGGTCGCAATGCCCAGATGGTAGTGAAGCTGCGCCCCGGAGAGGATCCGGTGGTGGTACGCCAAGCTCTGCAAAACGAATTCCCGACGGCCGTAGCACGAACCTGGGAGGAAGAGTCACAGTACGTGAGAGATATCATGGAGGCGGTAACGTTCATTACCCTCTCTATTCGTGATTTGTTGGTCATGACTATTTTCTTGGTCATCAGCATTATTATCTCGATTGATGTCAATCAGAAGCGTCGCCAAATTGGTATCTTGAAATCGATGGGAGCATCGAATGGATTTATTGTTCTCGCCTATATCACCCAGGCTTTTCTTTACGCGGTTATCGGGACCTGTCTTGGGTCCATCCTGTTTCTGTTTGCTTGGCTGTGGTCAGGGACGAATCCTATTCCACTCCTCATTGGTGATTTTCGGCTTTATCAGACACCGGGTATTATTCTCCAAACAGCTCTGACGGTTTTTCTTGCGTCTCTTATTGGGGCATTGTCTCCGGCCTGGGTGGCAGCGCGAGCAAAAATTATCGATGATATGCGAGGAACAACCTAATACTATGGGTAACATTATACCGACGCTCATTCAGACAAATAATGCCCGTACCGATACGCAGTCGGCTCTTCTTCAGATACGCGGGTTGGTGCGTGAGTATCAGGTGGGAGATCGGATGCCGGTAGCAGCCTTAAACGGAGTAGATATCGATATCCTTTCGGGCGAGTTTGTGGCTATTACCGGACACTCTGGGTCGGGCAAGAGTACGCTCCTTAATATGATTGGACTCCTTGATGAACCGACGCAAGGGAAGATAGTGTTTCAAGGTCGCGATGTTTCTCTTCTGACAGAACGTGAGCGTACCAAACTTCGTCTTCGTTCTTTTGGTTTTATATTTCAATTTTTTAATTTAATTGAAAGTTACACAGCGGAAGAAAATATCATGCTCCAACTCAGACTCCAGGGTCACAGTGAGGCGGTATCCAGAAAAAAGACGGCTGAGATTTTTTCCTTTCTGGGACTAGAGGAACGAGCGCATCTTTTGCCGCGTCAGCTTTCGGGAGGAGAACAACAGCGTATCGCTATTGGACGAGCAGTAGCCAAGGACTCAGTGCTCATTTTGGCTGATGAACCGACGGCCCATCTTGATACGGAGAACTCTCGGCATGTTATGAATCTTCTCACTCAGGTCAATCAGCGTTTTGGTAAGACTATTGTACTTGTGACGCACGAACCGGACGAGGCCGCCAAGGCGACTCGTCAGATATATATGGCTGATGGCAAGGTGATACGGATAGAACACGGAAGCCGAGGTCAGGCAGTGGTATAATAGAAAGATATGAAGATTTCTACCATCGCCCTTGGAATCGCGGTCCTCTTTGCCGGCATTGTAGCCGTTTGGTTTTATCTGTGGCCGCAAAGCTTATCTTGGTTTTCTTTCCAGATTGATGATACGGCGGGAACGTTTGTGGTGAACTATGAAAAGGGGCACCCTTCTGTTCGGGTCAGCAATGGCAAGATTGTTTCTCGTGAACAGTACGATCTCTCATTTCCTTTTTCTGGCAGGGTGACAGCTGTACTTGCTTCTGCTGGTCAGAGTTTTTCGGAAAGCGGCCAGCCACTGGTGCAGCTTGATTCAACCCAGTGGGAGCTCGAGCGGAAAAAAGCGGAGGCGCAGTATAATGCACAACAGGCTATTGTGAATAAGCTTGAACAGGGTGCTCGCTTCGAAGAATTGCTTGTCATGCAACAGAAGAAACAGAGTTCGGATAGTAGCCTCAAGGGAACAAAGAAAGAAGCCATCGACACTATCACTAGTGCCTATGTTCAGTCGGATGATGCTATTCGTAACAAGACGGATGTTATTTTCACCAATCCAGAGACCAATCCTCAACTTTCCTTTACTCCGAGTGACGCTTCTCTGGAAAGCCGTATTGAATCAGGGCGTGTTTCGATGAGGGATATCATTGGTGATTGGAAGGATGATGTTGGAAAAATGAAGACGACGGGTAATGTTACCAAGTATCTCGACGATGCGCGTAGCAAGTTAAAAAAAGTACGTGAGTATCTCGATCAGGTGGCGCTCGGAGTCAATGCCCTAACAGCGGGGGCCATCACGCAAGAGACGATTGATACGTGGAAGGCATCGGTATCGGATGCTCGCAGTGCTGTCGCTGAAGCGACTGTAGCGCTCAGTTCTCATGAAACCGCTTATAAAGTGGCCAATCGCGATCTTTCTGTGGCTCAAGGAGAGCTCAATGCTCGATTGGCTGGCACAGCTCGTCAGGATATCGAGGCGGCGCTCAGTGCGGCGGTCGCAGCTCGGAGCGAGATGGATATCGCTTCAGAAAAACTGAAACAAACGACTCTAGTGACACCTCTCAAGAATCTTCTTATCAAGAAAATTTTGCCACAGCCGGGAGAGCACGTGGAGGCTGGCGCACCGGTGGTGTTGGCAGCTAGCCCTGAGCTTGAAATTGAACTAGATATTCCGGAGGAAAAGATTGCTGGTATTATGATAGGGAACCAGGTTATCATGCGACTCAACGCGTATCCGTACGAGGATATCACTGGTGCCGTGACGGATATCCAATCGCAGGAGGTTGAAAAGGAGGGGAGTACATATTTTCGCATTCGGACTTCGCTTAATCAAACATCCGAAAAAATTCGCACAGGGATGACCGGAGACGTTATTGTGGAAACGAATACCGATGCTAACATGGTACGAATTCCCAAAGGAGCCATCCACGAGCTTGATGGTCGTCGAACAGTGACCGTGATGACGAGTAGCGGACGACAAGAGCGGGTGATTGAATCTGGTGTAGAGCGTGATAATCAGGTAGAGATTTTGTCTGGGTTGCAGCCAGGGGAGCGGATTGTATACGGACAATGATTTTTTTGACAGCATGATGACACACGGTGAAAACAGAGTGGTAGCGATTGTTCTGAAAAAAAAAGAAGTTGGAGAAACTGACCGGCTTTACACGCTTTATACGGAAAGTGTCGGCAAGCTTCAGCTCGTGGCTAAAGGTGTGCGTAAGCCAGAGGCCAAGCTCGCTGGTCAGCTTGAGACTCTTACACAGGGACTTGTTATTATCGTGAAGGGTCGAGGGGCTGGAAAGATCGCTGGGGCGGTGGCAGAGAAAAGCTACCTCTTTCTTCGAGATGATTTTGATATTTACAAGCGCGTCCTTGAAACAGTAGGGATTTTTGAGCGCTTAGTGGGATGGGAAGAAGAGGACCGAGCGCTTTTTTCCCTACTTTCAAAGTATCTTGATATTGCCAATGTCCTCGCATCTGAAAAGAAAAAAGACAAGGTGCTACTACTTTCGGAAGGATTTTTATTTCAATTGTTCGCCCATCTGGGTTATGAGATCGAGACGAGTGTATGTGTGATTTCTGGAGAAAAATTAGCGGCAGGTGAGCGGCATTTTTTTAGCCCGAGTGCTGGGGGGATGCTCCGTGGCGTTCATGCTGATACGACCCATGGATCGCTTCCAGTCAGTGAAAGTGTAATAAAGCTAATCAGAATTTTTTTGGGGAATAAACTAGAGGCTTTACCGAAGGTTGCTGTATCGGAACGGGATGTGCGTGAGGCGCGGCAGCTAGCAACTCGATTCTATCACTGGATTGAGGCTTAGCGAGGGGAGGTGGTTTTTGTTATTTACCCTGTGCAATAGAAATAGAACGTACAAGTTGGTTTCTTAGCCGGATAAAAAGTGATAAAATAAAAACGAAACTTAGTCCATGTTTACTTAAGGTTAGCAGCCTTGAATGACCACAGGGTGAAAAAATAAACCTATGCCACTTGACGAATTGAACGATCAATTGCACGGCCGTGATTTTCACGCCGACCGGACACGTTCCACAGATACGTACCAACCAGGAGGGACATCGGTCAATCCTGACCAGGTCTCTCAGTTTCAAAAGACCGAACGTTGGAATGAGGGATCGTTGCCCCCAAAGGTGGAAGTAACTTTACCAGCGCCAGTGAAAGCGGTACTGTTGCCGGATGATCACACCAAAAGACGTCGTACGCTTTTGGCATGGGCCTTGGGGAGCGTAGCCTGTATGCTCCTTATTGGTGGCATCGTGATGAAGTTGCGGTCAGGATTGTTTTCAGAAGAAAACATTACGGTTAACTTGGCTGGATCGGGTGAGGTGGGAAGCGCTGAATTGGTGACGTATGATTTTGAGTATGCCAATGCTAATTGGATGAGTCTTCGCGATACAGTGGTTATTTTTGAGTACCCTGAAGCCTTTCATCCGGAACCAGCTGCCAAGTTAAGTATCAAAACTTCTCGAGCGGAACTTCCCCTGGGAGAAATTGCTTCACAGGGGCATGGTAAGGTGTCGCTCACGGGTAAATTTTATGGGTCCAAGGGACAGCAGATGAAAATTGCTGCAACGCTTCGCTATACTCCGAGTACTATCACTACTACGTTCGAGAAACGCACGGAGCGGATGATGACAATTGTTTCTTCGCCGCTTAATTTTGAAATTGATGCTCCGCTTGAGCGTGCTTCGGATCAGGAGGTCCAGTATGATATTCGCTATGTCAATCCTGGAGATATTTCGTTTTCAAATCTCAAGATTAAAATGGATTTTCCAACGGATTTTATTTTTACTGATGCCGATCCAAAGCCATCCGATGGCAATACTGTTTGGTCAGTAGGGGATTTGGCGGCGCATCAGAGTGGCACACTCACGATTCGCGGGAGGATTTCTGGCGCTCGTGACGAACAGAAATCAGTTCATGGTGGCATCGGGGTTTTTCAGGGTGACGGAGTATTCGTTCCATATGGAGAAAACAGTCGTAAGACACGCATCGTCGCTTCGCCGTTTTCAATTCATCAAACCGTCAATACCAGGTCAAACGATGTGTATGCCAATCCAGGCGATGCCCTGCAGTATGTCATTGAATACCGGAATGATGGTAATGTGGGTATTCGAGACGCTATTATTTCGATGGATATCGATTCTTCCTACCTCGATTTCAGTACACTCGTGTTTAATAGCGAGACAACCAAGGGTGCCTATTTGCAGTCACGCAAGGCTATTCTATGGAAAGCCTCTGATCTCCCGGCACTTTCTCGGGTTGAGCCCGGACAATCAGGCAAGGTATCTTTTA
The DNA here is from genome assembly GCA_964543815.1 of uncultured Bdellovibrionales bacterium. GTDB lineage: Bacteria > Patescibacteriota > Minisyncoccia > Moranbacterales > UBA1568 > UBA1568. The sequence goes on along the minus strand of CAZIZG010000007.1, from coordinate 26,464 downwards.
CCATCAAAACGTATGCTGACTTGGATAAGCGAGGTTCGGTTGTTCGGACACCGCTCATCCGTTCAGTAGCCAAGATTGATAGTCCTGATATCCCGGCTATCGTTGGCTTCACTAAGGTAGTGGCAAGTAATACACTCGATGTAAAAATCAATTCCCGAGTAACCGGTGAATTGCTTGGCTACTATCAAGATACGGCGATACCCAATACTGGTCCCATCCCTCCAGTCATTGGTCAGGAGACTACGTATACGTTTCATCTGTCACTGGCTAATACGACCAATGATGTTCGGAACGCCCGAGTCAGCATCCTTCTTCCTACGGGTAACCGGTTTACTGGTCAGAAAAAACCAGATAGTGAAAAAATTCTCCTGAACGAGCGGGCCAATGAATTGATATGGGATATGGGAACATTTGCGGCCGGAGAGCGAAGAGAAATAGTTTTCCAGATGGGAGTGACGCCTGAGGAAAATGCTTTCGATACGGAGGTGACGCTCGTAAGTTCGGCTATTTTTACCGGACAAGATAGTTTTACCGGTGCCAATGTCCGACTTGAAAAAAGTCGTAAAACGAGTACTCTGACTGAGGACAGCTCGATAGGGAGTGGTAATTACCGAGTACGAGCTGCCAATCCATAATTTCTACCATATGCCATGGAACTCACTTCAGGTTACGGGACTTTGTCGGAGGGGTGAGATACAAACCAGAAAAGGGAGTCTCGTTACTCCCTTTTTTATGCCGGACGCGACACGTGCCACAGTACGTGGTTTGACTCCGGCGGATTTGAAGCAGGTTGGTATCGAAGCCTTAGTAGTGAACACGTATCACCTCTTTCTTCAGCCGGGCGAAGCGCTTATCCGAGCCGCTGGCGGTATCCATGCTTTTATGGACTGGCCGCATCCAGTTCTTTCCGACTCTGGTGGTTATCAAGTTTATTCGCTCATTCATAAGAATCCAGAGCTCGGGCGTATTACTGAAGAGGGAGCAGAATTCCGTTCAGTGCTCGATGGTTCCAAGCATCTTCTTACTCCGGAGCAATCCATTCAGGTGCAATTTGATCTCGGGGTAGACATGATGGTGTGTCTCGACGATCCGCGGCCGAACGATGCGTCAGAGGCTGATATTATGGCGGCGGTCGATCGGACGCTCCGTTGGGCTCGGCGTTGTCGTGATGAATATGACCGACAAGTAACAGAGCGAGGATTGACCGACGAAACACGACCACTCATCTTTGGGGTAGTTCAGGGTGGCAAGATGCTCTCGGAACGCAAACGGTGCGCCGAAGGCCTGGTTGCTATCAGATTTGATGGCTATGGTCTTGGTGGTCGGCATATTGATACCGACGGTACCTTTCTCGAAGACGTTGTGGCTGCTATTCCGACCTATCTTCCAGAGGACAGTATCCGCTTTGCACTTGGTGTGGGAACACCTGAAGATATCGTTCGTTTCCATCGGTTGGGTTGGGATATGTTTGACTGTGTCATTCCGACTCGGGAAGGAAGACACGGACGCCTTTTCATTTGGAAAAACAAAGTGGCTGATCTCTCTGAAGATTTTTACGAAACGATTAATATTAAAAATGAGCAGTTCGAGCGTGATTTCACCCCCGTTGACCTGACCTGTGACTGTACGCTGTGTACTCGCTATACGCGGGCCTATCTCAAACACCTTTTGAAAGTGAGTGAACCGCTCGCTCTCCGACTCGCTTCCGAACACAATCTTCGTTTCTATATGCGCCTTATGGAGCAGCTCCGCTCCGAAGCGTAATTTTCGGTATGAAAAAAGCGCGGCCGGTGTTACCGTTCGCGCTTGGTTGTTTTCAGTTGCAGCTGTTCACTCGCCGCTCTTCGAAGCTCCGGTCCGTGACCTCCCAGACGTTGCCGCAGTTCGCACGGCAGTGGTAGGTGTGGATGGTTCGCTGACCGGACTCGTGGGTCATCACCAGCCGGCCTGCGGAGCCGCAGCGGCACTTGGGGGTCTCTTGTCGCCACAGGCGCCAGCAAAGCCACAGGAAGCCGAAGCCGCCAATGATGATGGCGAAGAGCAGATAGGGATTCAGCTTTTCCATGGATGCTCCTTCAATGGTTTCCTACGAGGGTGGGACCACTTTGCCACTCGTGATCACACATGCGGCAGCGATAGTGGACGAGACGGATTGGGTCATTTGGGAGCGTGAAGCGCTCCACGTCGGTGGACTGGCAGGTTGCTCTGGGACAAGGTGGCTTCTTCCACCGGCCTTTGATCCAGCAGAGCATCGCTCCGACGCAGGCAATGACACCTATGCAGAAGATGCCGCCGGCCAGCTGAATGTATCCCAGATGTGAGACTACCTCCCACATTTGTGCGGCATATGAAGTCGAGTGCATGTATCCTCCAACGAGCGGCGAGAGCCTTTTGGGTTGAAACAACAGGGATTTGCCTGTACTATGAACTTGTAAAACAACTTGTATACTATACAGGAGAATTCATATTTTGTCAACTACTATGGCCGAGACCAAGAACGATGTGATGGAAAAAATAGTGTCACTGTGCAAGCGGCGCGGATTCATCTTTCCCTCTTCAGAAATCTACGGGGGATTTGCGGCCGTGTATGATTTCGGTCCATACGGGGTGGAGCTCGCCAAGAATATCCGCGAGGCTTGGTGGCAGGCGATGGTGCGTGATCATGAGAACATCGTCGGGCTTGATAGTGCGATATTTATGCACCCACGGGTCTGGGAGGCATCGGGTCATGTGGGAGGATTTTCGGATCCGCTCGCCGAGTGCAAAGAGTGTCACTCGCGTGTACGTGTCGATCATCTTCTGGAGGAAGTAGGGGTGTTTGCTGATGAAAAGATGACGGAAGCAGAAATCAACCAGTTGTTTACTGATAACAAAACCAAGGTAAAGTGTCCGAAGTGTGGCAAGCAGAACTTCAGTGAAGCGAAGAGCTTCAATCTTTTGGTTCAGTCAAACCTCGGCAATTTCACAGGCGATTGGACCAAGGAGCCGACCTACCTCCGTGGTGAGACTTGTCAGGGTATCTACGTCAATTTCAAAAACGTCCTTGATTCTTCTCGGGTGAAAGTGCCGTTTGGTATCGCCCAGATTGGTAAGGCGTTCCGCAATGAAATTACCGCTCGCCAATTTATTTTTCGTAAGCGTGAATTCGAACAGATGGAAATGCAGTATTTCGTACATCCCAGCGAGGCAGCCGCTGTCTATGAGGAGTGGCGGGCCAAGCGGTTCCAATACTATATCGACCTTGGTATCAAACCAGAAAATCTCCGCTTCCACCAGCATGAGAACCTGGTGTTCTATGCCAAGGCAGCGTGGGATATTGAGTATAATTTCCCCTTTGGTTTTAAGGAGCTTGAAGGCATACATAACCGCAGTGACTATGATCTGACCCAGCATGCTAAGTCCTCAGGTGTCGATCTTTCCTATCGCGATCCACAGACCAATGAAAAATTTGTGCCGTGGATTGTCGAGACTTCTGTTGGTGTGGAACGTACCTTTTTGGCCGTGCTCACTGACGCGTATACGGAAGAAGAGGTGGGTGAAGGCGATACTCGGATTGTCCTTAGGTTTCCGAAGAAACTCGCTCCGGTACAGGTAGCCGTGTTTCCACTCATGAAGAACAAACCGGAATTGGTAGAGAAAGCCAGAGAAATTTTCAACTCGCTTAAAAAAGATTTCCGCTGTGAGTTCGATGATAACGGTAATGTCGGCAAGCGCTACCGCCGTCAGGATGAGATTGGTACCCCGCACTGTGTAACAGTGGACTTCGATACTCTGACCGACGGTGCTGTTACTGTCCGTGACCGCGACACGATGCAGCAGGAACGAGTACAGATTACGGAACTTACCGATTATTTGAAACAACATTAAGATTATTTCTCATGAAATACCAGAAATACACCCTAAAGAACGGACTGAGAGTATTACTCGCACCGATGAAGGAGACGCAGACAGCCACGGTCATTGTGATGACCGGAGTCGGGTCACGCTATGAGACGCGAGCAGAAAATGGCTTGGCGCACTTTCTTGAACACATGTTTTTCAAAGGGACAGAGCGTCGACCGACCGCGATGGATATTTCCAAGGAACTCGATGCTATTGGGGCGGAATACAACGCTTATACCGGCAAGGATCGTACCGCCTACTATGCTAAAGTGGAGGCGCATCATTGGGAGACAGCACTGGACGTAGTCTCCGATCTCTTTCTCAACGCCAAAATCGAACAGGAGGAGATTGATCGCGAGCGTGGCCCGGTGCTTCAGGAACTCAATATGTATGAAGATATGCCCATGCGTCATATCGGCGACCTGTGGGAGCTTCATCTCTATGGTGATACGCCACTCGGTTGGGAGATTATTGGTCCCAAAGAAAACCTGAGGCGCTTCATGCGAGCTGACTTCATCAAGTACTTGAAGCGGGGCTACGTGGCTGAAAACGTGGTGATTGGGGTGGCGGGCAATATTGATCCTAAGAGAGTAAAGAAAGAGATTGAAAAACATTTTGCTGGTATCAGGACGGGTAAGAGGCCAGTTTTCAAGAAAAATACCAAGAAGCAGAGTGTTCCGGAGGTTTTCGTACAATCGAAAAAGACAGATCAGACTCAGTTCATTCTTGGAGTACGAACCTATGATATGTTTCATCCCGATCGCTATGTTCTCTCGGTCCTCTCAACCCTCTTGGGCGGCGGGATGTCGAGTCGACTCTTCATGGCGGTGCGGGAGCGACGGGGGTTGGCCTACAGTGTCCATACTATGACTGAGGCCTTCCATGATGCTGGTTATCTTGCTACTCAGGCTGGAGTGGAGCATGAAAATTTGGAAAAGACTATCGCTGTTATTCTTGACGAGTACCGAAAGGTTGCTACAGAAAAAGTAGAGGCGTCAGAATTGAAAAAGGCCAAGGAATATATCAAGGGTAAACTCGCTATGGGACTCGAGGGCTCAGATGATGTAGTAGAGTATCTGGTGAGTCAGGAAACTATTCGAGGTGAGATTACGCTTCCCAAAGAAGTAGCCAAAAGGATTGATCAAGTGACCGCTGATGATGTGCTCCGGGTGGCAGGTGATATTTTCGTCAATAAAAAACTTAACCTCGCGGTCATCGGACCCAAGGCGTCTGTTGCCAAGTTAAAAAAACTGGTGAAATTTTAATGGAAATACTATGACGGTGAGTGACCACGTTGAAGTGGGAACCAAAGTGCTTGTGCGAGCAGCGCTCCTTTTGGCAGCGGCCTATGTCGTGTATCTCATTCGGGATGTGGTTATTCTTGTTCTTCTCTCGGTATTGACAGCGGCAGCTTTGGTACCAGCTATCACCCGGCTCCAAAAGTTTGGTTTGTCACGGACGGCGGCAGTTATTATTGCCTACGCGATTTTGTTTGCCATAGGAGTGATATTACTCGCGGTATTTCTGCCACTCTTCTTCTCGGAAATCAAGCAGTTTCTCGACAACTGGCCACAGTATACCAAGCGGCTTGATTCTTTCATGAATGGTATCCAGTTATACGCAGAGAGTATCGGGATAGAGTTCAGCAAAGATGAGTTTTCGCAAAATATTGAGGGTAATATCTCTCATTGGTTCTCACAAATTTTTTCGACCACCATCAATCTGTTTCAGGGTTTTATCCATTTCATTGGATATTTTTTCCTCGCTCTCTACCTGTCGCTTGAGGAACAAGGTATTGAAAAATTCTTTCTCCTCATGACACCCAAGGAATACCATGCTCAGGCTCGCTCACTTGCCACCCGGATGCAGGGCAAGGTGAGTCAGTGGCTTTTTGGCCAAATGCTGCTCATGGTCATCGCTTTTGGTATCTATTTTGTCGGACTTTCGCTCCTTGATGTTCCGTATGCGCTGGCCATAGCGTTCTTTGGTGGGTTCATGGAGATTCTTCCCTATGTCGGACCGGTACTTGCTGCCGTGCCAGCTATCTTGGTCGGTCTTCTTTCTTCGCCACTTCTCGGTGTTTCAGCCCTCGCCTTTTATATCGTGGCCCATCAGGTGGAGGCACACATCGTGGCGCCACAGGTGATGAAACATTCGGCTGGTCTCAATCCGGTTGCTCTCATTATCGCTATTCTGGTCGGATTGGAGCTTGGTGGCGCACTTGGTATCATTCTTTCTGTTCCGATTACGATGATTCTCTCGGTGTTTGTGGAAGACCTGCTGCTCAAGAAAGAAAAGCAAGGATAAGTAAATTTCTAATTTCTAAGTTTCAATTTTTAAACAATTCAAAATGAACAAATTTCAAAATTAAGAAATTAAAACATTGTTTGAAAATTGAAAATTTCTTGTATGATTTCAGGTATCCTCTACATCGTGGCTACGCCTATTGGGAATCTCGGTGATATCACTCTTCGGGCGCTTGAGACTCTGAAAAGTGTTGATGTGGTGTTGTCCGAAGATACGCGGGTCACCGGCCATCTCCTTCGTCATTTTGAAATGAAGAAACCGCTCATTTCTTTTCATGAGCATACCGAAGCGGACAAAGCACAGAAACTCATCGACCGGATGCTTGCGGGTGAAAATATGGCGCTCGTCACTGATGCTGGCACACCGGGAATATCTGACCCGGGCAATGTCTTGGTGTCCCTCGCCGCTACCGCAGGGATACAGGTAGTACCAATCCCTGGTGCATCAGCTCTTGGAGCGATTATCTCAGTGGCCGGGATTGATATGCGCGAATTCACTTTCTTGGGATTTCCACCTCACAAGAAGGGGAGAGAGACTTTTTTCAAACAAGTGGCTGCAAGTGCTTTGCCAGTTATCTACTACGAATCGCCTCATCGAGTCATAAAAAATCTCGAGTTTCTCACTGAACTGGCACCTCACAAAAAACTCGTTCTCGGACGAGAGCTGACCAAGGTTTTTGAAGAAGTGGTACGGGGAAGTGTGACCGAGATAAAAGAATATTTGATGGCCAAGGTTGGGAAAATGAAGGGAGAGTTTACGATTATTGTTTACCCTGTGAAATCCTTGTCAGACAAGGTATCCGCTTAGCGGATATTTCACGGGGTGAATCCTGTGTAATCCGGCATAGCCGGTCCGCTTTGTGGGAGCACACAATGGTGAACCTAAGAATTTCTTCGGGTGAATTCTACGCTCTCTCCCATTGCTTTTCTGAAAGAAAATGACTTATAGTATGAAAAAGGGTTCTTAAAAAGTGTTCGAGCCCGACGCGCAGTACGCATCGGGCTCGGGGGTCAGAGAGGGCGGGGGTAGAGGGCAATCAGGGTCACTGCGATCAACACCAGCGTGATGCCGGCGATGACCATGCCGCTCACATCGCGACTTTGCGGTTGGAGGCCGCTTTGCCGGAAGTCCTTCCGGCTGTTCCAGTCATGCTGGAGGGTTTGCTTGCGTTCCGGTTGGAGCAGATAGCTCCCCGCTGCGAGGAGCCAACCCAGCACAATGGCGACGCCCATGGCCGTATCGAACAAGAAGGCCTCGATCCCAGTCAATTTCTCTTCGGTGTCCATGTTGGACCTCCAGGTTGTTGGGGAACTGACAGCACCGATGGTACTGTTCTATGCATTATACATCATAAATAACGAAGTGTCAAGATATTATGGGAAATAATACTGAAAATAAGCCATTTTTTATCACGACGGCTATTGACTATGTCAACGCAGCGCCTCATGTTGGCCATGCGGTTGAGAAGGTGTTGACCGACGTCGTGGCTCGCTATGCCAAGCAGTCCCGCCCAACCTACTTCCTCACTGGTTCGGATGAAAACAGTCTCAAGAATGTCCAAGCGGCGGAGAAAGCTGGTCGAGAAACAAAAGAATTTGTAGCGGAAAATGCCGAGGCTTTCAAAGCGCTTGCCCAGTCTCTTGATTTGTCTTTTAATCAGTTCATTCGGACGACCGAAGAGCGCCACTTCGTGGGGGCGCAAAAGATGTGGGCTGCATTCAAACCGGAAGATTTGTACAAGAAGAAGTATAGAGGGCTCTACTGTGTCGGCTGTGAAGAGTTTAAAAATGAGAAAGACCTGGTGAACGGCGAGTGTCCGGATCATCTGAAGGAGCCAGAAGTTGTGGAAGAAGAAAACTGGTTTTTCAAACTTTCCAACTATCAGGAGAGACTTCTTGTACTCATTGAGAGTGGTGAGCTTGCTATATATCCTGACTATCGCAAGAACGAAGTAGTGTCGTTTCTCAAGATGGGCCTCGAGGATTTCTCTATCTCTCGTTCGGTGGCTCGAGCCCGCAACTGGGGTGTACCAGTACCAGGGGATGAGACACAGATTATGTACGTATGGGTAGATGCGCTTTCGAACTACATCACGGCGCTCGATTATGCCACTGATGGGGATTTGTATCAGCAATTCTGGGCGAGCGATTCCGAGCGGGTGCACGTCATTGGCAAGGGTATCCTTCGCTTCCATGCTATCTACTGGCCAGCCATGCTCCTCTCAGCTGACATCCCGCTTCCGACCACTATCTATGCACATGAGTATCTGACCATCAATGGTCAGAAAATGTCGAAGTCTCTCGGCAATGTCATCTACCCGAATGAATTGGTGGAAAAGTTCGGTATCGATGGGACACGCTATCTCCTCATCACGGCACTCCCGTACACGCGAGATGGTGATTTATCGTGGGAAAAAATGATCGAGAAATACAATGCGGATTTGGCTAATGGCCTTGGCAATTTAGTGTCACGCATCATCAAATTGAGTGAAAAACTTTCAACCGAAGAGGCGAAGCAGATTGAAGTGACAGAGGAAGGGGTGTCTGGAGCACTCGAACCCTTCTTTGCTAAGTTTGACCTCTCGAGTGCCCTCGTTCATATCTGGACGAACGTCCAAATGCTCAATGAATACCTCGGCAAAGAAGAGCCATGGAAACTAGAAGCCCGATCAGAGAAGTTTGTTGAGGTAATGAAATATGCCAGGCACCAATTGGCGCTCATTGGGTCGGAGATTCGACCGTTTCTCCCAGGTACGTCTGACAAGATTGCTACCGCTCTCATGTCTGGAAAAGTGGAACCGCTTTTTCAACGAATAAAATAAATGAAAAACGACCGATGTTTCGGTCGTATGGGGTCGAGCGTTGCTCAGGTGCGGGCCAGGGCGAAGAGTCCGTCAAGGTCGATGGTGCCGAAGTGGCTGGCCAAGAGACCGACTGCCATGAGCATGGCGCAGATGAGGATGGCCTGGAGCATTTCGCGGTGACGAAGGCGCACGGTGTCTCCTAGGGGGAGTGGCGTTGCCCCTACCATAGCAAGTGATACGAAAACTGACAACTATGTATGATATCCATACTCACCTTTATTGGCACAGTTACGACACGGATCGTGACGCAGTAATTTTGCGTGCGAAAGAGGCTGGTGTGAAGAAGCTCTTTGTGGTTGGCTGTACGGTGGAGGAAAGTAAAGCGTGTGTTGCGCTCGCGAAGGAATACCCGGATATCTCTGCGAGCGTCGGGATTCATCCCCAGGATTTAAATCTAGAATCCGGAATTTTGAATCTGGAAAATCAGATAAAAGAACTGAGGGAATTGGCGAAGCATGAGAAGGTCGTAGCGATTGGAGAATGCGGATTAGAATACTATAGCCATGATCCCAAGCAACTCATTACTGACGAACAAAAGGAGAGACAGAAGAGAGGGTTTTTGGCCCAGATACATCTTGCCATAGAACTTGAGCTTCCGCTGATTCTACATTGTCGGGCGAGTCCCGGAAGTGATGATGCTTACCGTGATATGTTTGAAATATTACAAGAGCAGAGTCCTCTCTTGAAGGCAGCTATCCTTCACTGTTATATGGGCGACACGGAAGTGACCAAAAAATTTTTGACGTTACCGAATGTCTTTTTTTCCTTCACGGGTAATATCACCTACCCAGTGAAAAAGGCGATCGTCGGCACCAAAGATGACCTCTCGGAAACAGTCACAATGATTCCGCTTGAGCGCATTTTTACCGAGACGGACTGTCCGTTTCTTGCGCCACAGACACATCGAGGGGAACGCAATGAACCAGCCCTTGTACTTGGGGTTGCTCACCGGATAGCGCAGCTTCATGACGTCACGGTAGTCGAGGTAGAAAAAGCCACGGAAGCAAATTTTGAACGCATCTTCCCTCAGTTGGTCAAGGAGTAGAACTAAGGCTTATTCAAGGGGATATGGTATACTGGTGGCGTAAAAATGTCATCGAATTTCAGTCATTGACTTTTTGATAAAAAAGGTGTATAATATTAAAAGTGTACTAACGATTTTTAACCCTTTTCTCTTTGGTTATGAACGAAGCTGAAATCATGCGAGGTAGTAAGGAAGCACAGCGAGCGAGAGCTGCTATGAAGGCGAATTTTGATGAGGGATCTTTGGCAAATGATTTGCTTCTTGGTCATCAGATAGAAGCGGGAAAGACTGAAGAAGAGGATGCAGAGTCAGGCGCTTCTCGTGAATTGGAAAAAGTGGCTGAAGCCCGCTTGGCTGAATTGCCAGGTGAAATTGATGCGAAGAAAAAGGAACTTCTGGCGCTCAAGGTACAATCCGATATTCTGAAAGCGGAACATGAGGCTAATGCCAAGAGTATGGCTGGTATGAAGGCTAAACTTCAGGAATTAGGGAAGAATGTTGATTCAAGTGTTTTAGCTGAGCACGAGACCAAACAGGCAGCTATCATTGCTGAGCGCACGAGACTCAGACAGGAATTTGAGGCAGGAAAAGTTGTCTTGGATGACTTGAATAATGAAAAGATGTTTCACGAAGCGGTACAAGAAACGAGGCAATAACGGAGTCTTAATTTCATTTTCAAATTGTAGAGCGTATGTCTCCCGAAAAACCCCAGGTTGACCCATCGGCAGTATCGGAAAAAAAAGACCTTTCATATTTTGATTCTGATCGGCCTGTCCTTTCAAGGGATGCTCCGGAGGCGCTGGCTCGGAGAAAGACTGGCTATACGAATATTGAACCGACCTACGGTAAGCTTCAGGCCGGATTTGATTTGCTCGAGAAGGGACTAGAGACTCCTGATGCCGAGTTTGAGCGTTTGCGTCAGGGACTGTCTACGACACAGGGTTCTGGCCTTGAGGATATGAAGATTCACGCGTCCAAACTTGACCAAGTGCTTGTGCCAAAGGGAGCGGAGTTCGGACCGGGCAAAGATATTTCGGTTAATCCTGTTTTGACTTTAGAAAAGCAGTCACTTAGTCGGCTTGAGAGTGCGCTCGCAGCCAAGGAGGCGACTCTTCAGAGTCTGACCAGAGATATCGCGCGGCTCCAGCAGGAAGCAGGGAGACCAGGCCAAGATCCTGCTATTGCGGCTGCTCAGAAAAAGCTTCTTTCCGAAAAAGCAACCGAGCAAGCTCAGCTGATGTTTACTTTGGCGCCTCTTGAGAAGCAAATTGAGGCCGCTCGACGAGCATTGGCAGCACAAGGGGAGAAAATGGGCGAAACGGGGGTAGCGGGCCGAACTTTTACAGTACCGGCTGGGGAACGACCAGTGACTGGTTCGGTTCAGGGAGGGGACTCAATTTCGTTTCCATCGTTAGAGCATACCCAACCAGAGTTTACTTTGGCACAGAAGCGTGAACAGTATATTCAACTGCGCGCCCGAATGGATGAAGTACAGACATCACTTGATACTGAGGAGGAGCCTACAGCTTGGGCGGCACTCAATACTGAGATGAAATCCCTTAAAGATAAAGTGAGGAATCTTGGTGAAGATATCGCTCGTTCAGTTAAGAACAAAACCGTAAATTAAGGGTCATGTTTGAATCAGCTCCACAGAATCTTGATAAGAGGGGTGCGAGACCAACTCCCGCAACGGAAAAGGGCTTTCATGATTCCTCCCAGGACTTAATTGATGGCGCGGAAGCCGGTGAAGTGGACTTTGAGGCTTTTGAGGCAGCACAAAACAAACTCGCAGAAGATGAGGCGATGGCAGAACCAGCGGCGGCTGAATTCATGGAATACACACCGGAACAGATTGCGAAAATCCGTCGAGAGGCCGCCGCGATTATCAATATGATTAAGCCGCTCGAGAGTCAGGTGCGTTCCGAAATGGCTTTACAGGCAGAACTTGCTGAGCAGGAAGCAAAGCTTCTAGTAGAGATACGGGGTGGCGTGACCGAAGAATTACTTGGACGACTGGCTCAGCTCCAGGAAAGCCGAATGAGTAATGAGCAGAACCTATCGACTATTTCTAATCGCTTAGCAAAATTCAAGCTAGGATTTTTTGAAAAATATCATATCCCTTACGATGTGGTAGAGGGAGACTGAGGTGAATATTTGATTGGTTTGACCTTTCGGTATTTCACTGCTACACTAGAGGCGCTTCAAAGCGCCTTTTTTGTTGAAAAAAATGGAAATTTCAATTGCTGCAGAAAAATTGTTTAGTCTCGGATGGCTCCCAGTCACCAATGCTCTGTTTATTGGTGTCATCGTGAGTGTCCTCCTCATGGTGTTCATCACCCGGGTGACCAAACGGCCGACTCAGGTGCCGAGAGGACTGCAGAATATTTTGGAAATTATATTTGAGGCATTGTTTGACCTCATTGAGAGTGTTACTCAAGATAAAAAACAAGCGCGAGCTTTCTTCCCATTTATTGCCACCATTTTTCTCTTTGTGCTCATTTCCAACTGGGCAGGACTGCTGCCAGGACTAGGGACGGTAGGGGTAGCCCATACCACCACCGAGGGTCATGCCACTATCATCCCGTTTCTTCGGAGTACCTCGGCTGATCTCAACTTTACTCTTGCTCTGTCGCTTATCACCGTTATCACAGTCCAGTTCACGGGTATCGCCGCGCTCGGACTGTTCAAATATGGCAAGAAATTCCTCATTAGTCCCTTCCATAAGCCGTATGGTATTGGGACGGTAGTGGGAATTCTCGAGCTCGTGTCGGAACTGGGGAAAATTATCTCCTTCACCTTTCGTTTGTTTGGAAATGTCTTTGCTGGTGAGGTGCTTCTCACGGTAATGCTTCACCTGGTACCCTATTTTTTGCCACTGCCGTTCATGTTTCTCGAGGTGTTTGTTGGGTTTATTCAGGCGGTGGTGTTTGCCATGTTGACACTGGTCTTTCTCAAAATGGCGACGCTGGAACCAGAACACTAGAGGAAGTGGACAAAAGTGTCATTTCGCTGTAGAATAGAGCAGTTTCATTGAGTGAAATAAGTAATCTATAACGTTAAACGTATGGAAGTCGAGTCAGCAAAATTGCTCGGAGCAGCCCTCGCCATGGGTCTTGGCGCCATTGGTCCTGGTATCGGACTCGGTATTCTTGCTTCGAAGGCCTTGGAGGCTATCGGACGTAATCCGGAAGCGCAGTCGAAGGTACAGACGACGATGATTCTCGCCATTGCCGTGACCGAAGCTGTGGCTATCTATGCCTTGGTCATCGCTCTCATGATTTTGTTCGCGTAATTTTTCGACCATGGACGTACTCGCTAAACTGGGTGTTGATTGGAAGCTTCTCCTGGCACAGGCAGTGAATTTTGCCATCTTATTTTGGGTATTACGCCGGTATGCCTATCGACCGATGCTTGATTTTCTCGAGCAACGGGCAGCGCGGATTGAGCGCGGACTGAAGGATGCTGAAGCAGCGACGGCGAAACTCTCGGAGGTAGCAGCTAAAGAAGAGGCCGTGCTCACTGAGGCACGCAAAGAGGCCAAGGCGATACTCGTAGCAGCGGAGACCGGCGCTAAGAAACGTGACGCTGAGCAGGCGTTGCAAACGGAAGCCAAAGTCAAGCGTATGCTCGCGGAGGCGGAAGAGAAAATCCGGGAGGAAAAGGACAGCATGATGAACGCGGCCAAAGACGAAATTGGTGCGCTTGTGATGCTGTCAGTAGAAAAAATCCTTCGGGAAAAATTGGATGCGAAAACTGACGCTGCTCTCATTGAAAAGAAACTCTCCTAAATATCTAGAGGTATGCGTCCGACGGTGACACAATACGCGCAGGCGCTCGAGGAACTCGCTTCCGATACTTCGGTGCGTCCAGTGGCACTCGTGCAATATTTTTCAGAGTATCTGAAGCGTCACGGAGAAATGAAGAAATTGCCCCTCGTGGTGCGAGAGCTTGAAGTTCGAGCCAAGCGAGCTCTTGGACTACTCACGGTGAAGATTATAACAGCACACGAGGTAGACGAGACGTCACGGACGCGGCTCCTCAAGAAAGCTGAGATTTTGTTTCCTGGGAAGAAAATTGAAGCGGAGTTCGTGGTGGACTCATCCGTGATGGGTGGCGCACGTTTTGAAACAGTGGAGCAGTCCTATGATGCTACGGTCCGTGGTGAACTGGGCATCATGAAAAAATTAATCAGTCATTAAGCTTGGGGTTTGGCATCTTGAATTTTGTTGCCGCAATATTTCGGATTCTAAATTCCACACCTTTTCACAACTATGAGTAACCCACTTATTGAAGAGCTGAAGAAACACATTGTTGATTTTCATCATGAACCGAAAACTGAGGCTATCGGTACCGTGCTTGAGATTGGTGATGGGGTGGCTCGGGTGGCTGGATTGTCCGAAGTAATGGCGGGTGAAATGGTGGAGTTTGAAAATGGTGCCATCGGGGTAGCTCTGAATCTCGAAGAGGGCGAGGCTGGTGTCATGCTTCTCGATGAAACTGGTGCTCTCGGTGAGGGGGCGCAGGCCAAAAGTACCGGTAAAATTTTGTCAGTACCGGTGGGTGAGGCGGTGATTGGTCGCGTGCTTTCACCTTTGGGGTTGCCGATTGATGGCAAAGGAGAAGTGAAGGCGGCGGCCTACTATCCGGTGGAGAAAATTGCTCCTGGTGTTATCACTCGTCAGTCGGTGAATCAGCCGCTTCAGACGGGTATCAAAGCGATTGATGCCCTTATCCCTATTGGTCGGGGTCAGCGCGAACTTATCATCGGAGATCGTCAGACGGGCAAGACGGCTATTGCTATCGATACCATTATCAATCAGAAGGGCCAGGGGGTTATTTGTATCTATGTCGCTATTGGTCAGAAAGAGTCCAAGGTGGCTCGTATCGTGGCTGAACTCAAAAAGAGCGGAGCGCTCGAGTACACGACGGTCGTGGTAGCTGGCGCGTCTGATCCCTCAGCTCTGTCGTTCATTGCTCCGTACGCCGGGTGTGCGCTCGGTGAGTACTTCATGGATCAGGGGAAGGACGTGCTTGTTATTTATGACGATCTATCAAAACACGCGGTGGCATACCGTCAGATCTCGCTCATTCTCCGTCGGCCACCAGGACGCGAGGCTTACCCAGGAGATGTGTTTTATGTCCACTCACGACTCCTGGAACGCAGTGCCAAGCTCAATGCGGAAAACGGTGGCGGTTCGCTTACGGCTCTTCCTATTATTGAAACTCAGGCCGGTGATGTTTCTGCCTATATTCCGACGAACGTCATTTCTATTACAGATGGTCAGATTTATCTTGAGTCTGACTTGTTCTACAAGGGTATCCGCCCTGCCCTAAACGTCGGCCTCTCAGTTTCTCGGGTAGGCTCATCGGCTCAGATCAAGGCGATGAAGCAGGTATCGGGGACGCTTCGTCTTGATTTGGCTCAATTCCGAGAACTGGAAGCTTTTGCTCAGTTCGGTTCTGACCTGGATGAAAAGACCCGGACTCTTATCGAGCGTGGTCGTCGTGCCGTGGAGATATTGAAGCAGCCCCAGTACGCACCGCTCCCAGTAGAGAAAGAGGTCGCAGTGCTCTATGCGCTGACCCGTGGTCATGTCGATGATGTACCGGTAGCGGAAATCAATCGTTTCGAACGAGAGTTCCACGTGTATCTTGATAATGAAGGCAAGGGAGTGGGCGAGGCTATTCTCAGAGAAAAGGCCTTGACTCCCGAAGTGGAAGAATTATTGAAGCAGCATATCGAATCATTTAAGAAAACGTTTGCAGCCTAAAGTATGGCATCAGCGCGAGATATCAGGAGACGTATCAAGGGTGTAAAGGGCACGGGGAAGATCACTCGGGCTATGGAGATGATTTCGGCTGTCAAAATGCGCAAAGCCGTAGCGAGTGTTCTTGCCATCCGTCCTTATGCCACGACAGCCATTGAGCTCTTGCGCCAGCTTGACCGGGCCGTGGGTGAGGAGCGACATCCGCTGGTGACTGAACGGCTGGTTCAGAGGGAGCTCTACGTCGTTATCACTAGTAACCGTGGACTCTGTGGGGCTTTTAACGCCCAAATTGTGAAGCGACTGCGCCAGGTACTCAAGGAAGATGAGGGGAGAGGGCGAGTGTTTATCACGCTTGGTAAGAAAGGCGAGAATGCCGTGCGTCGTATGGGGGGCGAGATTGTCGCCTCATTTCCGGATGTATTGACGGCGCCGACAGCGGAGGGAATGCGCGGAGTGGCGCGGGTTATTATGGATGAGTTTGCTTCTCTGCGAGTTGATCGAGTGGCGGTGATTTATACGGACTTTGTTTCGATGCTTTCTCAGGAGGTCAAGGTACGGGCATTGCTCCCGGTAGCTATCAATGATACCAAAAAGGCTATCCATGAGATGGGACAGGGTAATGATGGGGACAGAGCTGAAACATCGGAGTATATCATCGAACCTTCACCGAGTGGAGTGCTCGAGCAGATGATTCCGCGACTGATTGAGATGGAGTTGTACCACGCGGTGCTTGAAAGTAATGCTTCCCAGGAATCTGCTCGGATGATGGCGATGCGCAATGCGACTGATGCGGCCAAGGATATGGTTTCCGATTTGACCCTTGCCTACAATCAACTCCGTCAGGGTAAGATTACTCAGGAGATTGCCGAATTGTCAGCGGGTATGGCAGCAGTGCAAAAATAATTGAGATACTAATCAGATAGCTTCCAAGTAACGCAAAACAGTATGAGCACAAGCACAGGTAAAATTATCCAGGTTATTGGTCCGGTAGTGGACGTGGAGTTTGGGGATGGGAACGTCCTTCCAGAAATTTATGATGCTTTGGAGCTCACGGTGAGTGGTCAGAAGCTCGTGGTGGAAGTGCATCAGCATTTGGGTGGAGGGCGAGTACGAGCCGTTGCTATGGGGACGACTGATGGCGTGAAACGGGGTATGGAAGTAGTGGCCACGGGCGCTCCTATTTCAGTGCCAGTCGGGAAGGCAGTGCTTGGTCGGATGTTCAATGTCTTGGGTGATGCTATCGACGGCAAGGAGAACGTCGTAACCGAAACGAAGCGTTCTATTCATCGGACCGCGCCGTCATTTGATGAACAGTCTACTAAGGCCGAGGTGTTTGAAACGGGAATCAAGTCAATTGACCTTTTTTGCCCTTTTATGAAAGGTGGTAAGGTCGGGCTCTTCGGTGGGGCTGGGGTAGGAAAAACCGTGGTGATTCAGGAGCTTATCCGTAACATTGCTCAGGAGCACGGTGGGTACTCGGTGTTTGCTGGTGTCGGTGAGCGTACCCGTGAAGGGAATGATTTGTATCACGAAATGAAAGACTCTGGCGTACTCGACAAGACCGCTCTGGTGTTCGGCCAGATGAATGAACCACCAGGATCTCGTCAGCGGGTGGCGCTCACGGCGCTTACTATGGCGGAATCATTCCGTGATGATGAGGGCAAGGATGTTCTCCTCTTCATCGACAATATTTTCCGCTTTACTCAGGCTGGCTCAGAAGTGTCAGCTCTTTTGGGTCGGATTCCGAGTGCGGTGGGATATCAGCCCACGCTCGCCGAAGAAATGGGCGGACTTCAGGAACGCATCACTTCAACGAAAAATGGTTCGATTACGTCGGTACAGGCGGTCTATGTGCCGGCTGATGACCTGACCGACCCAGCTCCGGCGACGACCTTTGCTCACCTTGATTCAACGGTAGTGCTCAACCGGGCCCTGACGGAAATTGGTATCTACCCGGCGGTTGATCCGCTTGATTCGAGTTCGACCATCCTTGATCCTCAGGTAGTGGGTGAACGGCACTATACGGTAGCTCGTAACGTTCAGAAAATTCTCCAGCGTTACAAAGATCTTCAGGATATTATTGCTATTCTTGGTATGGAAGAATTAACGGATGAAGACAAGCAGACAGTGGCTCGGGCTCGTAAGATTCAGAAATACCTCTCACAGCCATTCTTCGTGGCGGAACAGTTTACGGGGGCATCCGGGAAGTACGTGAAACTTGATGACACGATTGCCGGGTTTGAAAAGATTCTCTCCGGCGAGCTTGATGATATTGCTGAGGCGTCATTTTATATGAAGGGCTCCATTGAAGAGGTAATCGCTGATGGACGAAAATAGGTATGATAAAGCTTAAGGTGGTGACGCCTGAAAAAAAAGTGATTGAACAGGAGATTTACCAAGCCACTCTGCCAGTAGTAGGTGGCGAGGTGACGCTCCTGCCCCATCATGTGCCCTATATCGGTGCTTTGTCGGCTGGGGAGATTATGCTCCGATCTGAGCCAAATGGACCCGAGACCAGTCTCGCAACCTCGGGTGGTTTCGTGGAGTTTCATGATGATATCCTCTCGATTCTTGCTGATACGGCGGAGCGAGCAGAAGATATTGATGTTACGCGAGCAGAGGAGGCACGTGCTCGAGCGGAAGCACTCAAAAAAGAGCGCGTCACGATGGATGATGAGGAGTATGCCCGGACTGCCGCTATGATCGAAAAAGAATTGGCCCGGGTAAAAGTAGCGAGACGGCATCAGGCCCGGCGTGGCATTTTGCCAACGAGTGAATAAATTGGAAATCTGAAACAAGAGGTGTAGAATAAGAGCGAGAATATTTATTCTCGCTCTTATTCATAATATAAAAATATGCGGACAGTCTCGCAAAAATTTGTGCGAACACTTGGTCTGGCTCTCGTGGGTCTCCTTGGTTTGCTTGCCCTGGTTTTTTTTGTGACCGTGTTTTTTGCTGGTGATCGTCGAGAGGTTTCTCGGTCGGGTATGTATGGGTCACCCATGATGCAGAGAGCAACCAAGATGACTTCAGTAAACGAAATTGGGCTCAGTCCTATGGGGATGAGAGTGGAGGCCGATAGTTTCATGATGAATGGATCAAGTGACAAGTCGGGCATGATGGAAAAATCAAGTATGCCGATGATGGCTGCTCCATCAGTTTCTGAAGTTGCTGAACAAAAAGTAGTACGGATCGGAAGTCTCAGTGTTCAGGTAAAAAATGCCGATGAAGCGCTCGCGGGTATGAGGACGGTAGCGGGAGAGCTCGGCGGTACGGTGAGTGATACTCACCTCGATCAGGTGATTGGTGGAAGCAAGAGCGGGACAGTTACCATCAGAGTAGCGACAGAAAAATTTGATGAGGCAATGACGCGTTTGAAAGCCCTGGCCAATGTCACGCTTTCAGAAGATGTGTCTGGAATGGATGTGACAGCTCAGGTTATCGACCTCGAAGCGCGTATCAATAACAAAAAAGCTGCCGAAGCGACACTTCAAACTCTTTTTGATCGAGCAGTGAAGATAAGCGATGTGATGGAGGTCACTGATCGCTTAGCAGCAGTGCGAAGCGAAATTGAATCGCTCGAAGGTCAGAAGCGTTACCTTGATAGTCAAACGAGTCTTGCCACAATCACGGTCTTTTTGACTGAGGATGTTCAAGTAAAAGTCAATCAGGGATTTCGACCACTCCAGACGCTCAAAGCATCACTCCTTTCACTGCTCCAATTTTTTGGCGATGTTGTTGAGGGGGGTATTCAGTTCCTCATTGTCGGATTACCGGCCCTTATCATAGACGGTGTCATACTTTGGGCCATCTATATCGTGGTGCGACGGGCTTTGGCAAAATTCTGGCCGGGTCTCCTTGAGGAGAAGCGCCGGGTATTGAGGAAAAAATAACGTGAGTTCATTCAAAACAACGTCCGCAAGGGCGTTGTTTTTCTGTATCTTGTTAATCTAAAAAACTTGAAAAAATCGCTTGTTTAAAGTACAGTGGTGAGGTAATGAACTTGAAGAGCGCTATGCGGAAAGCTTACGAACCGAAGAAAATTGAGGGAAAATGGCAGAAAGTATGGG
This sequence comes from uncultured Bdellovibrionales bacterium, assembly GCA_964543815.1. Taxonomy (GTDB): domain Bacteria; phylum Patescibacteriota; class Minisyncoccia; order Moranbacterales; family UBA1568; genus UBA1568. The sequence continues at coordinate 6,550 of CAZIZG010000007.1, read as the reverse complement.
CCAAAAATGGAGCCTTGAAAAAAACTGGCAACAAAGGGAAATTCTACATTCTCGATATGTTCCCGTATCCTTCGGGGGATGGACTCCATGTCGGGCACGTCGAGAACTTCACTGCGACTGATATTTATGCTCGTTTCAAGCAGTATCAGGGTTATGACGTCCTCCGGCCGATGGGCTGGGATGCGTTTGGACTTCCAGCAGAAAATTTTGCTATCAAAACCGGTATCCATCCGAGTAAGAAAACCTTGGAATCAATCAAGAATTTTAAGCGTCAGATGCAGTCAGTGGGACTTTCCTATGATTGGTCGCGTGAAGTCAACGCTTCGAGCCCCGAGTACTATCGATGGACGCAGTGGATGTTTCTCTTTCTCTATAAAAACGGTTTGGCCTACAAAAAGAAAGCCAAGGTTAATTGGTGCGACAAAGACGCGACCGTACTTGCCAATGAGCAGGTGATTGATGGCAAGTGCGACCGCTGTGGCAGTACGGTGGTGCAAAAGGATCTAGAACAATGGTTTTTTAAGATCACGGATTTCGTGGAGTCAACGAAGAGTGTCACTGGCAAAAAAGTTTCCGGTTTGCTTTCTGGTCTCGACAAGATTGATTGGCCGGAGTCGACTAAGTCAGCTCAGCGGCACTGGATTGGTCGCTCGGAAGGGGCAGAGGTTGTTTTCTATGTTGCTCATACTGAGGAAGAGGTACGAGTGTTTACCACCCGTCTCGATACCATCTACGGCTGTACGTATGTCGTCATAGCACCAGAACATGAGCTTATCAAGCATCAAGCATCAGGCATCAAGAATTGGGAAGAAGTGAAGAAATATTTGGAGACAACCAAGAAGAAGACTGATCTCGAGCGGACAGAGCTCAATAAAGACAAAACGGGAGTGTGCCTTGAGGGAGTGACCGTAGTACACCCTTTTACGGGAGAGCTTCTGCCAGTCTATGTTGCCGACTATGTGCTCGGAACCTATGGCACCGGGGCCGTGATGGGGGTGCCTGCTCATGATGAGCGTGATTTTACTTTTGCCAAGAAGTACCAACTGGAAATTATCACTGTTATTAAGGGGAAAGAGGACGTGATGAGTGAGGATCCTTATACGGATGATGGTGTGCTCGTTAATTCTAAAGAATTTACTGAACTTACTTCAGTTGAGGCGAGGGAAAAAATGACGGCGTGGCTTCGGAAAGAAAAACTAGGGAAGAAAGTGGTGAATTATCGTCTCCGTGATTGGCTCATTTCTCGTCAGCGGTATTGGGGCGCGCCCATCCCTATTATCTATTGTGCTGACTGCGGCACTGTGCCGGTACCAGAAAAGGATTTACCAGTGAAACTTCCGACGGATGTGGATTTTCGACCGACGGGCGAGTCACCCCTTGTCAGCTCCAAGAGTTTTCATAAGGTGAAGTGTCCCAAGTGTGGCGGGAAAGCGAGGCGCGAGAGTGATACCATGGATACGTTTGTATGTTCCAGTTGGTACTACATGCGTTTTGCTGATCCTAAGAATACAAAACAGTTTGCCTCCAAAAAAGCGCTTGAGAAGTATCTCCCGGTTGATTTCTATATGGGTGGAGCAGAACACACGGTGCTCCATCTCCTCTATGCCCGTTTCTTTACCAAAGCGCTCATGAAGTATGGGCATGTTGGTTTCGATGAGCCGTTCATGAAGCTCCGACACCAGGGGACGATATTGGCAGCTGACGGACGTAAGATGTCGAAGTCACTTGGTAATGTGGTCAATCCCGATCAGATGGTAGCCGAATTTGGGGCGGATAGTCTCCGATTGTATGAAATGTTCATGGGGCCACTAGAAGATAAGAAAGCCTGGAATACCGGAAGTATCATTGGTGTGCGGCGATTTCTCGAAAAAGTATGGAAGTTACAGGAAAAAGTTACCGAGAAGAAAGTAAATACGGATATACTCGGGGCACTGCACCGAACTATCAAAAAGGTGACGGAGGATGTGGAAGAACTCAAGTTCAACACGGCCATTAGTAGTCTCATGATTCTGGTGAATGAAATGGAAAAAGAGACGGGTGTTCAGGTTTCTACATTCAAAACGTTACTCGTGCTCCTCTCTCCCTTCGCGCCGCATATCACCGCAGAACTCTGGTCTCAAACCGGGGAGAAGAAGTCTATTTTTCTTGCTCCCTGGCCGAAGTATGACAAGAAAAAAATTGTCGCTGAGACGGTCAATGTCGCGGTGCAGTTGAATGGTAAAGTCCGGGCGGTCATTGCTATCGAGAATGGTACAGGTGAAGACGAGGTGAAGACTCGGGCGCTTGCCGATGTCAACGTCAAACTCCATCTCGCTGATAAGACGGTTCGTAAAGTCATCTACGTCCCTGGAAAAATTGTCAGTATCGTGGCGGGGTAGTTTCGAATAATTCGTAACGCTCAACTCTATGTGTGGCATCGTTGGCTATGTTGGGAAGCGTGAAGCGAAGGACTTGCTTATCGAGGGGCTGAGACGGCTCGAATATCGTGGCTACGATAGTGCTGGTGTGGCACTGGTCGAAGGGAAAAAATTGAAACGAGTACGAGCTTTGGGGAAAGTGGCTGAACTTGAGAAAAAGACCGATGGTGTGATGTATACGGCGACCACTGGTATTGCTCATACTCGCTGGGCTACGCACGGCAAACCATCGGAGAAGAATGCTCATCCGCATGTTGACTGTGCTGGAGCGATTTCGCTCGTTCATAATGGGATTATCGAAAACTACACTGAACTAAAAGATGAGCTAATCAAAAAGGGCCATCGTTTTGCATCAGAGACCGATACGGAAGTAGTGGCACATCTCATTGAGGAGCATACCAAGAAGAGTCGAGACATGGAGGAGGCCTTTGCTTCTGCTATCAAAGAATTACGAGGTACGTATGGCATCGCCATGGTGGCTGTGGTCGAACCGGATCGGCTCTACGTGGCCCGGATGGGCAGCCCGCTTCTTATCGGGGTAGGGAAGGAGGAGTACTTCGTCGCGTCCGATGTCTCGGCCATCCTGGCTCATACCAAAAAGGTAGTCTATCTTGAGGATGATGAACGAGCGGTTGTTACCCGTGAGGGGTACGTGGTGAAGTCTGGTCAGGCCATTCAGAAAAAGGATGAAACGGCGGTAGAGTGGTCAGAAAAGGAAGCCAAGCGTGGCGGCTACCCTCATTTTATGCTCAAAGAAATTTTTGATCAGCCGGAGAGCTTTGCTGATGCTTTGCGGGGACGGCTCCTTCCGGATGAGGGCACAGCTCGACTTGGTGGGTTACGTGAGGTAGCGAAGCGTTTAGAAGGGATAGAGCGCATTGTGATTGTCTCTTGTGGTACGTCGTATCATGCCGGTCTCGTGGGTGAGTATATGCTTGAGGAGTATGCTGGGATTCCCGTTGAGGTAGAGTATGCTTCAGAGTTTCGCTATCGTAAACCACTCCTGGATAAGCGCACGGCCGTTCTTGCTCTTTCGCAATCAGGAGAAACAGCTGATACTCTGGCAGCCATTCGAGAGGCTAAGAGTAAGGGGGCACTCACGCTTGGTATCGTCAATGTGGTGGGCTCAACTATCGCCCGGGAGACCGATGCCGGAGTATACAATCATGCCGGACCGGAGGTATCGGTCGCCTCGACCAAGGCTTTTACTTCACAGCTGGCTATTCTTTCACTCCTTACGCTGTATCTTGGGCGGAAGCGCGGCATGTCTCTCGTTACGGGACAACGGATTGCTCGGGAGCTTCTCAAATTACCACGATTGATGGAACGGATATTTGAACAGTCTGGTACCATCAAAAAGTTGGCCAAGAAGTATGCCGATCGAAAAAACTATCTCTATTTGGGAAGAAAGTATAATTTCCCGATTGCTTTCGAAGGAGCGCTTAAGGTAAAGGAAATTGCCTATGTGTCGGCTCAGGGGTATCCGACGGGTGAGATGAAGCACGGTCCAATCGCGCTTGTGGACAAAGAGTCCCTCACCCTTCTCATTGCTCCGCAAGATAGTGTCTACGAAAAAAGTGTCAGCGGTCTCGAGGAAATACGAGCGAGAGGTGGGGCAGTACTCGCTATCACGACGGAAGGTAATACTACTCTTACGAAAAAAGCTGAAGCAGTGATATATATTCCGAAAAGTCTCGAAATGCTTACTCCGATACTCTCAGTTATCCCGCTTCAATTGTTTGCTTATCATATGAGTGTAGCAAAGGGATTTGATGTGGATAGACCGAGAAACTTGGCAAAAAGTGTGACAGTGGAGTAAGTGACAAATTGTTGCTGGTAGGCTAAAATAGGGTAACTTATAGAAATTTCGCTATGCGTTCTACCATTCCTGATTATCTTCCGCTTGACCGACCACTTATCATCTTTGACCTTGAAACCACTGGACTTTCAGTGGGTGAGGATAAAATTGTTGAGCTCGCCTATGAGAAAATCATGCCCAGCGGCGAGGTGATAGCCTACTGTGAGCGGATTAATCCAGGTTTTCCGATGCCTCTAGATGCGAGTCGAATCAATGGTATTACCGATGCTGATCTGGTAGATTGTCCGAGTTTTGCCAAGCTCTCGTACGAGCTTTGGAATATGTTTGACGGGTCGGATGTCGGAGGATTTAATATTACAGGATTTGACTTGCCCTTTCTCAAGGGTGAGTTTGCAAGCGTCGGCAAGAATTTTGATTTTACCAAGAAGAAAGTACTTGATGCCAAAGTGTTGTATCATAAAGTAGAGGCTCGCAACATGTTCGCGGCACGTAATCTCTCGGCGGCTTATAAGCTCTATCTCGGAAAAGAACACAATACCGCCCATACCGGTGCGGGTGATGTGCGGGTGACGGTTGAAGTACTTGAGAAGCAGCTTGAAAAGTATCCAGAGTTTCGCGATTGGGATTATCTGGCGGAACTTCACGGAAACAAAAAGCTTTTGGAGTCCGCCAAAACAGAGCACGCTCCGCTTATCACCTCTCAATCAGCTGGAACCTTGTTTTAGAAATTTGAAAATCTCAATGTCAAATATCAAATCAAAATCTTTGAATCTGCATTCTTCAGGCATTGGGTCATTTGAGCTTGGTTTGAAATTGGTTATTTGAGTTTTGTGATTTTAATACGTATGGATTCCCTCATTATTTTTGGAGCCGAATATCTGTATCTCTTGATTGTGGTGGTAGCGTTGTTTTATCTCGTTCTGATTGAGAAGAGACGCTCGTCCGAGGTCATCGTGGCAGCCCTCATTGCGCTCCCGCTTACCTACATCGTAGCAAAGGTCTTAAGTCTCCTCTATTTTGATCCGCGGCCGTTTGTGGTAGGTAATTTCGTGCCACTTCTGTCGCATGCTCCTGATAATGGCTTCCCTTCTGACCACACGCTGCTTTCGGCGGCTATTGCGGCTGTTATCTTTGTCTTTGAGCGAAGACTTGGTGCCGCTCTGTTTGCTATCGCTCTATTGGTCGGGCTTTCTCGTGTCGCAGCCGGTATTCATCATGTGACGGATATCATCGGGAGTCTCGCTATCGCGTCAGGAGTGACCTATCCGGTACAGAGAGTGGTACTGCCACGTGTCTGGCGATGCATGCCCAAAGCCCTCCATCGTTTTTTTGACAGATAACAAAAGTACCGTAGGAATTATCGGAGACTATGTCTTTACTTCTTGGAAAACCAATCGCTCTACGAATACTCACTGAAACACGTGAACGGATTGATCGTGTTGGTATCACGCCGGGACTAGCGGTTATTCTGGTTGGTGATGACCTCGAATCGCACAAATATGTCGGTCTCAAGGAAGAACGAGCCAAAGAAGTTGGGGTTCGACTGGAGAAGTTTCTTTTCTCGCCTCAAGCCAGTCACAGTGAGGTGATGCGGTGTATCCAGGGGCTCAATACTCGGGGAGATATCCACGGTATCATTGTTCAGTTGCCACTCCCAGAAGGTTTTCCGACCGATGAAATTGTCGCCCAGATTGAGCCAACCAAAGATACGGATGGTTTTCACCAAGAAACACTCAAGCGGTTTCTCGGCGGTGACGTCCTTGCCTGTCCTGTTTTTCCTCGAGCGATTATTGAGCTCGTGCGCGAGACGGGTGTGTCATTTCATGGAGACAAGGCAGTGGCAGTGGTGAATTCCAATATTATGGGACGGATTCTCGCTTTTGCGCTTTCGCTTGAGGGATTAGAGTGTGAGTATGTTTTGAGTGCTGATGGTAAGGAAATGATAGCAGAGGAGACCAGGGAAGCTCGGGTAGTCGTGACAGCCTGTGGTATCCCGGATCTTGTGACAGCCGATATGCTCTCGGTTGACGCTGTTGTGATTGATGGTGGCAATGTTCATGTGGATGGTAAGGTACAGGGCGATGTGTTGCGGGCTGAGGTTGAAAATTATGTTGCGTTTCTTTCGCCAGTACCGGGAGGTGTTGGGCCGGTAACGGTAGCAACGCTTCTCTCTCGAGTTACAGACGCTGCGTTGACAAAGAGGAGCTGATTCCCTATGCTTCTTGTGTGCTTTGTGGCTGGAGAGAAGAATATGCCGAGGTGGTGGAATGGTAGACACACGGGACTCAAAATCCCGCGATAGCAATATCATGAG
>CAZIZG010000006.1:0-76975 GCA_964543815.1 uncultured Bdellovibrionales bacterium | reverse complement strand
CAATACCTAAGCGCTTGTTCGTATTGTCCCAGAAAAAATTGGCATTGTCCTGCTGTAGATCACTCGAACCGCCAACAAACAATACTGAGCCCGTGGTGCCACTCGTAATCGAACCACCAATCGACATACCACTCCCCGATCCACAATCAACTCCCGTCCCTGATACTACACCGCTCGAGTTCACATGGAGACACTGGGCTGAACCCGTTATCGATGAGAGAGTGAGCGTACTCGCGATACTCACGGTATCATTGAGACTGATGGTACCACTCCCATTAGCCACCAAAGTAAGATCCTCATTGGTAGCAGTTGTAATATCGGTACTTACTCCAGAAATGGTAAGGGCGCCTGTTGTAACGGAATCATTGAGATTAATAATTCCTGAGCCGTTGGCTAAAATCGTCAAATCTTCATTGGTGGCCGTCGTCACATCAGTGGAAGCACCAGAAAACACCAAGCCCGTTGAGCCGATTGTCTTATTTGTGAGTGTTTGAGTAGTTGTCAAATCCGCCAAGGTAATGGTGCCAGACGGAAACGTTGCTGTAGTACTAGCAGTCGAAGTAAGCGTCAAGGGAAACGCACCCGAGGTAGTAAAAGCGTCAGCAAAAGAAATTGTTTTCCCATTGGGAACCGTGAGCGTACCAGTAGTATCGGTCACCGAGAGACCATGTATTTTGTCGGCGCTCATCGCATAGGGGGCTGCGGTAAATCGAACCAACGGACTCATCTGACCATCACTATTGAAGTTCACCCCAAGATAGATATTATCAGTATTGAAATCTACGGAACCTGGGAGAGAGGTTGTATCACCCAAGTTAGTCTGAAAAATACCATCCGTTACGGTCAAACTCTTTGATTCACGCCAGACAGCATCATTATTGGAACCACTGGTACAGGCAGATGAAGGACTACTTACCGTATAGAGACAGAAAAGAAACGTATAGCTACCGTTGGTAACATTTGTCCCATCATTATTGACCACTTTCCCCTGAAAGCTAATCTGTTTATTGATACCAGTCGCTGCAAACGCTTCTGAACGCACAAAAAATCCCACCAGTACAAAACTGACGACGAAGAAAGAGAACAAGAAAAAACTCTTGAACCCGTTTTGTATTTTTTTTGTCTTAGAGTTTTTCGGTGAGAAAATCATACAAAAAAGATCTGGGTCGGCTCACCCCGACTCACTCCTTTAAGAATACCAAAATGATTGCAATTTCGCAAAGAGTTTTCGGAAACGTCAAGGTCATTCTTTTCCTTTACCACAAAGGAAAACGGGTGCTCTCAAGAATCCGGGAGAGCTCCCCATCCAAATCGTCCTTTTTGAACAACGAAGTCAGTGAAACACTAACGATATACCCTTCTTTTTTAAAAAAAGCTACCGCTTCAAACGGAGCGACATGATTCTTAAAGACAACTCCCTCAAAATTCATTCCAGAAAGGGGCATTGATTGGTAGGATTTCTTGTCATTCTGACGCATGACGTAGGAAGGATCACTTGTGAGGGCGTTCCCCTCCCTTTTCGCTACCACGATAGCAATTTTCCGCCCCTCGATATCAGGAGTAATAAGCCAGATGCGCTCTCTGACTGGCCCATTCTCTATGATTTCGTGTGATTTTTCAGCATAGAACGCCCGATAAGAAAACTCAAGAAATTTCCCTTGGTAAAGCTTTTTTTCCTGATTTTCCTCAAAGAGCTCTGGTTGTTTTTGTGGTACAGACACACGAATGCTCCCCCTGGCCGGTAATTGCAGCATATGCCACAGGAAAACAATTCCCGCCAAAATCAAAATAAGCGCGAAAAAAAGCAATATTTTTTTTCGCTGGCACCTCAAAAATCCCTCCTTGACTACCGTCGTTTCATCCACTTGTTCTTCTAGCAATTCGCTTGACATGTTTTTTTGAATATTTTTGTTTCTTTATAACAAAAAAAGTCACCTTATTTCTTTTTGGCTTACTTCTGCTTCTTTCTATATTTTTGTATCCACCAAAATAAGAAGCACATTCCAAGCAAGAAGAAGACTATGCCCTGCCATGGAAATAGAAAGAATTGATAGTGTACTGTTCGGAAATTCTCTTCACCATCATAACGATAGCTAACAGCTAGAGTATAGGTGCCAGGTAAAAACGCCCTCTTTAGCACTTCAAGCTTCGTAACATAGGTTCGTTGAGTCTCCGGAAGGATAATGCCCGATTCCTCGTTGAGTATTCCTTTTGCTATATCTCGCCCGAATGGATCGGTAAGAGTCATAACACCACGTGGTGTTACATGAACATTGCCAGCATTCTGAAAACGCGATCGTACTTCGCTCGGTACCAAAAAGATACCCTGCCACCACTCTACATCCTTGAGCTCCAGATTGTATACTTCGCCCCCTTTTTTTTTGACAAAAACCAACACCGAAAGAAGCTGATTGACTGCTACTTCGTTCTCTTTATTCACCATTTCGTCACCACTCCCAACTTGAAAAACAACCGCTGCATAATGACCGCCGGGAGAAAGTGATTCTCGATTTTCAATTACCAATGGTAACTTTTCCACCTCGCCTGGCTCCAAAAAGACAGCATCTTTTTCTGGCTGCATCCAAGATGCTAAGCCATACTTGCGCTCTAATTGGTCAGCTGCGCCTAAAAAAGCCACTCCACCACTTTCATCAAGCGAACCAAAATCAACTATTGAAGGTCGTAAAACGACTGGTTGAACCGTATCATTCTTGAGAGTAATCTCAAACCGCTCAGTCTCTTGATTGCCTCCAAAAGAGATTTCTTCAAAAACAGGTTCTACTGTTATACCTTGTCCAGGAGCAGCGGATACTCCCAGGGAATACCCAACAGCAGACGTAATTAAAAAAAGAAAAAAAAGAGACCTCATGATGCTACTGTATCGCCTTTCCTTATTCTTCGCCAGAGAGAAAAGAGTGTTGAACGCAAACCAACGAACGCGAAAAGAAGCATCACTCCTCCTCCTCCAATCAGCCTCCACGGCACCACCCAAAATGATACCTCGCCCTCAATCGGTACATCACGCTCCCCATCATCGTAGATGAGGAGCATTTTGGCAGTATACTTGCCGAACCGAAGCTTGGAAGCATTGTTCCAATCCCAAGCTAGTGTTTGTTTGGGATGACCAGCTTCGTCTAGCGCAACCTTGCCATCCTCTACAACATCCGTATAGAGAGGAAAGCCATCATTCCATACGGTCTGAAAGTCGCGATAAGATTCTGGGAGAATACTCCCCTTCTCACGATTAATTTCAAGAATGGCAATATCCTTCGTGCTACCTCGATCGATAAAAATATTACCCCGAGGAGCAATATGAACATTACCAGTATTCTTTAATTTGACAGTGAAGGTTGCTGGAAGAAACTCATAGAAGGTATGATCGAGGGAAAATTCCGCTACCTCTACCTGACGTTTAGCATCAGGCACCGCCGCCTCAAGAAGGACTAAAACCGCTGTCCCTCCTACAATAGCTGTTTGTTTTTCTGCAAGAGGAGCCTCTACTTCAGCTCGAGAGAACACAAAGGCGTAGTAGTATCCAAAAGCAGCTTCTCTAGGGATGTCAAAAGTAGCCGTGATAGTTTTCCACTCGTTGGGAGCCAAAGTAAAGGTAGGCTCTGAGAAACGAACCCAATCGAAGTAACTATCTCCATCTCCTCGTTCCATGAGCTGGGGTTTACCGGAAGACTCGTAGGCTTTGAACTTCATGATGCTCACTTTCAGAGTTTCCGTGGTTGTACCACCATTTTTCACTTTAAGGTCAGTAGCAACTGAAGTACCTGGTTCTCCCGACAAGCTAATGGGAAGCGGAGAGGTAATGAGGCGTAAACCATCATCCGTTTGGGCGAAAACGGGAGAGGAGAAAGAAAACGCCAAAAAGAGCGTGAGGATGAAGATGGATTTGAGAGGAATAGACATACGCGAAAGAAACGAGAACATATTTGACTAAGACAATGAATTGAGACGCTTAATTTTACGGCGCAGACGAATAACATAGAGAATCAAGCCGAGAATAAGGGCTATATTGAATACTCCTCCTCCAATCAGCCTCCACGGCACCACCCAAAATGATACCTCGCCCTCAATCGGTACATCACGCTCCCCATCATCGTAGATGAGGAGCATTTTGGCAGTATACTTGCCGAACCGAAGCTTGGAAGCATTGTTCCAATCCCAAGCTAGTGTTTGTTTGGGATGACCAGCTTCGTCTAGCGCAACCTTGCCATCCTCTACAACATCCGTATAGAGAGGAAAGCCATCATTCCATACGGTCTGAAAGTCGCGATAAGATTCTGGGAGAATACTCCCCTTCTCACGATTAATTTCAAGAATGGCAATATCCTTCGTGCTACCTCGATCGATAAAAATATTACCCCGAGGAGCAATATGAACATTACCAGTATTCTTTAATTTGACAGTGAAGGTTGCTGGAAGAAACTCATAGAAGGTATGATCGAGGGAAAATTCCGCTACCTCTACCTGACGTTTAGCATCAGGCACCGCCGCCTCAAGAAGGACTAAAACCGCTGTCCCTCCTACAATAGCTGTTTGTTTTTCTGCAAGAGGAGCCTCTACTTCAGCTCGAGAGAACACAAAGGCGTAGTAGTATCCAAAAGCAGCTTCTCTAGGGATGTCAAAAGTAGCCGTGATAGTTTTCCACTCGTTGGGAGCCAAAGTAAAGGTAGGCTCTGAGAAACGAACCCAATCGAAGTAACTATCTCCATCTCCTCGTTCCATGAGCTGGGGTTTACCGGAAGACTCGTAGGCTTTGAACTTCATGATGCTCACTTTCAGAGTTTCCGTGGTTGTACCACCATTTTTCACTTTAAGGTCAGTAGCAACTGAAGTACCTGGTTCTCCCGACAAGCTAATGGGAAGCGGAGAGGTAATGAGGCGTAAACCATCATCCGTTTGGGCGAAAACGGGAGAGGAGAAAGAAAACGCCAAAAAGAGCGTGAGGATGAAGATGGATTTGAGAGGAATAGACATACGATTAGGGCTATTATAGCGTACTTTTCCTCCATTTGGCGAGAACATACCACATACAAAAACCTCCTTCCCCGAAAGGAAGGAGGCCTATCTTTCAAAAAATGAGAATTAGAAACGTCCTGCGGCTACCACTGTCAGAGTATCGGTATAATCGGTAGCGGCCGCTTGGACAGCACTAATTTTGGCTCGTTCAATAAGAGTAAGGACATCACCATCAGTTGTACCGTTAGAAGCAGCAATTGGTTGAAAGGTGGTTGAAAGGGTACCACCAGAAGTGGTGTTCGTACCATTGTATTCTGCTCCGTAGCCAGAAGCCTGTGTCACCGTACCAGTACCCGTGCCAGAATCAGTCGTGATATTCACATCAAGCACGTAACCCGTGGATGAAGCAAGATCGGTCGGAGCATCATCGATAGAACCAGCTGTGGCAATAGTAGCGCCCGTACCAGCCGAATTTAAGGCGGCGTTAGCACTTTTTACCCATGCCACCCAACCGGCAGCGGCATTCGTAGCAATAGTAACGGTCTTCCCTGAAGTTGAAGTCGTGGTAGTAGAAAGGTTCCCGGTAAAAGTGTCAGTGTTTCCAGAGAGCGAGAAGGAGAAAGTGGCTGGCACGGTCGCTGTTACTACGATTTGGTCATCAGAGACGATTGAGAGGGCGTAACTTGCTGTATCGATAGTAGCGGCCGCCGTCGTTCGGGTAGTAATGGTACCAGTTTTGTCATTACCAGCCGTACTGGTCGTAAGGGCCGCCGAATTACTCCAGTTAAAACAGTAGAGGGTACCTGCCGTTAAGGTCTGATTTGAGGCATACGTAAAGGTAACCGTCTGAGTTGAGATAGTAGGAGTTGCTCCGGAAATACCCGGCCAAGCGCTGGAACCACTCGGTAGGTTAGTAGTGGTAACCGTCCAGTTTCCAGCTGTGCCACTTACCGTAAATCCGGAAGGAAACGTCACTTGGACATCAACATTTGTTGATGAGGTCGTCTGTGGTTTGGCACATACAAGTCCAGTCGTTGCCGTAGAAGCCTTGAGCCGGTCAGGACGGACATAGGCTTGTTGTAGATTGGCTGCCTGCACTGATTGAGAGAAGAGAATCGGCAGCACGATTGTCATCAACAAAACACCAACGCCAAAATATGTCATTTGCTGATGAAGCGTCTTATTCATAAGATCCTATCCTTACCCTATTTGTTTTTCAATCCAAGAATTGTTTTCACACAAAAAAATAATACCACATAATTCGGATATCTCATACTGATTAGAGTTATACACAAAAACCTCCTTCCCCGAAAGGAAGGAGGCCTATCTTTCAAAAAATGAGAATTAGAAACGTCCTGCGGCTACCACTGTCAGAGTATCGGTATAATCGGTAGCGGCCGCTTGGACAGCACTAATTTTGGCTCGTTCAATAAGAGTAAGGACATCACCATCAGTTGTACCGTTAGAAGCAGCAATTGGTTGAAAGGTGGTTGAAAGGGTACCACCAGAAGTGGTGTTCGTACCATTGTATTCTGCTCCGTAGCCAGAAGCCTGTGTCACCGTACCAGTACCCGTGCCAGAATCAGTCGTGATATTCACATCAAGCACGTAACCCGTGGATGAAGCAAGATCGGTCGGAGCATCATCGATAGAACCAGCTGTGGCAATAGTAGCGCCCGTACCAGCCGAATTTAAGGCGGCGTTAGCACTTTTTACCCATGCCACCCAACCGGCAGCGGCATTCGTAGCAATAGTAACGGTCTTCCCTGAAGTTGAAGTCGTGGTAGTAGAAAGGTTCCCGGTAAAAGTGTCAGTGTTTCCAGAGAGCGAGAAGGAGAAAGTGGAAGGAACCGTAGCTGTTACTACAATCTGATCGTCCGAAACAATAGAGAGAGCATAGCCAGATGAATCAATGGTGGACGGACCAGAAGTTCGGGTAGTAATGGTACCAGTTTTGTCATTACCAGCCGTTGCATTGGTAACCGCAGCTGAGTTAGACCAATTGAAACAATAAAGCGTCCCCACTGTTAAATCAGAACTGGGGAAAGTCACCACCTGACCAGTGACGTTTGTGGCCGTTCCAATACCAAGCCAAGCAGTAGCGCCACTTGGCAAGTTGGTCGTGGTTACGGTAAAAGTTGCTGCCAAACCTAAAGTAAAGCTTCCTGGGAAAGTCACCTGGACATCAGCCTCTGTTCCAACTGTTTGCGGCTTGGCGCAAATAAGCCCGGTCGTTGCGGTTGAGGCCTTAAGCCGATCGGGGCGAACGTAAACCTGTTGAAAGTTCCCTGCTTGGGCCTTATTTACGAACAGAAGTGGAAAAACCAGCGTAAATACTAAGGAAAAAATTCCAAAAAGTGATATTTTCTTTATTTGCTCCGAAATCAACATACAAACTCTTTTATTTTTTGTTTCTACCTGAAAATATGAGAGAGGTTTTTCCTCTCCACAACACTATGATAGCACAAAAAATGCCTTTCGTCAAAAAGAATTCACCATTCTTTTAAAAACTAGCGGAGGCAATCACTGTTAATGTCTCGGTATAGTCACTCGCGGCTGGTGTAACAGCTGAAGACTTAGCCTTCAGGAGAAACGAACCACGACCAGAAGTGGTCGGGTTACTCGAAGTAAAAATTTCTCGAATATTCGTATCGGTTACAGCCACATTATTAGAAGAAAGACTGTAGGCGGTAGCAATAGAAAATGGACCGCCCGCCGACTGGGTAGCACTCGCTCCCTGAGCACCAAATCCTTCATTTAGACTTGTGAGATTTCCTGTTACAGCGCTAATAGTATAGCTTGCTCGAGTACTCGCTAATCCGGCATGCGTTCCGTAGACATAAACCTTGCCGCCACTCTCTCCATTCGTAGTAAAATCAACCCAAATTTTTTCCGGACTATCCGTCACTGTAGAAGCAATAAGATTACCGAAATTAGTGGTAAACGGCGGTGAAGTATCCGAATCAGAAGCAGAAACATCAATATCAAACGTTAATCTAGGATTATCAGTCGTAGCTGAGGCAGTAGGACCATACCCTGTTTCCGTAAATTTCCCCTGCATCGCCTTAGCCTTAACCTGGTAGGTCGTCCCAGAAAGAAGACCGACAATAAGCGAGCCACTGCCGCCACCCCAGGCTGCGTACGTTTGGTAATCCTCACTTCCAAGTATGCTCCCTACAGTATTATCACTTTGCACGTATCTAGTATCAGAAACAAAGCTATCAGTACTAATGGCGATAGCAAATTTCGTATCACTAGGATTTCCCCCGGAATCCAAGACTATCTTGAGTTTATTATAGTAGTTACTCGGGTTCGTAAAAGTAGGTGCCGGTGGTACATTTGCTTGATTGGTAAATTGGAGACCAGCGCCCACATCATAAGTGGTGCCATCAAGCTTCCCGGCATTCTGTTCTCCGACAATACCCTCAAGAGCATAGCTACTCGATGTACCATTAGCCACTCCACCGCCACCATACCCATAGTCTTTGAGTTGATACGTGGTGCTCGCTGGAAATACAAAAAAGAGGAGGAGTCCAGATGCGGAAAAAAGCCTTTTTTGAAGCAAAAAAAAGTATTTCTTCATATCAGTCACTAGTGAGAAACCGAAGAAATAGAGACATCCGATGAATCACAGGCTGAAACGGTCACGATATTGTTTGAATTCACTGAAATAGCATAATGAGTCATTGCCTCAGAGCCATTGGCTGGATCAGATGGGATTGTTTTTAAGTAGCGAGCAAGGGGGGTCGTCAAATCAAGACAAGAGTCAGCATCAACATGACAAGAACTCGCCCACAATAAACATGAGCCTGTGGCAGTGCCAATTTGACGTTCCGTAGTATCAAGACCCTGTGGTAAGGCACCTTTGTTATCTACGATATACTGCTGAACCGCCGACAATATACTCTCTATATCCGAAAGTCGTCTCGCATCGCGAGCATTTTGAAACCGGGTAGCCGGATCAAGAGAGACGATGACTACGGTAGCCAAGACTGCAATAATCCCAATTACCAACAGAACCTCAATCAGGGTAAATCCTTTCCTAACCGAAGAAAGGAGATGTCTATCTGCCATAAGAAAATAAAGAGTGTAATAGTACCTGTATAATACCAGCTTTCAAAGAATTGTCTAACCCGTTTCCATCTTTTAAAAGCTTTATCTTTTCATGAGTCGACACCACCACGAAGTGACGCTATTCGTATCACTTATTAAATTAAGAACCTGCTCATCGCTTCCACGGGTCTTCACTAAAAAGACTCCCAGGAGGGGGTTGTAGTCACGGATTTCTATCAGGTATCCCTGTTTTTCAAAAACAGCAAGAATATCCTGATTTGATAGACGAGAGCCAATAATACGAGAGATACGTTCACTACTAATATCTTCGAGAAAATGCACAGCGCTCTCAATCGCAGTGCTCTCAACAAGCACACCCTGCTTGACTACTGTCCCCATAACTAATCCACAAGAAACCCCCACTATAACCGTACTCTCGCGATCTTCCGCTACAATAAGCGTCATCCCATCATATGACTCTTCGAATAAAGCCAAAATAGAGGATTCCGGAAGGACGGCATCAACCTGGCACATCCCTGACTGAATAGCATGATCAAGCACCCTAGCAAAACCCTGCTCAATTACTGCTACTTGCACAAGGATTTCTCCCGCTCGTTTAGAGTGCTCTTTGTATCGCATGGTTCGAAAATCCCACAAAGTCTGCTGAAGATTTTCTGGTATGGAGGTCTCGGCCAATTCTTCGACACGCTTCCGATTTATACGAACACTTGAAGGAAAAGAAAGGGTCGTTACATAGACCAGCTCTTCTGAGAGAACAATACGCAATGATTCTCGTGTACTCGCTTGAATACGTCTCAGATGCTCAGGCAGCGTATCAAGAGAGTACGTCCTAGTCTCATCGCCCTCAAAAAGGAGTTCCTTCGAAAGAGTGACCCAACCAGTCTCAATATAATTTTTACTAATAAAGAGTACTGGTCGACGTTTTGAGAACATAGAATAAATAGAGTATCTTTTTTTCATTGTAGACGCTTTTTAGGGTTCAAGCCAGCTCAAAATTGCTGGCGGGGTTACGGATTGATCCAGGCGAACACGCACCGTACGTTCAAATACATCAACTCTACCCATGCTAATAAATTCCAAAGTAGTCCCCTGTTCCTCCACTACAACATGACAGCGTCCATCAAGATACTCATAATCCCCCCCTTCATAATTCGTATCCCGCCACCTCTGAAGGAGAGCATCCTCCACGCACCCCTCCGCTAAAGCAAGAGCCCGAGCACCATGCACTACCGAGAGTGATGACTGCAACTGATCAACAGAGGTATAAGTAACCACTACTGAAAACGATAAAGACAGAACAAGCAACGCCAGTACCGTCAACAAGGCTATATATCCTTTTGGTTGCAACATACATTCACAGCCCACTCTTACGAATAAACCCTCCGGACCGAAGAACAACTGGAGTAGTATATAATACATCAGATACCGCATCATTTTCATTCGAATCCAAACCAAAACTATAGCTGATTGCCTCTGAGTGATCTGTCGCCTGACCAGTAGAAGAAAGTTCAAAAAACGTCACTCGAGTCTGATTTGAATGAAGCGTAGATTGCATACCATCGCGGCTAAGAATCAACATGCCATTTTCAATCGTAATCTGTAATCGCTCACCCGAACCATCTTCTAATACTAATTTTCCATTCTCACTCTCAAATCGAGAATCCGTCGCATCAATACGAGAAGCATTCCGGATGATGGTATTGAGACGCTCCGAGAGAACACGAGCATCAGAAAATACCCGTCGTTCTGTCCGATTCTTAACACTCAGGTCAATAACATCCCAAGAATACTCAAACAAGGCCGTGGCCATCAAAGAAAATAGACCCAGATAGAGGATAACCTCAAAATAACTTGATCCACGCAATGTTCGCTTCATGGCATTGAACTGAGACGAGTCACATACGTAGCCAGAACGACCGAGTCCTGGTGCATCGCTGAAATCATATACGAAACGGTCACGATAATCTTTTTAGTCTCACTATCAACCGCATCACCCGATTCACTGATTCGCCCATCTGCATCACGCCGGGCATTTTCAATCCGGATAACACGCTTAAATTTACCAAATTCATCTTGCGTATCCAATCCTTTCAAGTACCACTCCCCTGAACGTTTTTCTATACCCGTAGTATTAATTTCTTCCAAATCATCGAAACGTGCTGTACGAATCGATCGTAATGCCTCAAGTGCCTCGGTAGCATAGGCCGTAGCAACCATCATTTCCTCTCCTTGACGATTAATATCAAGCCCGTCAAGGAGCACCATCATCATCCCCCAGGAAAAAACACAGAACAAGGCCCCAGAAAACATGAGCTCTACCAGTGAAAATCCAGAAACAATGGGTAATTTCATATTCTAAGAGAAGGCAGGACTACTCCTGATTCAAAATACCGAGATGATTAACATGAAGTCTCACGGATAATCCACTTCCCGTCAGAGTAATATCTGCTTCTCTTTTTGCTTCACCACTTACTCGAGAAAAGAAAATTGGCGCCTCTAATCCATTGAGAGCAACC
This sequence comes from uncultured Bdellovibrionales bacterium, assembly GCA_964543815.1. Classification (GTDB taxonomy): domain Bacteria; phylum Patescibacteriota; class Minisyncoccia; order Moranbacterales; family UBA1568; genus UBA1568. Next base: position 65,417 of record CAZIZG010000006.1, on the reverse strand, counting down.
GATGGAAAAGAAATTGATAGCTCATCAAAATCTCGGTTTCTTTGTTCATAATCCCCACCACGAAATAAAACCAGTTGATGATTATCTTCAATAATACTCCACTCATCACCATATCTTCCCTCCATACTGTAAAGCTGTGCCTTAGCTATACTGCTCTCTAAAGCATCTTGAACCAACGAAACTTCCTGCAAAAAAAGAAAACGACCATAAAATGGTGTCGTGTAGAGCACAATAGCTGAAAATAAAGCCATTGACACCATGACCTCAATGAGTGTTGCCCCCAAAACACGCTTCTCTAAAATATGCAGCATACACTCTTATCGTCGAATTGATCCAGTCAATGAATAAATTGGTGTCAATATAGCTAGAGCCAGAAATACCACGAGGGATCCGATAACGAGTAGAAGGATAGGCTCAAACAATACGGCCATGTTTTTTATCTTACGATCAACTTCTGTTTCAAAAAATCTCTCAAGATACAGGAGTGTCTCGTCTAATCGTCCGGTTTTTTCTCCAGATGCAATCATTTTAATAGCAATCAAAGGAAAAATATCGTGTGATTTTTTATGTAATTCATCAGAAAGTGTTCGTCCTTCCGCCACCGCCTGAGCCAACATCGCGACCCGTCTCGAAAACGCCTGATTTTCTATCACGCTCACCTCAATTTGTAGGGCTTCCAATACTGGCAAACCACTCTGAAGCATCGTACCGACGTCACGACAAAAATGCGCCGTGGCGATATTTCGAGATAACTCCCCAGTAATAGGCAAACGGAAGAGGAACATATGCCAGTAGGGACGAACAGCCGCCAGTGCGACCATAATTCGTAATAGCCCTACTCCTAAAAAGAGACTTATGAAAAATTCCAAACCATAGTTTTGCATGAAATGGGAAATGGCAAGCAAAACACGCGTCGTCCATGGAAGCGTAACCTGAAATGAATCAAAAAGCCGAATGAGCTTCGGTAAAATAAAAACACTGATAAAAGCCGAGAGAAGCAGGGCCATGCTGAGCACAATCATTGGATAAAGAACTATTCCTTGAATTTTTTTACGAAGAGCATAGGCACGTTCCTGTTGTTCTGCTAAGAACTCCATATTTTTTTGCAACGTACCGGATGCCTCGCCTATTCTCACGAGATTCACTGCTAAGCTCGTAAATATTTTTGGAAAACGTGCTAACCCAGAAGAAAGCGGTTGGCCATTTTGCACATCAGAAAGAAGAGTACCTATAACGTGTCGAGTTTCTTTCCTCCCTGCTTTTTCCTGCAATGATTCAAGAGCTTCTCCAAGAGAAATACCACTCTTCAAAAGTACTGCCAATTCGCGTGTAAATATGAGTCGCTCGATGTAAGAAATCATATAATTTACTACTCCTTAGTCACTCGAAGAATTTCATCAAGCGTTGTTAGTCCCTCCTGCATCTTGATAAGACCGTCTTCAAGCAAAGTTTGCATTCCTTCTTTGACAGCCAATGACTCGATACTACCCGCATCACGACGATCGGTAATCGCTTTACGTAGCTCATCATTTAATACTAAAACTTCAAAGATGCCACTCCGACCTTCGTACCCAGTCTCGTGACACCCAGGACAACCCTTACCTCGATACAAACGAATCATTTTTTCTGGTTCCGATTCACCGAAGATTTTTACAAATAACTCCTTGCCGACCTGACGCTCCACCTCTTTTCCTGGTACCTCTATACTCATACGACAGGCAGAATGAATTTTCCGAACCAGCCGCTCAGCCACAATAACATTGAGGGTCGAAGCGATTAAAAATGGCTCTATATTCATGTCAATGAGACGTGGGATAGCTGTGGCAGCATTATTAGTATGAAGCGTCGAAAGAACGAGATGACCGGTCATAGCTAAGTTGATAGCGATATCCGCTGTCTCATCATCTCGGATTTCACCCACCAAAATAACGTTTGGGTCCTGGCGCAAAATGCTCCGCAATCCAGTCGCAAAAGTTAAATGAGCATCGGGATTGACTTGAATCTGATTCACCCCCTCCATATCATACTCTACCGGATCTTCAATCGTCACAATATTAACGTGACGACGATTTAATAGCTTTAAAATTGAATACAACGTGGTTGTTTTTCCGCATCCTGTTGGTCCCGTCACAAGTATAAGGCCGTAGGGCTTTTGATAGGCTTCTTTTACCAAAGCCAGCGCTTCTTCTGAAAATCCAAGGTTGGTAAGAGAGAACTGCCGAGAACGCTCCGAAAGAAGGCGGAGAACGACTTTTTCACCCTCGGTAGTTGGGATTATAGAAACACGGACGTCAATCTCTTTTTCAGTGTCGGATGAAAAATTTACTTTGCCATCCTGAGGAGTTTGATGCTCATCGATCCGAAGCTTGGCCAATACTTTGATGCGAGAAATAATCTGCGGATGAAGGACTAGGGGAAGTTTGACGATATCATGAAGCACGCCATCAATCCGAAAACGAACCAGCATATCCCTCTCTCGTGGCTCCAGATGAACGTCCGAGGCCCGATTCTGGTAGGCATACGAAAGAAGCGTATCAACAATTCGAATAATTGGCGGATCCGTATCACCACTTTCTTTGCTGACTTTCTCTATATCAGAAAAAATTATCTCATCGAAGGCCTCTGCCATTCCCTGACGATACCGTGTTAGGGCATTTTCCATATCCCGCTCCATAGCCAAATACACCTTGACGGTCAGCCCTGTCTTTTTTTCTAAAAAACTCACCATCTCCACATCATGTGGGTTGACCATAGCCACATGAATATGTTCCACATCGCGCATAAAAACAACGAGTCGCTTTTTTCGCGCTACTATTTCAGGCACTATCGCAAGAACCTCGGGATCAATAACCCGCTCCCCAAGTACAACAAATGGCACATGCAAAGCATCTGCCATTAATTTTCCAAGCTCCTCCTCAGAAACCAGATTGTACCACGAAAGTGCCTGAACAAACGTCCCCCCTTCACTCTTCAAGCGTTCTTCAGCCAACTCCAAATCCCGCGCTTCCACAACTCCAGACTCAAGCAATAGCGCTTTTAAAGCATCATGAGTCAAAATATCACCCATAAGAAACCTAGAGTCCCAGATTATGTTTCACTTTGTCTATCACCTCTTGGATAGGAACATTAGCTTTAACGAGATACTCTTGCGCTCCAAGTTCCATAATCCGCTTAATATCCTCTTCCTGACTCAAGTTAGATAGCACTATCACTGGCACCTCCCTGAGAATAGCATCCGCCTTCATTTCGGCTAGTGTTTCAAAACCATCCTTCCCTGGCATAATAAGATCAAGCAGAATGAGGCTTGGACGACGCTCACGAGATAATTTGAGAGCATCATCTCCATTGCCAACAATCTCAGACAATATATGCTCCTTGGCCAATTTTGTCTTGTAAATTTTCGAATAAAACGGGTCATCCTCAACTACGAGCACATACTTTGCTTCGCTCATATGCGTATGTCATGTGATATATCTAAGATTGAGATGATACATGCGGCAATGGAACCACAACAAAAAAAGTTGTGCCCTCACCTTCCATGCTTTCAAAACGGACGGTGGCACCCGCTTCTTCCAAGTAAGATTTTACCACGGAAAGCCCGAGTCCGCTACCTTCTGTTTCCTTGAGAACAGCATTTCCTGCTCGAAAAAATTTGGAAAATATCTTCGATTGATCTTCTTTGGGAATTCCAATACCCGTATCGGTAATTTGTACTTCGAGTGATTCTTTATGATGTAATAGCTTAATTCGTACTGACCCACCCTTATGGTTATACTTCAGGGCATTAGAAATTAAATTCTGAAAAGCCTCGTAAAAATGCTTGGGTGGTATCAATACAGTCGGTAAAGTATGCCTGATGCCCTCAAACGTCAAACTAACTCCTCGCCGTCTACTCTCCGGATACATACCCCTCATAACATCATCAAGCATACCCCCAAGATCAACGAGTCGTGCATCCTCTTTGCCCTTGTGCTGATCAATACGAGCAACGTTTAAAAGGTCATTTACCAGAATAATCATACGTTGACTATTTTCATAAATCTGTGTCACAGCTTCCTTGGCCACCTTCGGGAGGCGCCCAAGATCTCCACCGAGAAGGAGTTCCATATTCCAGCGCATACTCCCAAGTGGCGTTCGAAGCTGATGGGCTGCTACCGAAAGAAAACTATCTTTCATCTGGTCCAATTCATGTTTTTTGGTAATATCCTGAAAAACAGTGATGGTACCCATGATATTCTGATTTTCATCTCGAATAAGGGAGCAAGTACCTGATATAGGAACCTCCTTGCCTTCCCGTACCAAAAAAGAGTTTTGAGGGAACGATATTGTCCGACGTTCTTTCAGTGTCATGGCTACTATATTCAGTAACCCTGACTCATCATGGCCCTTATGAACAAAAGAAACTTTGCTATCATAGCGCTGATTCTGACACTCGACTATCGATTGTCCAATCATGAGCTCTGATGCCTCGTTCATGAATATAATTTTCTGTTCATTGTCCGTTGCAAATACCCCCTCACCAATTGATCGAAGAAACCGTAAGATACTTTCTGTTCGCTCCTTTTCTTCAGCAATGCGAGTATTAACTCTTTCTAGTTCAGCAGCGTGACGCACAATCTTCAGCTGTGACTTCCGTTCTTCAGTAATGTCCCTTTCTATACCAACAAAAAATTTAATCTCGTTCTTTTCGTCAAGGATAGGCGTGATACGAAGACTCGAGAGATATTTGGTGCCATTTTTATGACGATTCGTTAGCTCACCAGCATATCCGCTCTTCTCTGTCTTAATGGTATGCCACATGGTTTCATAAAATTCTCTTGGCATCTGCCTCCCCCACAGCGCTGGGGTATTTCCTAATATTTCCTGTCGAGAATAGCCAGTCAAAATTTCTGCAGCCCGATTCGCGTACAGGATACGACCATTTATGTCGCTAATAACAACATGATCAAAACTCGCATCAACTGCTTGACGAAACTTCTCAAGCTCCTCAGTTTTCTGTTCCAGTTCTTTCTCGGAGTCGGTTACATCCTCGAGGACATTAAAAATGGCCCGCCTCGTGTCCTCCAAAAATCTATTACGTTCTTGAAGGCTTTCTCGTTCTAGGCCAACATTCGGAAAAAAATCAGAAGCTGTCTCTTCCGTTTCAGCAACAAAAGAATTGGGAAGCTCTTTACTCACCACGGTTTTCTAATTTCTTAATACGCTCCTTAAGTTCTATCATCTTAAGTTCTCGCTCCACCATAATGCGGTTCATTTTTTCTATCTCCACAATATACCCCTCTTTTTGATTTTCAGCTTCTTTACGCTCATTAATATCAACACAGGATCCAATATAACCCAAGAATACCCCCTCTGCTGACAAGTGCGGCACCGCCCGGGAAAAAACCCAACCAAACGAACCATCCTTTCTTCTTAGTCGATATTCCACATTGAACGACTGCTGCTCAACAAAGGCTTTTTCATAAGCGGCATCAGTCATTGCTACATCATCAGGGTGAACATCAGCCTTCCAACCCTGCCCCAGTTCTTCCGTCAATGGCCTACCGGTATAATCAAGCCAAACCTTATTAACATAGGTGCACTGTTTGTCCGTATCAGACATCCAAATCATAACCGGCGCGGAATCGGCCACTGTCCGAAATCGCTTCTCGCTTTCTTTGCGCTTCACTTCAACATCGTGAAGTGATTGAAGCATATCATTGATTCTATCGGCCAGAGTCGAAAATTCATCATTACCAGGAAGTGTAATCAAATGCCCCACATCGCCACTTTCCCTCACTCTTTCTACCTGAGTTCTCAGACGCATGAGTTTACGGAGCACGAGCCGATTCAAGAGAAAAAAAACCAGGATGACACAAACAATCATACTGAACGCGAGCGATCGGTTAAATAGCTTGATGCCCGTCTGGCCCTTGCCGAAGATATCTCTCTCCATAGTGACCCGAAGAATTAACACAGGAGAGTCCTCAGCGTCACTCACGAGATAATAGGCAGATAGCTCCCGCGAATCACCTGGATCAGCGATATACAACGGTTGTTCCTTAGTAACATTATTCCGTGCCATTAAAAAGTCAGTGTCCTGTACCGCCTCATCATACGTAACTGACCGAACCATCAAATGAGTCACCTGTGATAGTCCCTTGATATTTTCCTGATCGAAGAAATGACCAAAGACAACATATCCTTTTGCGGGCGCAGTGCCGTCACTCGAAGTAACCGGTCTCGCCACATACAAAATAGCACCCTCCGGAAGCGCGACTATCTCCTGATGTGCTCCTTGTGTTGTGATATCACCATTTACCACATCCTCAACCAAATGCGCCGCGAAAGACTCAATGAAGGGTCGCTCCTGATTATCTTCAACTTGTTTTCGAAAAACTATCTGTCCTTGTAAATCGAGAAAGGCTATCATATCAATTTGCAAAAGTCCAAATGTTTCGTTTTGCAAATTTGATTGAACATACTGCTCATCGTGATCAGCCAAAAATCGATAGGTATCATCCCATTGGGCCCAGTCACTCAATTTCACCGTAAGATCGTCAATCTTGCCCTGGAGAGCATCCGTGACGCGGAGCATGTTTTCCGTTGCATCACGTTTTTCCAAATCCGAAAAATCCTCAGAAATAATCTTAGAGAGAATTTGACTGACGAAAAAAAAGAATGTCAAAAAAACTGCGCCGATTACCAAAAATACTTTGAGCCTCAGACTCATACTTGTCTGTGTTGCGTCTTTTTATTTTCCCCCTGCTATTTCCCAAGAATCACCGTAATAGTTCCTACTGTAGTCTCTTTATTGTTCTGAAGTGCCGACTTTGTTTCGGCTTTTGGATAGGATTTAAGAAGTGATTTCTTTACGGCGTCGGCCTCACTCTCATGGCCAACAGCGTAATAAACAACCGTATCAGTATAATTATTAACCGTATTACCAACCGTTACTTTAGTAAAGCCGTCTTTTTTTAAATTTTCAGCCACTGTTCCAGCGCTGCCCTTAGCCGCTCCACCATTGAGCACTTGAATATCTATTCCTTTAGTCTTTTTAAGTGATTCGCCTTCGGTATCAGGCTCACTTGCTACTATTGGTGCCGCTTCAATCCGAGTTACAGGAGCTAGGCTCTCATCACTCCCCTGAGGCAATCCTGAAATAGAAGGCAATGCCGCCTGATCCTTGGTAAAGTTCCAAGAGAGATATCCCCCCCATATCACCCCACCAATTAACACTCCAAAGATCAAGAAGAGCCCCCAAAAGAGGAGTGCTCCGAATAGGGGTTGCCGTGATGATTTTCCAATCACCGAAGCCCTCTCGTCTATTACTTCATTTTTTTCATCCATTTCTTGATTCATATTCGAACAAAAATATACTTCATTATACCACAAAGGACACTGATATTTACCAGTGTCCTTTAGAAAAACTACTTTCTAATTTAACGTATTGCCCTAGCAACTGCCGGTACCACCAATGGGTCGAAGGTATTAGGCATAATACGTTCAGCCGTTGGTGTCTTGACGAGTGCGGCAAGATTTTTAGCTGCCCGAATAAGCATTTCATCTGTTATCTTTTTCACCCCATGATCAAGGGCGCCACGAAAAATACCAGGGAACCCGAGTGAATTATTAATCTGATTAGCAAAATCAGATCGCCCAGTGGCCACCACGGCCGCTCCGGCTTCTTTGGCAATATGGGGTAATATTTCTGGAACTGGATTCGCAAGAGCGAAGATAATGGCTTGCTTCGCCATACTACTCACGTGTGCCGCTGTCAATGTGTTACCCTTGGATACACCAACAAAGACATCTGCCCCCACAAGAGCCTCCGTTAATCCTCCAGTTCGCTGTTCTCTATTTGTCTTTTCGGCCAATATTTTTTTCTCGGCATCAAGATTCGGACGCTTATCATGAATAACACCCTGACTGTCCACCATAATAATATCTCCCACACCATAGAGCATGAGGAGCTCAGCAATAGCTGTCCCAGCTGCCCCCGCCCCAGCAATCACCATACGAATTTTTTTGGGCTGTTTCTTGACGACCTTGAGAGCGTTAATGAGTCCTGAAAGGACTACGAGGGCAGTCCCGTGTTGATCGTCGTGAAGTACTGGTATAGTCAACTCTTCCTGAAGTCGCCGCTCGATCTCAAAACAACGAGGAGCGGCAATGTCCTCAAGGTTGATACCACCGAAAACTGGGGCAATATTTTTTACCGTTTGAATAATCTCCTCAGTATCCTGAGTCGCTAAAACGATAGGAAAAGCATCGATGCCCGATAGAGACTTGAACAAGAGCGCCTTTCCCTCCATCACCGGGAGCGCCCCTTCTGGACCGATATTACCAAGACCAAGTACTGCCGACCCATCAGAAATAACAGCGACCGTATTCCCCTTCATGGTATAGTCAGCTATTTTTTCCTTGTGAGTAGCAATATAGGATGATACGGCCCCAACTCCCGGCGTATAGACAAGTGCCAAATCAGTTCGATTCTTAACCTTAATCTTCGGCGTAATACTTACTTTTCCCTGTAGTTTTTTATGAAGAGCAAGCGAGAGCTTTCCTGTATCCTGTTTCTTAAGTGCCATACTATATAGAAATAATAAAAAATAAGAAGCTGCTTCAGTATACCCCACCTAACCGCCAAGAAAAAACAGCCCTCATAAACGAGGACTGTTTTTTAAAACACCCTACTTCTTATCAAGTGTATCGAGCTTCAACAACTTGACCCCGTAGTACACCACGAGGGCAATGACGAGAAAATCAATAAGGACACTCAAGAAATCACCCCAGAGAATAGTCACATCGCCCATATTGATACTCGCTTTCTTAAGACCATCAGCCGCCCCCAAGAATACGCTTAGGATGGGGTTAATAATATCCGTCACAAGAGCTGTCACTACCTTCGAAACAGCGCCGCCTAAAATAAATCCAACCGCCAGACCAACCACTCCCTGCTTCCTGACAAACTCCATAAAGCCAGTAATCATAGGCTATAACGCTTAGTTATTTATACTTCAAGCGTAGCAGAGGATGCTTTTTCTGTCATCGGTATCTCAATAAGAAGGAGATATGTTTTTGGCGCTGTCACAAAAGTAAGCATGCCTCCTGGGATATCCCAAACCCCTAGACCGTCACGTGAAGAGAGCTGTTTTCCCTCGATAATGACACTTCCCTCTATCACAAAAAAATACAGCCCATGAGTAATATCACTCAGTCTATACTGGACCTGCCGCCCCTGTTCAAAACGTCCGAGTGAGAGAGTGGCATCCTGATAGATATCAAGTGTAGTCGTTCCTATTGGTCCCACCACTGGGCACAATTCATCCCGAAGGTCCTCCTCGATAAATCTTTTTTGACCATAGCGAGGAAGTACGTCGCGTTTATTCGTCTCAATCCAAATCTGAAGAAGCGAGAGAGGCTCTGTCTCGGAAGCATTATACTCCGCATGAAACACCCCCGTGCCGGCACTCATCACCTGAACCTCGCCAACTGATATCGTTGCGCTATTTCCCATACTATCCTCGTGACGAATGGCCCCCGAAAGAGGTATGGTAATAATCTCCATGTTATCGTGTGGGTGCTTACCGAAGCCAGTCCCCGGAGCGATAACGTCATCATTAAGCACTCGCAGGAGACCGAATCCCATGCGATTTGGATCATAGTAACTCGCAAAACTAAAGGAATAGTGCGTAGTGAGCCACTCATATCGCCCAAAACCACGCGACGCTGCTTCATGGAAAACCCACTGCATACGTATTACTTGGTAGTAAATACCTCTTTCTCACTGTAGCGTACCTTAGGAGCCTGAGCTGCCTCATCGTGTTCTGAACGAAACCCCAAGGCTACCACTACCTGCGACGAAAGCCCCCGTGCCTCCAATCCGAGAATATCGTCAAAGGCCTTCGAATCAAAACCCTCCATTGGTGTAGCATCAATCTGCTCCAAGGCAGCTGCTGTCAATAACACGCCAAGAGCAATATAGACTTGACGAGCGGCCCACTCACGAGCTCCGGCCTCACCCTTCGCCGCGATAGCTCCATTCACCATATCACTGAAACCAGAGAGACTTTCGATTGGGATATTCTTCTGGGATGCGATACTCTCCATGTATTTTTTTACCAAGGTGACATCAACATTTTTTTCCGAAGCGAGAACTATAAAGTGGGAAGCATCGGTGATTTGAGCCTGCCCATAACCGGCTGCTCGTAACTTTTCGCGTAACTCGGTATTTTCAACCACAATAAAATGCCACGGCTGAACACCGAAGGATGAGGGAGCAAGACGAAGACTCTCTTTGAGAGTAGCTACCTGTTCATCCGTCAGCTTCTTGGTGACATCATACTGTTTAGTGGCATAACGCCACTTGAGAGCCTCAACAACATTCGACATAGTGTTTTTCTGAATAATTACCCTTGCAGTATAAGCTAATACATACTATTATACAAGTACATACATTTTAGTAAGTATAAATCTATGAAACCATCTTCCACTGACTGCCCTATTGAACGAACACTGCGTCTCATTGTTGGCAAATGGAAAACGATTCTCCTCTGGCATCTCTCTTCGGGAACCAAACGCTATGGAGAACTCAAAAAACTCATCCCGACAGTTAGCGAAAAAATGCTGATTCAGACACTCCGAGAACTAGAAAAAGACGCTCTCATTATTCGAAAGGTCTATCCGGAGGTTCCTCCCCGGGTTGAATATCGTCTCTCAAAACGCGGGGCGAGTCTCTCGCCACTTATTTGCGCCCTCAACACCTGGGGAAAGAAACACCTCCCGACTATTCCTCAGTAAGCGAAATAAAAGGGTTCCCTAAAAAAATTTCTACCAGTGATTCCCATTCCGGCAGAGCGCTCTCGACTGCCTTGCTATTCCGTACAGTCACACTAAGACTCCCTTCCTCATCGGTAAGATCGGTGAGACATTCTTCAAACGCATCGAGATTACGGCCAAAATAGTCTGGGAGATGAAAAACAGTCTCGAGCTCATCATAAGCCCGCTCCAGGGTAGTCATATTATTTCCCTCGATTATATACTGCCCCATAATAAGTATGCGTGATAAAAAATAATGTTTTTATCATACTATATCTTCATTAACGAGGAAATAAATGGGTCAAAAATTCAATCAAAGAAAAAATCCCTTAATTGGGATTTTTTCTTTTACGGTGCGGAAGAGGAGGGATTCACCCAAAAAGGGTATAAACTTCGAACCACCCCTATCATAGAAGCAAAAAAGGATCGCGCGAGGCGATCCTTTTTCACTTCTGCGGAAGAGGAGGGATTCGAACCCTCGGTACAATTTCTTGTACGCTTGCTTTCCAAGCAAGTACCTTAAGCCGCTCGGCCACCCTTCCAATACTCTTTGCAAACCCTCCGAAGAGAGCACGAGTTAGTCTAGCGAACTTCCCGCATTCCGACAAGAGAGTCTATCAGAGTACCCTCCTGGGAAGGAAATAAATATAGAAAGCACTCAAGAGCGCCAAACATCCCATCACCACAAAAAGGACTCGAAAACCAAAAAGACTCACTACCGTACTCCCAGCAAGTGCTCCGAAAGCTACCGCAAAATAACTCATTGATTCCCAAGCCCCCCACTGGGAACCAGAACGCTTCGGGTCAACATGGCGAGAATAAAGCGCGTCAAACGATGGTGAAGAAAGTGCCTGACCAAAACCAATAATAGCCTGAACAAGAAGGAGTTGGGTCACAGAATGAACGAGGGTATAACTGAGAAAACCGAGTCCAATGGCAGCATAACCCAAAGCGACAACTAGTTCTGTCTCACGTACTTTGTCACTAAAACGACCCGAGAGAAATACTACAATGCCAGCCGTAGCCGTAAACACCCCTGCTGCTAAACCAGTATCGAGGATATCACCACCGATATCTTGAACAAAAAGAGCATAGATGGGACCAAGCATGGCACCAGAAAAAACAACCAGCCCGTCTGTCACCAAAAGAATACGGAGTGCTAGGCTCCCCGATTCTCGCTTCAAGCGTTTCTGTTCTCGAGGAAAAAATGAGAGCATAACTTTTATCGTACTTCTCTAATACCGACTAACTTGAGCGTCTCCTGATCCGGGGTACGACCATGAAACACCACTACTTGATTACCTATCTGCAATAATTCCGACGTTTTCGCATCCTGCATGACACGATCAGCAAACGTATCAAGACGCGTGTCGCCCTCATAGAGTGACGGTACCACTCCCCAGACGAGCGAAAGTGCCTGCCAAGTCTCACGATTGTTGGTCGCTACCAATATCGGCATTGCTGGCCGAAAATGCGAAACGAGACGTGCCGTCAAACCACTCATCGAAAGGAGGATGATACCCTTGGCCCGAAAGCTCTTCGCCAATTCGTAGACACTCCTCATCATTGTGGCATACTCGTTCTTCCAATTAAGATCAAGGGTCCGATACAAGTCATCGAAGGGTGATTCCTCAGTCTTTTTGATAATTTCTGCCATCATCCGAATAGTTTCTACCGGGTATTTCCCCATAGCTGATTCCTCTGAAAGCATCACTGCGTCAGTATGATCAATAACAGCATTGGAAACATCGGACACCTCAGCTCGGGTTGGTCGCGGATTCTCGGTCATCGATTTCATCATCTGAGTGGCTACAATAACCGGCTTCCCGTGGCGCAAGCTCTCAGCAATGATACGCTTCTGAAGAATAACTACTTCGCTCTGGGGCATTTCGATACCGAGATCACCCCGGGCCACCATAACCGCATCAGTCACTTCAATAATGGAGACGAGATTTTTGATAGCTTCTTTCCGTTCAATTTTGGCAACTATCTGAGGCAGACGAGCTTTCTCTCCGAGCACACCTTGCATTTCTCGACGCACGCTCTCGATGTCAGCCGCTGAGCCGACAAAGGACAGACCGACATAGTCTACCCCCTCTTCGAGCACAAAATGAAGGTCGGCTATATCCTTTTCGGAAAGAATCGAAAGTGTCAGGGTTGAGTCTGGAAGAATGACTCCCTTCCGGTTTTTGATAACACCCTCATTTTGAGCAACAGCGACAACAAATCCTTCTCCTTTTTCCTCTACTGTTAGTTCGATAGTCCCGTCTTCAATAAGAATGGCGTGACGAACATCAACCCCAGAGATAATATTAGCCATATCGAGGGTGATGGTTGGCGTGTCCGTAGTTGGGAGTTTCTCGCTCCACGCCACATCACTCACTCGTACTCGATCCCCCTGCTTCACCACAATTTCTTCCTCTACTCCCGTCCGGATACGTGGTCCTTGGAGATCAGCCAAAATCCCAATGGGTTGATTGAGTTCGTGCGACAGTTCTCGCAAACGATTGATGACCTCTTTGTGCCAACTATATTCACCGTGGGAAAAGTTAAGCCGCGCTACGTTCATACCAGCAGCCACCATCTCCCGGAGTTTTTCTTTGGATTCTGAGGCCGGACCAATAGTGGCGACGATTTTTGTCTTTTTCATGTTTACTCTCTTTGACGAATAACGAAGAACGAGAAAATATTTCTCACTTGCTTAGTATACCGTATAACAAAATTTCACAAAAGACACCGGATGTTCTAAAAAATTGAAACGGCCCGCTTGTAAACTACAAGGGGCCGCCTCCAGGGTTGTCACGTCTTCGCGCGACTTACTTGTCGCGGCACACGCCGTTCACTGGCGTGGTATTGCGCACGCCCGGCCAGCAGACGAGAGCCATCTGACCATTGGGCAGACGCGTCGGCGTCGGGTAGGTCCACTGGTTCTTCAGGCCACTCACCCAAGCGGGCGAGTATGTCCAGGTCTCACGATCATGGACGTGTGCCGGCGCCGCGTAGTACCCACTGTAGTACCCGGTAGTCGAAGCCACTCGGGTCTCAGTGGTCGTCGTACGCGAACCATCAGGATGGACGGTTTCGGTGACACGATGGGCGCAAGCGCCGAGCATCATCGAAATGGCAATCATGACCAAGGAAACAAGCGTGCGGAAGCTCATGACAATCTCCTGGTGTGAATGGGCTCAGTTGAGCCCGGACTCGATGGATGAAGGATTACCCTTCACCCGGTGTTGAGACAGAGCCATTCCTGGCACTGTTCTATACATTGTACACCTAAATATGTATATTGTCAAGTATCTTTACCCTCTCTCAAGCCAAAAAAGACCCCTCATGATGAGGGGTCTTTTTGATAAGGTAGAGGTTAGTTTTTGTACATATCCTTCACCTGGAAGAGGATATACCAACCGATGATGGCACCGATGAGACCGCCGATAATATTCATAGTGAGAAGACTCCCCACAAGACTGATGAGCGTCGCGTAAAACACCAAACGCCAGGAACCCTTGGTTCGCTTGAAGAGCCCCGGGACTGCCATCAATTCTACAACGAGTGACGCTACCGAAACGAGGAGTGATAGGATGGCCTTTACTCCCCAGACACTCCCACCCATCATAGCGACAGGAGCCATGACCGCCGAGAGACCGAGAGCAGCAAGCACAGCCGGAACGAGAATGACGGCAGAGATAATGACCAAATAAGGAGAAATCTTCACGATGATTTCTTTGCCAGCTGGCGGAATAGCAAACGGTGCTTTTTGTATCATGTACTCATCAAGAAGTGCTTCAAGCTGAGAAATTATACCAGCATGCGTAGGGGTTGCACTTGATCCCCCCTCCGGCTTTGTCTCTTGAGGTGCCGGGGTTACTGGTGGCACACTTCCCGCGTTTTCATTCTCCATAATAAGCAAGATTATCTAATTAGGTTGTTTCCAGTATACCCCCATCTTCAAGTTCCTGCCAAATCTCCGCTGGGATAGGACTGCGCTTGGGACTAATACCAGGATAGCGCCAGGCGCTAATGATACGAATCTTCTTTGACCTGTGAAATTGTCCGATTTTATTGGACACCTCATCTGATGAAGATTTCACAGGACAAACATACATCACCCAAAGCTCCTGCTTCCACGACTCTTTCCCATCAACAAGCTTGGGAGAAACTGGCTGCATAACGGCAGCTGTTTTGGGAGCGATTCCTTTTTCTGTCCGCTTCGGGTGACGGATGACACTCTTTACCTTTTGCTCTGACAGCCCATACTGGGTCATCTTGTACCTGGCATGCGCCGTAAACTCAATGTCATTTTTTGGGAGGAGTTTTTTTTTCTTGTTTTCTTCGTAGCGCTCCTTCGCCTTACGTACAAACTCCTGATACGGTGAAGACATATTACTTCACTGTCATATTTCGCAAAGCAGCAATCCGTTCCTCAAGAGGAGGATGGGTCATAAAAAACTTAGCTACATTTTTTCCCTTAAAGGGATTGGCAATATAGAGAGAGGCGGTAGCGCGATTCGCTGCCTCAAGTGGCTCGTGATCACCAGAAATCTTTTCCAAAGCTGAGGCGAGACCCTCTGGATAACGAGTAAGGAGTGCCCCCGAAGCATCCGCCAAAAATTCGCGCTTGCGAGAGATAGCGAGTTGCATCAAAGTCGCCGCCAATGGAGCAAGCAGTGAAAGAATGACCGCTACTACCATGAGAATAACCTGAAACTGACCGCGGTTATCATTGTCCCGATTATTCCCACCAAACCAGGCCCAATGACGAAACCAATCAGCCAAGAGTGCTACGAAGCCTACCAAAATAACCACTACCGTCCCAATGAGAGTATCACGATTGCCAATATGAGAGAGTTCGTGAGCGGCCACTCCTTCGAGTTCGGTCCGATTAAGGGAAGCGAGAATTCCGGTGGTAAAACAAATCACTCCGTGCTCTGGATTACGACCGGTAGCAAAAGCGTTGAGCGCCGTATCCTCAATGGTATAGATTTTTGGCGTGGGAAGTCCCGCCGTAATAGCGAGATTTTCTACTAATCGATAGAGTTCTTTGTTGTCTTCGAAGTTCACCAATCGTGCCCCGCTCATCGAAAGCACAATTTTGTCACTCCACCAGTACGAAGCAATACTGGTCAGCACCGAGAAAAGTACGGCACCATACAGTACCGCGCTTGAATGCATCGCTCCGGCAAATACGTATCCAACTCCGATGACAAAAAGAAGGAAGCCGGTGATATACAGAAACGTCAGGCGCTGATTACTGTCCTTGTGAGTATAGAGTGTTGACATAATTTTTTGAATAAAAGTGACGCCCTCCTATTCCAGAGTGCGCCACCAGTATACCTCTTTTTATCAGTCTCGGATAGAGCCTTAGAAAGCCACTTTGACCGGTTCTTTTTCAGCCTCAGCCACCTCGAAGAATTCACTCTTTCCGAAATGGAAGATGCTGGCAATGATATTCGATGGAAACATATCGACTTTGTTGTTGAGCTCAAGAACGTTGCCATTGTAGAAACGACGAGAGGCCTGAATCTTGTTTTCCGTATCAGATAATTCACGTTGCAATTCCAAGAAGTTCTGATTGGCTTTGAGATCTGGGTACGCCTCAGCCACCGCAAAAAGACTCTTCAGGGTTTCTGAAAGCATGTTTTCTGCCTCGGCCTTGTCGTGGGTATTACCAGCCTGCATAGCGTTCGCTCGGGCCTCGGTCACTTTTTCAAAAACACCGCTCTCATGAGCTGCGTATCCCTTGACCGTTGATACGAGATTGGGAATGAGATCATAACGACGCTTGAGCTGGACATCAATATCGCTCCACGCCTCACTTACTCGGTTCCGGAGACGGACGAGGCCGTTATAAGCAAAAACGACATAGAGCACTACTACTCCCACCAACACCAGCAAAATCAACGACAAACTCATCATGGCTTTAATGTTAGATTTATATCCTTACGGTAGCAAATTTGAGCAATTTTGCAATCAGAGCGTCAAAATATGCTATACTACGGGCAGAAAATCCATTTAAACAGTGATTTATCTCTATGGAGTCATTCCAGTCATACCTCGTCTTCCTTATCCCTATCACTGTCGGTATCATCACCCAGTTTATCAAGTTCGCTCTCTATACTTATAAACATGGTTTCAATATCGAGTACGCATTCACACACGGCCACATGCCAAGTGCCCACACCTCGCTCGTCGTATCACTTCTCACCAGCGTTGCCTATTTCGAAGGCATCCACTCCGGCTCTTTCGCCCTCTCAGCTGTTCTCGCCTTTATCGTTATCGATGACGCCGCCCGTATCCGCATGTACCTAGGCGATCAGGGCCGCTACCTCAACATGCTTGTTGATCAACTTAACCTCAATCAAAACAGCTTTCCTCGTCTCAAAGAGCGAGTTGGTCATCGTATCAGCGAAATCATCGGTGGCGCATTCGTTGGACTCTTCCTCACTATCCTTCTGATCCGTATCCTGGCTTGAGAACTCGTAATTGAGTTTCAAAAGACCCCTCATGACGAGGGGTCTTTTTTACTTTTTCAATTTAGCCAACTCTTCTTCTATCACGAGACGCTCACTCCACGGGATACGCACATCACCAAGGGCCATCGTCACTTCGGCCCCCTTCCCAGTTACGAGAACGATGTCCCCTATTTCCGCCAAGGACAGCGCCTTGGCAATAGCCGAACGCCGGTCAAAAATACGAAAATAGTCTTTGTCTTTCTTTTTCGTCACGCCCCGTTCGATATCATCGAGGATTTGTTCTGGATTTTCATAAAACGGATCTTCATTGGTGAGGATAATGATATCCGCATGAGTGCTCGCAATCTCACCCATTTGTGGTCGCTTCCCCCGATCGCGTTCACCGCAGGCACCAAAAACATGAATGATTTTACTCCCCGGAATTTTGAGTGGCAGAATTGAGGTGTAGAGTTTTTCAAAAGCATCCGGGGTAACGGCATAGTCAATAACAATATCAGCATTCATGTGGTTTGGGACAAGTTCCATTCGTCCTGGTACGCCAGTGACACCCTCCAGCGCTTTCTTGGCAAGAACAAGGTCAATCCGGAAGAGATGAGCTACCCCCAGTGCGGCCAACGCATTTTCAATATTGAAGAGTCCTGGTACCTGGATTCGAAACCGTATTCCGTTTACCGTAAATTCCGTACCCTTAAAATCAAGCGAGATATCAGTAGCAAAGAGTGTCGCTTCATTCCTTTTGGTACTGTAGGTCACTGTCTCACCTCTCTCGGAAAAAAAATATTCTGGGGCTTCCATATCTAGATTGACCACAGCTCTCTTGGCCCGACGAAAGAGTAGTCCCTTGGCGGCTCGATAGGCTGCCATTGTTTTATGATAATCGAGGTGCTCTCGGGTCACATTGGTCATGACTGCCACTTCGTAAGGAATTCCCCATACCCGATTCTGATCAAGCGCGTGTGATGAGGTTTCAATCACGGCATATTTACAACGCTCTTTCACAGCCTCGCGGAGAAAGTGCTGTAATTTCCAGGGAGAAAGCGTGGTAAATTTCGAGGCATTCACCCACGAACGTTCACCAATCTGAAAATTAATAGTAGAAGCCATAGCTACCTTCTCACCGGAAGCCTGAAGAACGCGCGTCACAAACTGAGTCGTCGTGGTCTTACCATTCGTACCAGTAATTCCAATAATGCGAAGCTTATTTCCAGGAAAACCGTACCAGACACACGCGAGGATTGCCTGTGATAGATGGTAGATATTTTTCAGTTCCTGTGGCAGCAGGCGCGAAAATGATTGTTTGAGAGACATAGAAAAAATCTATTATGACAGAAATCGCTTGAGTGATTGCAAATGCCGTAGCCCATCATAAAGGAGATACCGCCAGGAATCAAGGATAATGTCGTATGCTCCAGGGTAATGGATTGTTTTTGTTGTAGGCGAAAAACCCAGTTTAAACTTGGTAATACCGCTCCATGAGTTGGTGGCATTCTCAGAACGAACCCCCCCGAAATCATAGCACTGATACCCCTCATTTTTTGCTACTTTGATTTGCTCCCACTGAAGAAGATAGGGTGCCATCACCTCACGATGAATATCCGCCGTGCCACCATGAAGATAGGTTACCGTGTTGCCATAAAACATAACCAGATTGGCCGCAATAACACTGCCCTGATACTCCGCGACAAAGAGACGACACATCGTTTCTGGAAGTACGGATAAAAATTTTTCATAGTACGCCCTCGGATGTGAGGTGATGCCCTTGCGATTTGAGGTAGCCGTAATGAGATTCAAAAAGGCTTCCTGATAATCTGTTCCTCGCGTTTCGAACACCCGAACGCCGCGCTTCTCCGCCAAACGAATATTGTACCTGGTTTTTGGTTTCATCTGAGCAAGTAACTCTTCTTCTGTCCCAGTAATATCAATCGAGAAAACTTCTCGCGGCTGCATGTCATGCGGTGCGCGCACTATCTTGTATGACAAGGATTTCTTGATTGTTTCCAGTGTCGCTTCCGTCTTTGGTTCGATCCGTATCCACCGACATTTTTTTTCTTTGGCCAAGTCAATCAACGTTTGAATATTTTTTTTGAAATTTGGCATTTGAAATTTGGCATTTTCTACCCGTGGCCCTCTCGGCACATAGAGATATTTCCCTATCAGGGGTAATTCATGAACAATGCTATTTGCCACAAAGTCACCTTCTTTGAGAGGCATCACGTCTTTACCGGTTGCTGCCTGCAGCCGGAGCCACTCAACTGATTGTAAAAATTCTGTGTTCATTTCAAACTTCACTTTTTACCCAGTGTTTTGAGAGCGGCACGAATGCGGGCACTTACATCAAGATCGGTTGGCACTGTCTTCAGGGCTTCACGTGCCTGAGAAACAGAATACCCAAGCGATGTCAACGCTTCGAGCGCATCCTGCGAGGCCGCAGCGTCACCCTCTTCATCTCCTGCCACGGCTGTTACCTTGTTCTGAAGTTCCACAATCAGTTTCTCAGCTGTTTTCTTGCCAACACCAGAGACTCGCGTGAGAATATTGGGATCCTTATTGACGATAGCCAACCGAATCGTTTTCACATCAGCAATAGAAAGAATAGAGAGTCCAACTTTGGGCCCAATACCAGAAACTGAAATAAGGAGCTCAAACATCCGGAGCTCTTCTTCATCGAGAAAGCCATAAAGAGCAAACATATCCTCACGGACATGGGTATGGATATGAAGGAGGACCGCCTCACGCCCAGCCAATTTACCCAAGGTATAGGCAGAAGCAAAGACCTGGTAGCCTACGCCCCCGACCATGAGAATGAGGGCGTTCCCCCGAATACCCGCGATTTTCCCTTCCAGTTGTGCAATCATATTTCACTTCTTTGTGGGGTCATTTTAACATTTATCCCCTATTCTTGCCAAAATTCGGCTTCCGTGATAGAAAAGAGAGGTCTCATGTTTCGTCGTTTTCATTGTTTTCTCTCGTTCTATTATTTAAGTAGTGATTTGTCAGTATGCCAATCAAGAAATCTGCCAAGAAGTACATGCGCGTTACCGCCAAAAACACCCTTCGCAACAAGGTTGTAAATGGTGTTGTCAAAAGCGCCATCAAAAAGACTCGCGAGGCTGTAACCGCCGGTAAAGTTGATGAGGCTCAGGAGACTCTGAAAAAGGCCATCAAAGCCCTCGACAAAGCCGCCCAGAAAAAAGTCATCAAGAAGAACACCGCAGCCCGCAAGAAGTCTCGCTTGAACGCCCTCGTTAAGAAGGCCAGCGAGAAGAAATAGATTGAAATCTCAAACTCCCCAAATCGGGGAGTTTTTATTTACCCGCATCTTCGCTCCACCTGTTAGAGGAAATAAGAACCTATCTACAGAAGAGATAATGAGTCAGAGCACTACTACTTTGGACTCAAAAACTTCCTTGCACAACCTTCGTGAGATTTACTTTTACCTCAATTTAACTACTTTATAAAAAAACGGCTACCCTGTTTAGAGAGTAGCCTTGTTGGACATTGCCGATGACGAACTGTGGCCTACTGGTTCGTCGGATGGATGTTCAAGGCGATGCAGGTGGCAGAGCCCGAGACCTCCACCTTCTTGCCAGCGACCATGGTGGCGAGGAGTCCAGCGTAGACCGCCTGGACATTCTTCTTCACATCCGTCACCGGATTCGGGGAGTAGGCCGTGCCGTAGTAGTAGACCCAGGAACCAGCGGCACAGGCTCCGAAGGCGGCATCGAGCTTGAAAAGCACCATGTCAGGCATGTAGGACGGCTCGATGTTCACCACCTTGGCGATGACGGACTGAGCCGAGGCCAGACCAGTGATGATGGAGAGCGACGCCGCCAGGATGATGCGAGCGAAAGTGGTTTGGTTCATGATGTGAGACTCCTTCAGTCTTCAAGAATCAGGTTGATGATCAGGATGAGCCAGGAGAGGTCAACTTGAAAAGTTTCAACCCTAGACCAGTTATCCCCCTCGTTGGCTTCGTACGCTTCGTCCTCGGCATCGATCTTTACCTTGAACGAGAGCGTGGAGACACCAGATGGAACCGTGTACTGGACGGTTTCGGTATGGGTACCTCCGCTTGGGAGATTGGTGGCCTGGATGTACTGGCGAGAGAGGAAGGTCCAGCCACCTGATCCAGTCCAGACGTAGTAGTCAACTTCAATACGATCCCTGCCGGAACGCATGTGCGCCATCGTGTTATCGTTTTCGGCCTTTACTTGAACCTTCAGGTTGACGACCTGGCCAGGCTTCAGAACGTGCTGGCCAGCAATCCACTCCACACCCGTCGCAGGATCCATGATGTCAAAGTCGAGCTTGAGGTTGAAAGGGCTTCCTCCTCCGCCAATCCCATAAGGATACCCTTCGGACATTAGCGCTTGGTAGATCAGTGTTGTTGAGCCATCAGGGTTATAGGGGTTGTTAGCATACTTGCTCCCAACGTATGCATTCGGATCAAGATACCCATATCCCGATGGATGATTGGGTGTATATCCCCAATACGAATCAGGATTGGTCGGAGCCCCCAGAGTGCAATCCGACTTCATTTCGAAATGGAGATGTGTCCCCCAGTACTGATCTTGTCCATAACCCGTACCGCCCATCTCACCAATCCGGGTTCCCACGATCAGCCACTCTTGAGGCGTATTCCTTTTCTTGTACTTCTCGTAAACTTCATCGTCGATGGATTTGAGGTGAGAGTATGAGCTACAGACCCTCTGCCCTTCCGTAGTGAAGTGCTCGAGGATGACCGTATTACCCATTCCATGATCACCGTCACCGTTCTTGATAATTTTGTGGACTCGACCATGATTTGTAGCTCTCACCTCCCTCTTGGTCGGATCAATTCCACTGAAGTCAATCCCGTCGTGGTAGCTGTTCTGACTCGCACACGGCTTGTTGCCGTAGTTACAGCCAGAACTGACGTTTGCAGTGGCTGGCGGGATGAAGACATCCGCTGCCACCGCTTGGAAGCTGGAAAGAGCGAAGGGTGCAACACACAAGAAGCGAAGCATGATTACCTCACGTAACATCGAAGAAATTGTTAAACAGCGCCTCTACCAAAAACCTTGGTAGCAATAGAGGTTTTTCTTTTTTGTATTTTGTTTTAGTAACCCTTACAGGAAACGTAATGTTTCCAAAACTTTCTTTTTTTCAATCAACCCCATCGTTGTTACAACGAAGAGATTTTTCTCATTTGAAAACACAATAAACGATTGAGCAAATTCTCCGGTCTCTAATTTCATTGCATCAACTCCATCAATTGTGAGGTGCGATTCCTTCAATATTGTCCCTTTATGCTTTTGACGATTAGATTCAAACCATTCACTCGACGAAATCTTTTCTGTATTTTTCAAAAACGTAATCGATTCACGACTCTCATCGAAACGGGTATTGAAAACAACAGTACCTTGAGATGACCGTTCGTTATCAACACTCCACTCTTTTGGATACTTGAATTCAAATCCAAGCTCTTTGTTCTGATAAGTTTTCCAATCAGAGGTGTCAATCTTGGTTGATGTCTTAACAGCTGGATCTGTATCAACCGGCTGATTCATGCTAGCCTGACGCTTCTGTATCAACCAAAAAACACCTCCTACAAGAATTACTAGGGCTATGATTCCTAATAGAGCAAGGTTCCTTTTATGCATAATGATAGATCAAAAGATGTTTAAAACACTTTACCCTAGAGTAGCAAAAAAAGCAAAGTGCATAAAGAAAACTATTGCTTGAAAACATAGATAGAGACCTATCTAAGGCTCTATCTAATTTTCACTCCACCTAATAAATAACGTCAGAACTTCCACATAAAGAGATCGAGTGACGTTTCGGGGTCGGCCTTACCTTGTTTAAGATTGGTATCGATATCAGACAGGAGAGCCAGCCCCTGTTTGAGACGATGCTGAGGGAAAAGAGTGAGGGCACCGAGAGCTTTCTGGACCGTAAAAGGAGGGAGTTTGGTAGCAGAAGCGATATCCCCTGGACGACGAATTCCTTTATCGTAAGCCTCTCGGATAAGAAGGAGGCGTCGTACCTGCCAGGCACACATGGAGAGGACCGGGAAAACCCCTTCGCCTCTGTCGGCTTCCTGACGAAACAAAAGAAGCGCCTCTTTTCG
The DNA here is from genome assembly GCA_964543815.1 of uncultured Bdellovibrionales bacterium. Taxonomy (GTDB): domain Bacteria; phylum Patescibacteriota; class Minisyncoccia; order Moranbacterales; family UBA1568; genus UBA1568. The sequence goes on along the minus strand of CAZIZG010000006.1, from coordinate 42,035 downwards.
TTCTCCTCGACCGAGAGCATCGAGTGCCTGCCAGAGCCTGTTCTCTTCCGGAAGCGTGAGGAGCGTGGCGATATCTTCCGATTGGATATTCCCCTCCCCAACAAACAGAGCAAGCTTTTCGAGCTCGGTCATCATGCGTGCCATATTTCCATCAGTGAGGGCAATAAATTGTCGCAGGGATTCAGGGGTAAATTGTACTGCTGGATGAAATGAAGCGAGCTCTTTCTGAATAAATGTTTCCAGGGCCCGACCATCCAAAAAATCGTACACTTCCTCTTTGTCCAAATGAGCGATCAGCGCCTTGGTAAGTGGCTGTGATTTTTTGAGTTTTCCCACATGAACAAAGAGTAGGATGATGTGTTCTGCCATCGCTTTCTCCTGTTCCTTCAGAAAAGTCACGAGTAATTTTTCTCCTTTCTCCTCTAAAGTAAGGGGGTGAAGAAAAACAACCATTTTTTCCGTCGCAAAGAGTCCGCTCTCACAGGCTGAAAGCGCCCGACTAACATCCGATACACTGCCCTGGTCTTCGAAATCGAAAACGAACACCTCACCCATGGAATACTTCTTAGAAAAAGCATTTATGAGCGCTCGCTTGCGACGATTCACAAGAAATTGGTCTTCACCGTGGAGAAAAAGAATCATAGTACAAACAAATAACAACGTTCTCAGTATAACAAAAAACAGACCATTGGTCTGTTTTTGCTTCTAGCAAGGGAAGAAACTACTGAGCAGCTGGGGTCCACTCAAAGGCTTGCCCAGGCACCATTACTTCTACCCATATTTGTCCGGGTACAAATTTTACTTCGTTGTTACTCTCATCAAAGAAAGCTAATTTATTTTCAGCACTGGATTTGTCCTTTTTCCAGGTACCTCGAATTTGCTCGCCATTCAGATAGTAGTACGCACTTCCGCTATCTTTACTGTCAAACCACGGGTCGCCAAGCTGAAGGTTGTTATACCGTCCAGAAATATTCCGTGGCCCGGTCTTCTCCCAATCTTCCAGCCCCGCCCAAGGATCTTGCACTCCACGTGATTTGTAATCGACATCAGCCAAAATTTGTTCATTCTCAGCGATAACAACTACGATGTTTTTAGGAGCGATTCGCTCTTTGTTGGTCCGATCAGTATCCGGCACGCCACCCCAAGTACGCTTGTAACTATTCGTTTCACGATCATAGTCGTACTCGGCCTCCATGATACCAGGATAACCAATACGCAAATGACCACCATTTGGTCGAGCATCCATGGCTTTATCCTCCTGATGAGGATAGCCGGCAAACTTACTCTCGGTCCGGTAGCCAAAGTCCTTCGCTGCTTCCCAGACCTTGGCAAACTTGATATAGCCAGTGTCTTCGATGCGCATAGGACCTGTTCGCTCCTTGCGGAAACAGTATTTACTGCCACTGTGACCACCCTGATCATTACAATCAATGTTATCAACGACACCTTCATTCAATTTCTTAATAGCAAAAGCTGATCCGCCCCAGCCAACAAAAATGGCATCGAGTCCTTTGGCAACATTGATATAGTCATGACGAGCACTCCGGATTGACCCCACCTCTTCCGGGTTACCACACTGATAGACCCCCATCAGACGAGTCACGAAAATGCCCGTAGCTGGGTTCGGCATCTCAAAAACCATGTCCGCCTGAGAGAATCCCGCTACTGGACGGGCCTGAGAATCAACCGGCTGCATGATAGCTACTGGTCGCCGATTCCAATCAGCACAAGAAACACCCGAAATAGCGCCTACTGGACCAGTATTGGCTGGGTCTTTCGACACCGTCGGGAGCGATTGGTTCTTGTTATTGAGTTCAATTGGCTTGCGAGTCTCTTTGTTCCCGAACGTAAAATGGTACACTACCCACCCCAGAAGGAGAACAACCGCCAAGATGACCAATTTTTGTTTGGTACTCATAACACAAGATTCAAAGAAATTACTCACTGCTGGCAGGAAGAGCAGAAAAAAACACTCCGACTGCCGATTTTTTTTCGCTCTATCATTGTACCACATTTCTTGCAGGGTTTCCCGGTACGTCCATAGACGTAGAGCCGTTTCTGAAACCCCCCTTGCTTGCCATTCGTGTCACGAAAATCACCGTCCGTTGTCCCTCTTAGCCTCACTGCCTCTCGAAGCACCTCCTTGATTTTCTCATGAAGAATTTCTGCCTCTTTGACATTCACTTGACCAGCACGTCTCTCAGGAAGGACCCCCGCTCGAAAGAGAGCTTCGCTCCGATAAATATTGCCAATACCAGCGATTTTCTCTTGTTCGAGAAGAAGGAGTCCGATTGGTTTTTTAGGAGCACGCTCAAGAAAACCTCGAAATTTTCCCACCGTAAACTCCTTGGCCAGAGCATCGATGCCGAGTTTTTCAATGTGCCGATGCTGTGTGACCCTACTTGTTTGACAAATATCCACCCAACCAAACTTCCGCATATCCGAAAAATCAACTCGGGATCCATCAGAAAACAGAAATCGGTGACGAATAAATTGATTAATGGGATCCCGCCACTCTTTAGCTCCCTCATTCTGCTGGTCCTTGTAGAGGAGGTGTCCTGTCATCTTGAGATGAATCACCAATGAATACTCGTTATCGAGATCAATCACAATCGTTTTTCCAAATCGTCGCGTACCAAGAACCTTGGCCCCTCTGATAAGCTTTCGGAACTTTGGAAGTGGTTCCAAAACTTTTTTATCCCAATCAGTCCAAAAACGAACCAGGGTTTTCCCGGTGATTTTTTTTCCGATTTGCGTCACAACGGTTTGGACCTCGGGAAGTTCGGGCATAGTTCATTGATTGATATCGTATCATCTAAGATTTCTGGTAAAAAATCAAGCGTTCATCATTGACTTAGGGCCCTCTTTCTGCTATACTAGAGGAGTAAAAGAAGCGAAAGAACCGGGTGGACACGGTTCTTTTTCTTTTTAAGAAAATAATCTCTAAACAAACGATATGGGGTTCGAAAATTTAAATCTAGATCTTGAGGAACAAGACAAACTGAAAGTCACGACTCCTGGTGAAGCGGGATATCAAGGGGCCTGGGATAAAAAAAGATTAAATCCACCTGCCAGCGCAGAAATGGTCCGAGATGCCGCCATCAATGGCGCTGACATCGATCAGCTAAGCGAAGCAATTACTCGGTTGGAAAATAATACCCAACCAGACGCTGAAACCCTGGAGGCTCTCGCTAAACTACGAACGAGACTCGATGAAGTTATCAGACGTCATCAAAATTAAATAGGATAAAAAAACCAGCTTCCCAGCTGGTTTTTTCGTGCATTATATCTCTCCCCAATTTTTTCCGATGGCCGTCTCAGCCAAGAGTGGTACCGAAAGTGGATAAGCCAGAGCCATCGTCTGCTTCACCGCCTCGGCGAATTCGCTTGCTACCCGTTCTTTTACTTCAAAGATAAGTTCGTCATGAACCTGGAGGACCATAGTCACTTCTTCTTTATATTTCTCTTCAATCATCTTGGCTACAGCAATCATGGCGAGCTTCATAATATCAGCAGCCAATCCCTGAACTGGCATATTGATGGCCATTCGTTCTGCCGCGCGTGCCACCTGGACATTGGGACTTTCAATTTCTGGAGTATACCGTCGTCGTCCAAGCTCTGTTTCGACATAATGACACTGACGCGCTCCCTCCTTCATCTCTTCAATCAGTCGCTTCACTCCCGAAAATTTCTGAAAATACTCCGTAATAAATGTAGCTGCTGTCTTCTGATCAATCTCCGCCGCCTGAGCCAGCCCATAGGCACCCATACCATAGAGAATACCGAAGTTGAAAACTTTAGCCTGACGCCGCATATCCGATGTCACTTTTTCCGGTGCTACTTTAAACACCACGGAAGCTGTCGTCCTATGAATATCCTCCCCTCGCTTGAAAGCCTCAAGTAATGCCTTATCTTGGCTCAAATGAGCCATTACCCGGAGCTCAATCTGAGAATAGTCCGCCCCAACAAAAACACATCCTGGTTCTGGTTCAAACGCACCACGTACCCGCTTGCTCCATTCTCCCCGGGCCGGAATATTCTGAAGATTCGGGTCAGAGGAAGAAAGGCGTCCTGTTGATGCTACCGCCTGATAGTAGGTCGTATGAAGTCGCGAGACATCATCCACCAGAAGCGGAAGCGCATCAAGATATGTTGTTTTTAATTTGAATAATTCTCGGTAGTGTTCAATTTTTTGTACGATGGGATATTCTTGTAGTTTTTGTAGTTCTGAGGAGGCCGTCGAAATGCCTGTCTTGGTCTTCTTGATAAACTGGGTGGGGATTTTCAAATCAACAAAAAGTATTTCTGATAGTTGCTTGGGCGAATTGATATTGAACTCCCGACCAGAGAGAGCATAAATATCTGTCTCCAAATTTTTCAATTCTTCGGCCAGCTGATCTGACAGGGATTGAAATTTTTTGGTATTCAGGATAACCCCCTGTTTCTCCATAGCAAACAAAATAGGGAGGAGGGGCATTTCAATAAACTCCAAAACCGTCCGGATGGTTTTTCCAGATTTTTGGGTACGAGCAATTTCATCTAATTTTTCCTGATAACGTGCTTCGAGTTTCAAAATATAGGGCGCTTCAAAATACGGTGGCTCCTCACTCCATTCAACGAGCACCAGGTAGTCAAGCTCGACGTTACTCCCAGAATTAATGATATAGGCAGCAAGCATCACATCGAAAGAAATTCCACGAAGCACTATTCCCTCCTTGGCGAAAGCATGCATCATCGTCTTGCCATCATAGACTATTTTCTTTCGCTCTCCGTCCTCCAAAAACGCCTGAATCCTTTCTTTATTTTCCTCATTCCAAACAATAACAACACCTTCGTCAGCCATAGAAGCAAGATGAAGTGACTGTATACCAGCGCCACCGAATAGGGATGCTGTTTCTTTTTTAATAAAAAGAGCCACCGGTTTACCATTGGTCTCCTTGAGAAAATCAATGATACTCTTTTCTGTCTTGAGTTCTCGCTCTTTTATTTTTTTTACTCCAGATACTTTTTTTTGACGACCCTCTCCCAGTGCTTCATTCCCAGAGAATCGCTTGATAAGACTAAAAAAACCCAATTCCTGAAAGAGCGTGTTGACCACGGTGCGATCATAGTCTCTAGCGACACAGAGAGAAAGGTCGAGCTTGACTGGTGCTTCACGATGAATCGTTCCGAGCCGCTTAGAAAGAAAGGCGTTTTTCCGGTCTCCTTCAAGTTTTTTCCGCACCGATTCCTTTATTTCCGACAAGTGCTCATAGATATTTTCAAGAGTACCAAACTGTTCTATAAGCGTCGTAGCGGTTTTAGCGCCTACCCCAGTCACTCCTGGGATATTATCAGAGGTATCTCCGGCCAGGCCCTTGTAGTCAGGGATGAACGCCGGGCCAAAGCCATATTTCTTTTCCACGGCCGCTTCATCATAGAGAGCAATATCCTTGATACCCTTCCGAAGCATAAACACCTTAACCTGAGGCGTTACGAGCTGAAGCTCATCACTGTCTCCCGTTACAATAATGACCTGAATGTCCTCGTTCTCTGACTGCTTGGCGAGCGTTCCGATAACATCATCGGCCTCATACCCCTCCTGTTCATAAATAGGAATATTGAATGCCTTCACCAATTCTTTCACCCGAGGAATCTGCGCGTAGAGGTCATCTGGAGCAGCTGTCCGAGTAGCCTTGTATTCCTCATACAAATCATCTCGAAAGGTCGGACCCTCGAGATCAAACGTCGCCGCGATATATTCTGGATGAAATTTCTCAAGCACTGAGAGAAGGGTCATTGCAAACCCATAGACCGCCTGCACCGTCTCGCCATTTTTGGTAGTAAGCGGCGGGAGCGCATGGTACGCCCGATGAATAAGAGCGTTCCCATCAAGCAAAACAAGAATTTTTGGATGTTTTTCCATAATTATAGACTCGTTGTAAATTTCTTTACAGATATTTTCCTGTCCGTTTCAGAGAGAAATTTAAGAGTGACATCGATTCTTTTTTCAGGAAGAATGTCTGCTATGCGCTCGGGCCATTCAAGAATAACGAGGCCATCAGGATCCGCACACCACTCTGCGAAACCAATTTCATCAAAGTCTTTTACGCCAACCCGATAGGCATCAGCGTGATAAACGCGCTTGATGCCATTTGTCGTCGCCTGTGGCAAATCGTACTGTTTCATAATGACAAAGGTCGGACTGACATAGGGCCGATAGGCACCCAGTCCTTCAAGTAATCCCTGCACGAGAGTTGTTTTCCCCGCTCCCAAATCACCGTTGAGACAGAGGGGTGTCCCAGGCAATAACTCACTCGCAAGCCGATAGCCGAAGGAGCGTGTTTCTTCGGTAGAATGGGTAGTCAAAACAGAATTTTCCATGCCATCATCCTAACGTGAAACTATAGTTTTGGCGAGCGAGGTTCCTCATTTGACACCGGCCCCTTACTCTGATACCTTTGACTATCTCGCTTTTCTTTTAAAGAAAAGTTTTGATGTTCAGTATTTGGATTTTGATATTTGTCTGTATATGTCCCTCACTCCCGCCCAGCAATTTGAAGAACTCCTCAAAAAAACTACTACTCCCCTTGTCATCCTTCCAAGCTATCCGAACCGTGATGCTGTCGCCACTGCTTTTGCCCTCACTTTTTTCCTGAAACAAATCGGGAAAGACGTTTCATTGTCCGGAGAAAATATTCAGAAGGACAAGGAATTTCTTTCTTTCATTGGCGAACCAGATACCCTCCTTCCCTCGATTACTGGGGCTCGTGATTTCGTCCTAACCTTCAGCACAGCGAGGAATAAGATTTTAAACGTCCGCACCGAGACCACCCCAGACGAACTCCGTATTTTTCTGACACCAGAAAACGGCGCTATTGATCCGCGTGATTTTTCTTTCATCCCAGCCAAATTTAAGTTTGACCTCGCCATTGTCATTGGCTCACCAGATAAGGAGCATTTAGGTAAAGTCTATGAAGAAAACCCGGACATTTTCTACGAAGTCCCCATCGTCAACATCGACAATCACTCTGATAACGAACTCTTTGGTCAGGTGAACCTCGTCGATATCACCGCCTCCTCCACCGCAGAAATCCTGGCGGATATCCTTGAAAAGAGTACACGTGGTACGCTGCCAGAAAATGTAAGCGAGAGTCTTCTTTCTGGTATTATTGCTGCCACGGAAAGCTTTCAAAAGAAAAATACTACCCCCAAGGCGCTTCAGATTGCCTCACGACTCATGGATCAGGGTGCTGACCAACAAAAAATCATCCGCTCACTCTACAAAACTCAACCCCTCCACCTCCTCAAACTCTGGGGACGGGTTATGGCCAACGTGAAGTGGAACGAACAGCTGAAGCTTATCTGGGCGCAAGTCAGCGTAGAAGATCTCGTACAAGCACGAGCTGCCGCCAATGACCTTCCTCTGGTTCTTGAAAAAATCCGTGGCAACTACTCCTCTGCTCAATACTTCATGATTCTCTATCCTGAAAGCCACACCCAGGTGCGCGGACTTATCAAATCAGCAACCCTTGAAAGCATTACTCTCTTGGCCAATCGCTTTAAAGAAGGAATACTTCATGGCGACACACTGGAATTTGCCCTCACTGTCAATAGCCTCGATGAAGCAGAACACTTGGCCATCGAAAAAATGCAGGGGCTCCTCGCAATAAAATAACGAGAAAAGTATCACTAAAAAAGTCGCCGCAACAGGGCGACTTTTTTGCTTCTGTGAGAGAATTTGAGGTACAATAGAACAAAGAAAAATCTGCAAACTCTAATACAAACGTATGGTTCAAGTTGTTCGTCAAGATTCTGCCAAATTAACCGACAAAGAAGAACAAGTAGAGGAGATTCTGGGAAAGCTGCAGGCCCAATCCAAAGAAAGTGAAGCGGCGATGCTCGGTCAAAAATTTAGTCTTCCCTACATTGATTTAAATGTGTTTCCAGTAGATGCCGAGACAGTCTTCCTTATGACACGCGAGGACTCCGAAAGACTTCGTCTCACTATCTTTCATAAAAAAGATACTCTCTATCTTTTTGCTACCACGAATCCAGAGAACGAGTCTGTTACTGCATTTATAAACAAGTTCACAGAAGAACACAGTGCCAAGAGTGAACTTTATGTCGTTTCTGAGGCCTCCCTGGAGAAAGCCTGGGAACAATACAATCACAAACGCACCCTCCTTGATAATCTTGATTTAGTTCGCGTTTCACTTAGCGGAACTGACCTTGAAAAATTCGAGGCTAACTTTAAAGAACTCATTAGTCTTCACAAGGGACAATCTTCCAATACCACCAAGGCCATGGAGGTTATCTTGACCGGAGCAAAAAAACTTGATACCAGCGACATTCATCTCGAACCAGAAGAACACCAAGTGAGACTGCGCTACCGTATTGATGGTATCCTTCAGGACATTGGCAATCTCCCTGTAGAAGTGTACGCTCTCATGCTTTCCCGTATCAAAATGCTTGGGAAAATGCGTCTAAACATTCGCAAAGAAGCCCAGGATGGCCACTTTTTTGTTGAAATAGACGGAAAGCGAGTCGATATTCGGGTTAATATTATCCCGGGAAAGTATGCTGAGAGTATCAACATGCGTCTCCTCTCGGGTGACAGCATCTCCAACGACATCGATAGCCTTGGCCTCCAGGGACTTGTTTCGGAAATGGTGATGGCGGCTATCGAAAAACCCAATGGCCTTATCCTTAATACCGGTCCAACTGGGTCCGGGAAAACCACTACTCTTTATACGCTCCTTCACCATATCAACCGCCCTGGCACAAAAATTATCACTGTGGAAGACCCAATTGAATATTCGCTTCCCGGCATTGTCCAAACTGAAGTGTCCAAAGATAAAAAGTACACCTTTGCTACTGCCCTCCGAGCCGTGGTACGTCAGGATCCTGACGTTATACTCGTGGGGGAAATTCGCGACGATGAAACGGCTGATATCGCTATCAATGCCGCCCTTACTGGCCACCTTGTTCTTTCTACCCTTCACTCTAACAGTGCTCCCGCCTCCATACCGCGCCTCCTGGAACTCGGGGTACGGCCATCGCTCATCACCTCGGCTATCAAAATTCTTATCGCCCAGCGGCTTGTTCGTACGCTTTGCCCACAGTGCAAAGTCTCCTATACCCCCGCCAAAGAGACCCTTGATTCAATCATTAAATTCATTACCATTGTTTCGCCTAAAGCGAAAATTTCCGTTCCTAACAAAGTAGAGGTGCTCTGGAAAGCGGTCGGCTGTGTCGCCTGTAACTTTTCAGGCTACAAAGGTCGCGTTGGTATCTATGAGGTTTTCTCAATGACTCCCGAAATTGAAAAAATAGTAAATGAAATGGGAACCGAGCAAGATATCCTGCGAGCTGCCCTTGAGAGTGGTATGGTCACCATGACACAAGATGGCATCCTGAAAGCTCTCCGAGGCATTACTACCCTAGATGAAGTACTCCGTGTCACTGATCAGGGCGACCTCCTCCAAAATATCTATGCTGAACTGATGCCCAATGAGCTTTCTCGAGGTGCCTTTATTTCAAATACTGTCTTTGACGAAACCAAAAAAAATCTCGACTCTTTGGATGGCTTTGGTGCCTACGCTTTGAAAAGCGACTCCAAAATCCGCTTGCCACTTCTTTTTGCTGCCGCCACCCTCCTTAAGGCTGGCGATATTCACATTGAACCAAACAATGATAGTTACGAGGTGCGCTTTCGTCTCGATGGTATCCTGAAAACAGCCGCTCGCTTTCCTATTAATGAATACCCAGGATTCTTAAGTGAAATTAAATTACTCGCTGGCCTGAAGAGCGGCGAGCGGGCCGGTATTACTGATGGACGTTTTGCTATTCATTTTGAAAGCCCTCTCCCCGGAACAACAGAAAAGGACATCGATATTCGTCTCTCTATAATCTTGGGAGGTTTTGGCGAAACAGTTGTACTTCGTCTCCTCAATCAATCTGCCACCAAACTCGATCTTGATACCCTTAATATTCGCGAACAAAACCTCACCCGAATACTTGAAGCTATCCAAAAACCAAACGGGATGATTCTTAATACTGGTCCAACTGGATCCGGGAAAACTACTACCCTCTATAGTATCCTGGCTCGCGTTAATCGACCGGAAATAAAAATTATTACCGTAGAAGACCCGATTGAATATCAAATGGCGGGCTTACTCCAAACTCAGGTTAACGAAGAAGAGGGGTATACCTTTTCAACGGCGCTCCGATCCCTTCTTCGCCAGAACCCCGATATTCTCATGATTGGTGAAATTCGCGACGATGAAACAGCTCAAATCGCCGTTCAGGCCGCTGCTACCGGTCACCTCGTTCTCTCAACCCTTCACACTAACTCCGCCGCCGGTACCATACAGCGCCTGATCAAAATGGGCGTCTCCGGTGATGACCTCGCTGATGCCAGTAACCTCTTTATTGCGCAACGTCTAGTGCGTCGTCTCTGTCCGGACTGCAGCACGGAAACCGAACCAAACGAGCAGGAAAGAGCCACTCTTGATAGGGTTCTCGCTACCATACCTAAAGCAGCCGGGGTTAAAATTCCTCAAACACTCAAACTCCACAGGGGTAAGGGATGCCCAACCTGCAGCAATACCGGCTACAATGGCCAGATAATCCTCTCTGAGGCTCTCACGGTTGATCAGGAGATTAAAGAGCTTATTGCTTCTGGATCCCTCGCTCACGAAATTGAAGCCGCGGCCGTTAAAAAAGGTATGCTCACTATCCTTCAGGATGGTGTGCTGGCGGCTCTCGAGGGCAAAACAACTTTTGAAGAAATTGAGCGAGTCACCGAAATCTAATTTTTATAAAAAATGAAAGACCCTGACAAAATCAGGGTCTTTCAGTCACCTGCTTCAGCTGTAGACAAATCCTCAGGCATAGGAGCGAGAGGAAAGGAAAAGCGTCGAGGTATAGCGCAGCCGAAACCACCCTACCCGGATCTTGGCAACAGTTCCCGTGATTGAGGATAAAAGATAGAAATCCCCAATTGTCTACATGTGAAGCAGTCCTATCAAATATAGGCTTCCTTGTTTGTAAAGCGACCCCTGATAGTAGCATGTCTTTGATTTTTTGTCAAGAAGTGCTATACTGAATGCACTATAAACATGATTTTTTCCCTTATTTAAGCTATTTTTAACTATGATTCACTCTGGCACATCCCAAGCGAAAGAACCCGAAAAAATGGCTGAGGAGCAGAATCTCGATAATACGCTCCGACCTCAAAACTTTGACGAATACATTGGTCAAGAAAAAATTAAACGCCATCTCGACATTTTTATCCAAGCAGCCAAAAAAAGAACAGAGACCATCGATCATGTCCTCTTGTATGGGCCCGCAGGCTTGGGCAAGACCACGCTCGCTCATATCATCGCCAAAGAAATGGGGGTGGGTATTAAAATTACTTCCGGACCAGCTATTGAAAAAGTAGGCGATCTCGGATCCATCCTCACCAATCTTGAAGATGGTGACGTGCTCTTTATTGACGAAATTCATCGCCTCAACAAAATGATTGAGGAGGTCCTGTATCCAGCCATGGAAGACTACAAACTCGATATCATTATCGGTAAAGGTCCGGCCGCTCGCACTATTCAACTCGACCTTCCTCGTTTTACTCTTATCGGAGCCACCACTCGCTTGGGCTCTCTCTCTAATCCCCTTCGTAACCGTTTCGGCTCTACTCACCGTCTGGAATTTTATACACCAGAGGATATCGAAAAAATTGTAAAACGCTCATCAGGCATCCTCGGCATGGGCCTCGATGAATCCGGCGCTGGCGAAATAGCTCGGAGCAGCCGCCAAACTCCGCGCGTAGCGAATAGAATACTCAAACGCGTTCGTGATTACGCCGAAGTCCAAAATAAAGAGACTATATCGGGGAAACTTGCCCGCGAGGCCCTCGACCTCTACGAGATTGATCATCTCGGTCTTGAGCCAACCGATCGCCATATTCTCCATACCCTCATCACCAAGTTCAAAGGTGGTCCCGCTGGCATCCAGGCTCTCGCCGCTGTTACCGGCGAAGAGATGCAGACCATTGAAGACGTCTACGAACCCTATCTCATTCAACTTGGCTTTCTCGCCCGCACTCCCCGTGGCCGAGTTGTTACCGAAGCTGGCTTCGCCCATCTCGGAATAAAGATGCCTCGCAATCACCAAGACAAATTGTTGTAGAGAGTACGGGGCGATGGTAAAATACCAGAGCCAACCAAAATAAATACTATGCGTCTCATTCTCGGTCTTCTTTATACAGTACTTTTTTTCAGTTATGTTGCCACCGCTCTCTTTGTTGTTTTTCACCTCCTCCGTTACTCACTCAATCGTAAAGTATCCATCCTCGGAACAGCTCTTTTCGTGACCGTATTTGTTATTCTTCTTGTTTCTAATGCCCTTCTCTTTTTTTCTCTGCCGCTTGAAAATTTATTCCCTCTCTTTTCTCTCTGATTATCACTATGCCGGAATCACTTTCTTTTGGTCGTTTCCACTTCCAAGGACAACATGAGAATGAACAAGTTCTCCAGGTTATTCATCGCCACTGGTTCAATATCTGCGTTCATCTTGGCATCGTACTCGTACTCTCATTTCTCATGTTGGGAAGCATCTCGTCTCTTTCGCTTATTTTTCCAGAGGTGGCCAGTGCCAGTAACCTCCCCTTCTTTCTCTTCGTTCAGAACACCCTCATCCTTTCACTCTGGCTGTACGGGTTTCTCGTTTGGATTGATTATTATTTTGATGTCTGGATTATTACTAACGAACGTATTGTTAATATCGAACAAAGGGGTCTCTTTAATCGATCCATCAGCGAACTCCAATTCTCCCGTGTTCAGGACGTGACCGCCTCTGTTGATGGAATCGTTCCCACGATGATGAATTTTGGCAACGTCTCCGTCCAAACAGCCGCCGAGGAAGAACGCTTTGTTTTTCGCCAGGTAGCCGACCCTTTCGCGGTCAAAGATCGTGTCATGACCCTCTCGCGTCAGGCTAGTCGTGAAGATATGCGTGCCGCCATAAGCGCTTATAGCAAACAATAGCTTGGACTTTTCTTTTCTTCTGAAATCGGCTAGAATAAGGCCGATTTTAAAATTCTCGATTTTCAAACATTCAGTCATGGCGACGTCTACATTTGCTTGAAAAGCAAAATTACTCATTAGAAATTTCTATAACCGTATGTCTGGACATTCTCACTGGGCGACTACTCACCGAGCTAAAGGAGTCAATGATGCCAAACGCGCTGCCGTCTTTACCAAGTACGGACGCAATATTATCGTGGCAGCCGCGGCTGGCGGTGGCAATCCTGATACCAATTACGCCCTGAAGATGGCTATCGATGCAGCCAAAACCGTCAACATGCCTAAGGACAATATTGACCGTGCCATCAAACGTGGCACTGGCGAATTAAAAGACGGTGCCCAAATCGAGGAACTCACCTACGAGGCCTACGGTCCTGGTCAGGTCGCCCTTATTATCGAAACCGCAACTGACAACAAAAACCGCACAGTAAGCGAAGTAAAAAGCATCCTCACCAAAGGCAATGGAAAGTTTGTCCCAACGGGAGCAGTATCATTTATGTTTCGTCGGGTTGGGCTCGTTACTTTCACCCTTGAAAAGTATTCGGCTGAAATACTCGAAAATGAAACCCTAGAATCTGGGGCTGATGATTTCTTCGTGACCGATGAAGTTTTCGTTGTTATTACTGCTATCGATAAGCTCCAATCAGTCGAAGAGTACTTTCGGAGCAAAAACCTCATTTGTGAAAACGCCGAGCTCGGTTATGTCCCTTCGCAAACGACCGCCCCTGCCGAATCAGATCTTCCCGCTCTCGAAAAACTGCTCGAAACCTTAGACGACCACCCCGATGTCCAGCGTGTCTGGGACAACCGGGAATAGCGAAACCGAATAAAAAGAAGAGCGCCGTAGGATTCCCCACGACGCTTTTTTTGAGTCAATAATTACTGTGGCCTCAAAAAAACATTCCATGTATCATGGAGTCATGTAACGTTTAGATTATGAAGATTCTCGGAATAGATCCTGGCACCGCGACAGTAGGCTGGGGAATCATCGAAATACAGGGTGGTAAAGCCACCGCTCTTGCCTATGGACACATCAGTACCGATAAAGATCTGGCGCCCGAAAAACGCCTGTCAGAAATTGCTCGTGATCTCAAAATAATCATCGAGCAGTATGAGCCAACCGAGGCCGCAGTCGAAGAATTGTTCTTTTTTAAGAACCAAAAAACCATCATTTCCGTCGCTCAGGCACGCGGAGTTATTCTCTTGACTTTAGAGAATTTCTGTGTTAGTATTTTCGGTTACACGCCACTTGAAGTGAAGCAGGCGTTGACAAATTATGGGAGAGCAGACAAAACCCAGGTACAATTAATGGTACAGACTCTTCTCAAACTTCCCGCCATCCCGCAACCAGACGATACCGCTGATGCTCTCGCCCTCGCTCTCTGCCACCAGAGTCGTCGACGTATGGAACACATCAAGAATTCTTAGGCCCACAATCTCGTGAAACTAAGCAGTTAATATGCTCACGTATGCAGTACCATCCTTTTATAAACTTCATCGTTGAACAAGGCGTACCCCTTCCGACGGTCGCCCTCCTTCTCATGCTCCCTATTGTGGTAACCATGGTTGCTTTTTTTCGGCAAGTGGTAGGCGTCAAGGCCTTTGGTATCTACACTCCTTCTATTATCACCTTTGCTCTCCTTGCTTTTGATCCCAATGGTATCAAATACGGCATCGCCATTTTCGTGAGTGTCATCGTGGTAGGAACGCTCTCGCGCATCCTCATGAAAAAATTTCGCCTCCTCTATTTGCCACGCGTCGCCATGACGGTTTCCATCGTCTCGCTTGCCATCTTAGGAGTACTCCTCATCGGTGGCATGTATCGTCGCACTGGACTTGCCTCCGTCTCCATTTTTCCGCTCCTCATCATGATTACGCTCGCGGAAAAATTTATTGCCACTCAAATTGAAAAGGGAAGTCGTATTGCCCTCATCTTAGCTATCGAAACACTGGTCATTTCTGTGGTTGGTTACTATCTCGTCAGTTGGAACAGTCTCATTGCCCTCGTGCTCCACTATCCATGGATTATTCTTTTTACTTTTGTTATCAATTTCTCCCTTGGTAAGTGGACGGGCCTTCGTCTCACCGAGCTCCTTCGCTTTCGAAAAATTATCCGCCATCTTCAATAATCGATATCGATTATTTTCATTGAGTAGCGTCTCCTATGTTTGATTTCTTGAAAAAAAGTGGGTTGCTCCTTGGTATGAATGCCAGAAATTTGGAGTACATCCGCCCGAATAACCGCAAGCGGAGCATGGAGATTGCTGATAGCAAGCTCCTCTGTAAACGTATCTTGAAAAAAAATAATCTCGGGATATCAGCACTCATTGCCAAAATCAAGACCCATGAAGAACTTGATCATTTCGATTGGAACACTTTGCCCGACAGCTTTGCTCTCAAGCCCAATCGTGGTTTTGGTGGCGAAGGTATCGTTGTCGTCTATGCTCGCAAAAAAGGACGTCCGGATGCTTGGGTCAAAGCTGATGGTTCCGTTATCACCATCAATGACCTCAAGTCGCATATCCGAAACATCATCGACGGATCGTTCTCCCTGGCTAATACTCCTGATATTGCCTTTTTTGAAGAACGACTCAAGCTTCTGAAGCTCTTCAAGCCGTACAGCTTCAAGGGCATCCCTGATATCCGGGTTATTGTTTTCAATCACGTTCCTGTCATGGCCATGCTTCGTTTGCCTACCAAGGCCTCCGACGGTAAGGCCAACCTCCAGCAAGGGGCCATCGGCGTTGGTATCGACCTCGCTACCGGCACCACAACAACAGCCATTATCGGTAAAGGCCAGTTGATTGAGTATGTGCCCAGCACCCGTCTCGTCCTCTCCGGTATCAAAATTCCGTATTGGAAAGAAATCCTCCGCATGTCCGTAGAGGCCCAGCGGCTTTCTGGCCTTGGTTTTCTCGGCGCCGACATTGCCATTGATCGAGATCGTGGTCCGGTCATTCTCGAACTCAATGCCCGTCCCGGACTTTCTATCCAGCTCGCTAATCTGGCCGGCCTCAAAGGACGACTCAAACGCGTTTCCGGTTTGAAAATCAAAACAACTGAGCGCGGTATCCGCGTCGGTCGCAATCTCTTTGGTGGCGAAATCGAAGAAGAAATTGAGGAGCTCTCCGGAAAGCGCGTCATCGGCAGCATCGAAAAAGTAAAGATTATTGGTATCAATGGCAAAGAAATTGAAGTCGAAGCAAAAATCGATACTGGGGCAGACTCTACAGCTATCGATACCAAACTTGCTCAAGAGCTCGGTTTTGGCTCCATTCTTCAGATGTTTGAGGATAAAATTGCTGGGCGAGATGTCCTCAATGAAATGACGAAAATGGAACGAGAGGCACTACTCCTCGAGATACCAAACCTCACTGATGCCGTTCCGGTAAAATCATCTCATGGCACCAGCTATCGACCAATTCTCCGTGTGGATTTAACACTTGATACTCTTTCGTTTCCTGCCAAGGTATCGGTTATTGACCGTTCCCATCTAAAATATCCAGTCATTATTGGCCGAAAAAACTTAAGCAAGTTTCTTATTGATGTCAATAAATAATTCCATGCTGATTCTTACAGATCGTCCAACAAAAAAGATGGTCGCTGATCTCAAAAGTATCAATCCCCTTCTTGAAATGATGGGGGAACATTCGTTCTCTTATGAACTGGGAAATTTTCAGTCCATGGAATTTTTTATTGATAAAGACCATACTCGCATCTTTTGTGAAAAAAAGTCATTGACAGACTTTGACAGCGTCTACATCAAACGAGCGGGAAAGTATCAACCCATCGCTACCCTTATCGCTCGCTACCTTCAGAAAAGAAACATTCCTTTCGTAGATACCCATCACGCCTTTGGATCAATCAATGGAAAGCTCTCACAAATGTTCGTTCTTGCCGAAAGTGGACTCCCTGTTCCAAAAACATATTTTTCTCCATCATACAACAAAGAAAAACTTATCCGGGCTGAAGAGTTTCTCAGCCTCCCCATCGTGGCCAAAAAAATACTCTCCCGTCAGGGTAAGGGAGTCTTTCTAGTACGAACTCGTGAGGAGCTCTATGCCATTCTCGATCACGGTGATCGCGAAAAGCTCATCTTGCAAGAATTTATTCCCAATCAATCTGATTTTCGTATCTTTATCACCGGCACCGTCGTTGGCGCTCTCGAGGAGCGAACCCGGCAGAACACTGAAGATTTTAGAAATAACGCCAGTCTCGGCGGAACAGAAGTATATTCTGATCCCAAAAAAATTGCCTTGCCGCTCAAAACACTCGCGCTTAAAGCGGCCAAAGTTTTACATATTGAAGTCGCGGGAGTCGACATCGTTGTTTCTTCAAAAAACAAAAAAATGTATCTCTTCGAGGTCAACCGCTCTCCAGGATTTACTCCAGAGAACCCACAATCCACTGAAATAGTCTCTCTCTTCAATTACCTATGCCACGTAAGAAAATCCTCATCTATTTCACCAAAAAAGAAGTAGCTGCCGACCCATACGCCCATCTACCGGATCGCCGGGAAATCTACTGGTCCCTCTTTCGCGAGGGAAGATCAAGAGGGCTCGATATGTATTTAGGCGTGAAGCCCACCCTACATCATGGCGGGATGGAATTTGAAAACGTCCTCTTCTTTACAGGCGAAGAATTTGTGCTTCACCGGGAAAAAATTATTTTTAATGCCATTTTTGATCGAAGTCCTCGGAAAGACTTTCCAACCCCTGATATTGATGCCAAAACCCTTAATTCTTCTGCTTTTAAAAAGTTGGCCAACAACAAATATCAGACCTATGCGCTTCTCAAGCGTTACATGCCCAAAACATTTCCTATCGCTTCACGACAAGACTTCACCACATCGCTCTCGTTATTTCAGCCAAAAGAAATGGTCGTTTTCAAACCCGTGGATAGCTTTGGCGGAAAGGGTGTTATCATTACTGAAGCCAAAAATTTACTGCCAGACCTCGTGATTCCAGGGAAAAAATTTATTCTTCAAAAATTTATCGACACGAGCGGCGGAGTGCCTAACATCATTCCTAGCCATCACGATCTTCGCGTCATTATTATTAATGGCGCGCCCATTCTCCTCCAGGCAAGATCCCCAAAGCCAGGTGAGCTCCGGGCGAATGTTAGTCAGGGCGGATTAAGCATTGAATTTCCCTATACAGCCGCCCCATTGGCACTCCAAAACATCGTCAGTCAAGTTCACCCCCTTATCGATTCAATGTACTCATCCCCATTTTACTCCATAGATTTTGGCATAGATTCGGATGGAACTCCGTATATCTTTGAAATTAACGATCAAATTGGATTTAAGGGAGCAATAACAGGAGAAAATCGAAGAATGTTTTGTAAAAACTTTATCGACTCACTGGAAAAAAGAGCTGCTCTCTAGTACGTGATGTAATGGCCAATATAAATGGTGAATATCTTCATTTTTTATTCTTTTTGTGATATACAATGAAGATACCCTTGATTTTTTTCTATGACTTTCTTCAGAAAACGCCGCTCTCTTTATGTTTCAGACAAGCCAAAAAGTAAAGTCTGGCGCTTTCTTTTCCGCACCGGATTAATACTCTCTCTTGTTAGCTTTGTGGTGGTAGGCTCCATCTTCGCCTATATCGCCAAAGATCTCCCCAACCCAGGCGATGTCAATAACCGCGTTATCGTGGAATCTACAAAAATATTTGATCGGACAGGCGAACACCTCCTCTACGAGGTCCACGGGGAAGAAAAGCGTACTGTTATCGAGTTTTCTGATATGCCAGATGTGGTTAAATATGCCACCATCAGCCTAGAGGATCAAGATTTTTATACTCATCACGGAATTAAGCTCACCTCTATCCTCCGATCCATCCTCAAGGATATTATTACCCTGGACAAGTCGCAGGGTGGATCAACTATCACCCAACAGTTTGTTAAAAATTCCCTTCTTTCAAACGAAAAAACCCTCACCCGAAAGGTCAAAGAGGTAATTTTGTCACTGGAAATGGAAACAAAATTTTCCAAAGATGAAATTTTAGCCATGTACCTAAACGAAATCCCCTATGGCTCCAATGCCTATGGGATTGAGGCGGCAGCGCAAACCTTCTTTGGAAAGCCAGCTCGAGAACTTTCCCTCGATGAAGCAGCTCTTATCGCTTCCCTCCCTCAAGCTACTGCCTACTACTCCCCCTATGGCTCCCATCGCGATGCGCTTGTTGGGCGAAAGAATTTTACTCTTCGCACTATGGCTCGACTTGGCTATATTACCGAGGAACAGGCTGCTGCTGCCATAGAAACGCTCACTCTTGATAAAATTGTCCCTCAAAAAGACATCATTGCCGCCCCTCATTTCGTCATGTATATCAAAGACTACCTCCAACAAAAATATGGCGATCAGGCTGTAGAACAGGGCGGTCTTAAAGTAATAACAACCCTTGATTGGGACAAACAACAAATTGCGGAGCAGGCTGTTCGTGATCAGGCTGAGAAAAATAAGAAGTGGAAGGCTTCAAACGCCGCTCTCGTAGCTATTGACCCAAAAACTGGTCAAATCCTCTCTATGGTCGGCTCTCGAGACTACTTTGACACGACCATCGACGGCAATGTTAATGTAGCTATCCGTGACCGTCAGCCAGGATCTTCTTTTAAGCCCTATGTCTACCTCACTGCTTTTACCAAGGGGTATCTCCCAGAAACCATGCTTTACGATGTAGAAACCCAATTTGAGACGGCCGAAGGAAAAAGCTACCAACCCAACAACTATGATGGTAAGTTTCATGGCCCCCTCTCTATGGCCAAGGCCCTTGGAGGGTCACTCAACGTACCAGCCGTCAAGACGCTCTACCTTGTTGGTGTGAATGATGCCGTTAAACTCGCCAAAAGCCTTGGTATTAGTGGTCTTAATGATCCTTCCCGAGTTGGCCTTTCTCTTGTTTTAGGAGGTGGCGAAGTAAAACTTCTTGACCATGTTTCAGCCTACGGAACACTTGCTACCGGCGGCATAAAACATGAGAAAACCGCTATTCTTCGTATCGAGAGCGCCAAGGGAGAGGTTCTTGAAGAATTCAAAAGTTCATCAGGAGAACGCGTAGTAGAAGAAAAATATGTCGCTATGCTTGATGCTATTCTCTCAAATAATGAGAACCGATCCTGGGTGTTTGGTGAAAACAATCCCCTTCGTTTTGACAGCCGTCAAGTCGTCGCCAAAACCGGTACCACCAATGAATTCCGTGATGGCTGGACCGTAGGATATACTCCCTCACTTGCTGTTGGTGTCTGGGCCGGAAATAATAACAACAGTGCTATGGTAGAGGGAGCCGATGGCGTAAATGTTGCCGCCCCTATTTTCCGAGCCTTTCTTGATAAAGCACTCGTGAATTACCCTATTGAGGAATTTCCAAAATACAATCCAGATGATGAAATAGGCGACGGAGAAGGAAAAACTACCAAACCTATGCTCTCTGGAAAGCTTGAGATGGAAGAAGATTTAAAAGTATGTAAAATTCCTGGCAAAAAAAATGAGTACTGCCTCGCCAATAAATACTGTCGCGATAAAGATACTGATAAAAAAGATTTTGTGAGCGATCACGATATTCTTCATTACGTAAACCGGGAAAATCCCCGTGGCCCTATCCCTGATAAGCCAGATCGCGATGCTCAATATAAAAATTGGGAGAAAGGAGTTGAAAACTGGTATGAGAAACAAAAAGGTATTGTCGTAGCTAAGGCCCCAGAAGACGACTGTAAAGAAAGTGATTTTAGTGACTACAAGCCAAAAATAAGTCTCTCCGTCCCAGGAAGCACTGATTCCTCAACGCTTACTCTTAGTGTTAGCACCGATGCCCCTTATGGGGTTGATAAAGTTACCTACTCAGTTGATGGAAATGAAGTTGGATCGACCGGAGACAAACCCTATTCAATAAACTATTCTATTCCTGAGAGTAAAAATCACACTACCCTCAAAATAGAGGCTGAAATTCGGGATGGTAATGGCAATAAGGCCACTGATAGCAAGGATGTTTCAGTCAACTACTAAACGAGTACTATCAACCCTGTTCTATTTTAATCTCAATAATTACCTGCTGACCAAGAAAGGCATTCATTTGCTCTTGTAAACGATTCCGTTCAAGCCATATTTCATTTCCCCACAGCGAACTTCTTGAGGATAAATAAAGCTTTTTTTCAAAATATCGTACCGGAATAATATTTTCAACACCGCGCAAACCATATTCTTCCCGCAATACTTTTTTTGCTATATGAAATATAGTCTGGTCATCAAATCCACCCTCCCTCCCATGACGAGGAGTATGAAGATGTTTTTTAGGAAGTAAATCCTTAAGATTTTTCATACTACTTCCGGATAGGCATCATCAAATAGAGGTATGTATCAATACTCTTTTCCTCATCATCAACCATCCGCAGAGCAGCCGGAGTTGCTCCAGAGTTTGCACAAAAGAGTATTTTCTCCCCTTGAAGAGCATTAATCCCCTCTAAAATATATCGGGGATTAAAAAGAATCGTTAGCACTTGTTCACCCTGTACATATTTTACAGGGAGGACCGTTTTATTCTCACCAATTTCTTGAGATTTTGAAAGAAAAGTACAACTCTTTTCTTGTGTGTTAAACACCAGCGCTATTTCTCCAGAAGTATATGATGAAAGCGATCCTGCTATTTTAAGTGCTCTCAAAAACAAGCTTTTTTCAAAAATAACTTCTAAAGAGAATTCCTTTGGAACAATCTGTTGATAATCAGGGTATTTTCCATTAATAACACGAGAAATTACCTCTACACCATCAACCTCAAAAAAAAGCTGGTTCTCATCAAGGGCCATTTTCAGTTCAATGCTCTCAGGTCGAATAATTCGCACCAATTCTTGTAATACACCATTCGGTATAATAATCGATTGAATTTCATCAATATTTTGACCAGGAACCATTTCTTGATTCCCAAGCACTAATACCTCTTCTGCTAGCCGAAAACTGTCTGTAGTAGCAATTTTCATGAGATTAGCAGAAATTGAGACACAAGCCCCTGTTAATTCCAATCGAGCTTCATTTAAACTTACACAAAATAAGAGGCGAGAGAGAGCTTCTTTTACCTGTTGCGCTGGTAAAAGATACTGATATTCCTTTTTGAATTGAGGAATAATAGGAAAATCCTTTCCATCAAGGGCTTTTATTCGAATCTGATAACTAGTACTAATAACCCTTAAGTGTTGATCAATCACCTCCAACTCAATAATGTCACCTGTAGGAAGATTATAAATAAAATTACTGAGGATTTTTGCTGGAACTGCTATTTTTCCATCTTTTTCAATCTTTGCCCCAATAGAAACAATTACCCCAATTTCTAAGTTTGTTGCTGATATTTTTAATCTCCCCTTTTCTGTCTCCAAAAGAAAATTACTTAGTATAGGAAGAGTTGCTTGTTTTCCAACAACCCTTTCAAGGGAACTTAAGGCTCTTGAGAGATTTTCCTGAGTGCAAGTAATCTTCATAAAAATAAAATATATTTAAATCTTTATTATCATTAGGGATGTGGACATCTGGATAAGTGAATATTATGGCTTGAATATAAGATAATTTCTTCAGAGAGACCAGTAAATAATTTAGAGATAATTCCTGGAGAGGATTTTTTTGCTGCGACTTTCTGTAAAAAGGTCTATTTTATGCACGGTAAGGAAAGTTTTATACAGCTTTTATACATTAATTTTTCTCTGTTATACACTGTTGTCCACTTATTTATGAGTAATAAAGACGCTCTTTGAGGGTTTCAATTTCTTCTTTTAGCCGAATGGTGGTTTCTTTTTTAGAATTTATTTTTTCAAACGCATGAAGGACAGTGGTATGGTCTCTACCGCCAAGGAGTTCTCCAATGGTTGAGAAAGGGAGGGAAAGTTCTTGACGAAGGAGATACATCATAACTTGGCGAGGATGAGAAACCTCTTTCTTGCGGCCCTTTTTGATAAGATCTTCCCGAAGAACGTTATAAAATTCTGTTACGATACGAAAAACATCATCTGCTTGGAGTGTTTTTTTGTTGTTTTCAATGAGTTCAAATAGGATTTTTTGAGTATTCTCAAGAGATGGTGAAATTTTGTGAAATTCAGAATAAGCAATCACTCTATTAAGCGCTCCTTCGAGTTCACGGATATTTTGTGAGGCATTTTCAGCAATAAAACGAATTGAGGCTTGATCAAGGGAAAAATTTTTTTCCTGAAGCTTTGACTCAAGAATGGCTATACGTGTTTCAAGGGTCGGGCGACTAATATCGGTAATCATACCTCCCTCGAACCGCGAACGGAGGCGATCTTCAAGGGTTGGAATAGCCTTTGGTGGACGGTCACTTGATATGACAATTTGCTTATTGATTTGATAAAGGGCATTAAAAATATGAAAAAATTCATTTTGAGTTTTCTCTCTACCTGAAAGAAACTGAACATCATCAATAATAAGAAGGTCCATCTGCTGATAATACTCTTTAAATTTGTCTATTTTTTGATTTTTTATAGCGTCCACTAATTCAGTAGTAAAACGCTCAGAAGTAATGTACTTAATTCGTTTTTCTGGATTATTTTGTATAACTTCATTACCGATGGATTGGAGGAGGTGTGTTTTACCGAGGCCTACTCCACCATAGATAAAAAGTGGATTATAAGCCATCCCAAGGTTTTGTGAGACGGCATAACAGGCAGCTCGAGCTAATTCGTTGTTTTCGGCAACAATGAAATTTTCGAAAGTATAGCGACTGTTGAGATTTGTTTCGTGAAAGACGGGAGCAGCATGAGGTGTAGTGCTAAAAGAGGGTTTTTCGATAATCTTTTTTCGAACAAATCCGGCTTGAGTATCCGGTCCTTTGATGGCATCAATATTTCTAATTGGATCGGGGACTCCGGTGATTTTTGTAGGAGAAAGCGTACAGCGAATTTCGCGTACGTCAGGATTAAAGCCCCTTAATGCTTTTAGGATATAGTGATTATACTTATTTTCAAGCCATTCCTTCGCAAATCCATTAGGTACACTAATAGTGACAATACTATTCTCATTTTGAATAATACTAGTATTCTTAAACCAGGTTACAAAATTCGCTTTAGAAATCGAAAGCTCAATTTGTCCCAAAACAGCTTTCCAAAGCTCCTCATTTGTCATAGTAGGGAAAGTTATCAACAGTGAAGGCAATTATAGCACGGGTCTTTTGTTGGGGCGACGTCTAAATTAGCATAAAATGGTGGATATTCGGTGGATAAGGGACTTTTTGTGTGTTTTGCATATAGAGCGGCATCCCTGTTGACTAATTCCCAATTTCTGGTAAACTGGACAAACATTTCGTAAGACTAATTTTATCCATTGCGTATGTCAAAGAAAACATACCAACCAAAGAGCCGAAAAAGATCGCGCCGACATGGCTTTTTAAAGCGCATGAATACCAAAGGTGGGCAGGCAGTGATTACTCGCCGACGTCGCCAGGGAAGAAAAAGGCTTACTACAGCCTAGATTCCAGATTTTAACCTGGATATTTCCTTGAATATGTTTAAGAAGAGCTTTCGTTTAAGGAAAAAAGCTGATTTTGAAAGGGTATTTCGTCAAGGAAGGCCCCTTTTTTTTGGTCCAATTGGCTGCCGTTTAGTGAAAAATAACCTTAGTCACCTTCGAATAGGCTTTTCTTTTGGAAAAAAGCATCTTAGAACTGCTGTTGGTCGCAACGCTGTTCGTCGTCTGCTTATGGGGCGTCTAATTTCTTTGGATCAGGCAATCTTAAAAAAACCTTACGACGTAGTATTTTTCACGGTAAAGCCACTTTTTCCGGGGAATCGGCAGTTCTTTGCGTCTGTAGTAGAAAACATTGTAGAATATATAGGTAGGAACTAATTCTTTCTTATTTTTTAGTGGTTATGGGCGATTTTTTTCATGCTGCCATCTATCAGCCAATTTATAACGTTCTAGTATTTTTTTATAACACGGTACCAGGGTATGACTTTGGAGTAGCTATAATTTTGACTACCCTTTTTATAAAAACCCTCTTCATCCCCCTTTCGAAGAAACAGATTGAATCCCAGAAAAAAATGCAGGATTTACAACCAAAGATTAAAGAAATACAGAGGAAACATAAAGAAAATAAGGAGCAGCAGACAAAGGAAATAATGGCTTTGTATAAGGAAAATAAAGCAAATCCTTTCAGTGGCTGCTTGCCATTAATTGTTCAGTTGATTGTGCTTATTGCTATTTATCGAGTTATTATTAATATTTCACAGGCTGGCCTAACCATTAATTCGGCTGATCTCTATTCTTTTGTGGATAATCCTGGATCAGTGAGGCACCTTTTCCTTAATTTTATTGATTTAACCAAGCCAAATTACGTTTTTGCTATTTTGTCAGCGCTTGCACAATATTATCAAACCAAGATGCTCTTTGATGGACAGGTTAAAACACCTGAAACAAAGGAAAATTCATCAGATGAACCTGACTTTGCTTCAATCATGAATAAACAGATGCTTTATCTTGGGCCCGCCATTACCCTTTTTATCGGCATTAGCTTCCCGGCGGCCCTCTCCTTGTACTGGTTTTTCTCGACCCTGTTTATGATTTTCCAGCAGCGCGTTATTTTCCGGACTAAAAAAGACTAAATGAAAGACTATGATTAAGAGTGATCAGGAGACTATTTATGAAATTGTGGCTGAATTAATAGAAAAAATGGGTTTTTCTGCTGATATAAATGTAGAAGTAAAAGAAATGCCCCTGAAGAGCTTTTTTTGCTCTGTTTCAGTTGGGGAGGGGCAAAACTTTCTTATTGGCCAATATGGAATGAATTTGGCTGCTCTTCAGCATCTGGTACGGATTCTGGCACGAAAGAAGCTCGGTGAAAAATTTGATATAGTAATAGATATCAACAATTACTTCTCGGAGAAGAAGCAGCTCGTTGAGAAGGAGGCTGCTCAGGCGCTTGAGGAAGCTCTACAAAATAACATTTCTGTTGCTCTTCGGCCCATGCTTCCCTATGAACGAAAAATTGTTCATTCATTTCTTTCTACAAACGAGAGTGTGGTGACAGAAAGCACTGGAAAAGGTGACGACCGTAAGGTACTGATACGCCCACGGCCAGTAGCTTAGGGCGAAAGAGAGCTTATATTTAAGGCGCTAGGATCAGTTTTAGTCTATGGTACTGGTCAGAAAAATTGCCTATAACGTCATACTGAACTCTTCACTGAAGGTGCTTTCAACCGTAGCACTTTCTTTGTTTTCAATCCGTCTTATTACTGACTATTTGGGTCAGGAAGGATTTGGCAAGTATGCCACCATTCTTGCTTTCTTTGCTTTTTTTACAGCGGTAGCCGATCTTGGACTTGGGTCTGTAACGGCCCGTGAAATATCGCGAGAAAATGCTAAAGAAAGCCAAATACTTGGAAATATTATTGCTCTACGATTGGTATCCTCGATAGGGCTGCTCTTGCTGTCTCCAATAGCCCTTTTCTTTTTTGATTATTCTACTGATGTGAAGATTGGTATAGGAATTGCGGCTCTAGCTACTGTTTTTTCCACCCTTTCATTTGTTTTGAATGGTATTTTTCAAAAGAATCTGGCCATGGACCGCGTGGCTATGATAGAGTTTTTTGGAAAAATCCTCCAAGTTGGACTAATTATTGGCATTGTCCACTGGGACTTTGGTTTTTTAGCGATTGCCTGTACGCTCATTGCCTCTCTTTCTTTTAATGCTCTTACGGCATTTATATTGAGTCGGCGTTATGCTACCTTCCGTCTCCAGTTTGACTTTCATTTTTGGAAAAATTTCTTAAAAGAGTCTTTACCTATGGGGGTAACGGCTATTATCACTTTCGCCTATTTTAAAATGGATACGATTTTATTGTCTGTTTTGCAGTCAAATGCCCATGTGGGAATTTATAACGTGGCCTATAAAATTATGGAAAATCTTATTTTTTTTCCAGCCATGCTTTCGGGACTCATACTCCCCCTACTTTCACGCTTTATTTTTACCCAACGTACCCGCTTTGAGGAAATTGCCAATAAAACGTTTAAAGTATTCTGTATCATTGTTACTCCAATTATCATAGGGACTTGGTTTTTGGCCCCGGATATAATTGCTATTGTTTCAGGAACTAAATTTTCAGAGTCGGTGCCGGTGCTGCGCATACTTATCTTTGCTCTCGGGTTTATTTTTTTTGGCAGCTACTTCAATATGTTATTAGTGGTTGGTAACGCACAGAAAAAGCTGATGCAGACCCTGATTTTTGCGGCTCTTTTTAATATTGGGTTGAATATATTTCTCATCCCACGTTATTCCTACATAGGATCAGCCTTCACCTCGTTGGCTACCGAATCTCTGGTGGTAATTTTGACGAGCATGCTTACTTATCGTGTCATGGGATTTACCCCCTCTTTCGAGCGTTTTGGTAGAATTCTCTTCTCTGGTTCAGCTATGGCGCTAGCCTTGTTCGTTCTTGAGCCATACTCGTTCTTGCTTTCTGGTTTAGTGGGTACTGCCGTTTATTTGTCGATGCTTTGGCTAACACGCGCCATTAGTCCTGATGAAATCGCTAGTCTTTTTCAGAAAGATGAATCCATGCCCCTCTCAGAGGTAGAGCGAATTGAAACGCTCGTTCCTTGAATCTATGCTCTTGAAACAGCCCTTGGTGGGAATAGTAGTTCTGAATTTTAATGGCGAAGACTGTCTAGAGGCCTGTCTTTTCTCGTTGACCAAATTGGATTACTCGAGGACAGTGATTCTGGTAGTTGATAATGCTTCCACGGATAATTCATTCGAAAAGGCCCGTAAAAGATTCCCTCAGTTTGAGTTTCTGCAGAACAAGGAAAATCTTGGTTTTGCAGGCGGAATGAATGTGGGTATCCGCCAGACGCTTGCTCGTGGGGCGGAATGGGTGTGGATTCTCAATAATGATGCGGTAGCGGAAGAATCAGCCCTTACAAGATTGATGTGGACAGCGCAGGAACGACCTGATGCTGGACTTCTCAGCCCATATATACTGTCCTATCCAGAAAAATCACTCTGGTTCGGAAAAGGGAAAATAAACAGGCTTCGCATGCGGGTTGAGCACGGAGAGCCCTCTTTGGTTGAAAAAAAACTATCATACCATGAAAGCGAGTTTTTGACCGGATGCGCCCTTTTAATTAAGAAAGAGGTTACTGAGGCTATTGGCATCCTGGATGAGCGATATTTTCTATATTATGAGGATGTGGACTACTCACGGAGAGCAAGAAATTCCGGTTTCTCTCTTTTGGCAGTGCCAAAGGCACGGGTTTATCATCGGGAGAGAAGCAATCTGAGTACGGAAAAACTCTACTATTTGGTCTATTCCGGACTGGTTTTCTTTCGACGGCATGCCTCGGGATGGTACACACCATATTTTTGGCTATATGTTACAATACGAAGGATAAAAAACGCTTTAGATATGGCTCTCGGGAGGGAGAAGGCCTATATTGTTAGGCGGGCATATGATGACTATTTCCATGTCCACTCACCCTCTTATTTCTCTCGTTTTCGTCAATTACCATAGCTTTTGGCATCTTTCGTGTGCCTTGGAAAGTTTGTTGGGTAAAGAAACCAACTTTGGTCAGTACGAAGTGATAATCGTGAACAATGACTCTCAGGAGCAGTTAGCGTTGGAGCAACTTTCCCGATTGTATCAACGGGTGAAAATTTTTCCATCTCGCAATTTGGGATTTGGTGCTGGATCGAATAAGGGAGCTAGTATTGCCAGAGGAGCAATACTTGGGTTTATTAATCCTGATGTTAGTTGGCATACGCCTGTGCTGGCACAGATAGCAGAACACTTTGCTCAGAATCGGGATGATATCCTGGGGCTTGCATTGCTGGATGAAAAGGGCGAGCCGACAAATTATGGTGAGGAATCTTTGCCCTCGCTTCTACAATTGTTTGAGAGTAATCTTTTTCCAAAATTCATGAAGAGAAAGAGCATCACTCGTCCGTTGATGTGGGTAAGTGGGGGTGCACTTTTTTTAAAGCGGTCGACATTTGAGAAAATAGAAGGATTTGATGAGAATTTTTTTCTTTACTTCGAGGATGTTGATTTTTGTGTACGGGCAAAAAAAAATAATTTTCATGTTCGTTGTTTGCCACAGCTTTCCATTGTGCATAAAGGCGGAAAAAGCTTTACCTCTCGCACGGAACAAAAAAAATATTTTTATCAGTCACAAAGACTCTACTACGAAAAACACAGAAGTTTTTTTGAAAGAATAGTTTTGAAGTGTCTCCAGAATATTTTTTGCTTCAGGCATCTATGAGTTTTTTTCTGAAATTTTATTTTCTGCTCCTTCCTTTTCAATGGGCGCTTTCACCCATTGAAGGAGTAGATTTGGCTATTATACGGCCAATAACCCTTGGTTTGGGCTTATTCTGGCTCGTGAGGGGTTGTATGCGCGGAGAAATCAGATTGCTATTTCGAGCCGGATTATTTTTCTTTTGCTCATTTTTGTTTATGGTGAGTCTATCTTATTTCTGGTCAATCAACTCCTCGTTCTCTGTTCGTAAAATAATGTTTCTTCTCTCCTTTGCTCCACTCTTTCTGGTGCTTTTAGATTTCTTTCAAGATACCGGACGCTGTTTGTTTGTGCTGCGTTCCTATGTCGTTGGGGCTCTCGTTGCAGCTACAGCAGGAATAATTATTTTTTTCTCCCAATTTATTTTTGGCGTACAGGCAGTGTTTATTTATTTGACGACGAATACGCTGCCATTTTTTTTAGGTCATTCCTTTGGTCAAATAGTACAGCAGTATCCAAGCCTTCTTGTTAATGTTGGCGGAAAAACCTTGTTGCGTGCTTCAGGATTTTTTCCTGATCCGCATATGTATGCTTTTTATATTGGTATGGCTATTCCTGTTGCTCTCGGTTTTTTTCTTTTGGCAGATAAATCAGAGAGGTGGAAGTGGCTTGCAGCTATCGGTTTGTTGATTCTTGTTGACCTGCTTACTTTTTCACGCGGGGCATACGTTGGTCTCTTGGGTGCTAGTTTGGTTTGGTTCATGACTTCTAATTGGCTAAAGCATTTGATACTGAAAAGGAAAATGTTAGTGATGGCATGGGGAGTGCTCTTTTTTGGCTTACTTTTCTTTACGCCCTTTCCCCACCGTTTTTACTCTAGCTTTTCGCAGTATGACGGATCAAATATTGAACGAATCCGTCTTTGGCATGAGGCAATAAATCACATAGCTGAGCAGCCATTATTGGGGGTGGGGGTGGGAAATTATCCGCTTGTTGTTAAGCCAAGCGCTACGTATCGGGATCCAATCTATGTCCATAACCTGTATCTTGATATCGCAGTTGAAATCGGAGGTCTGGGCCTAGCTTTCTTCCTCCTACTTCTTTTTGGGGCTATTGGACACTCCTGGTTACGTTGGAGAAATAAAGGAGATACCATTGGTTATGTGACGGTACTCTCTTTAGTGATATTTTCTGCGCACGCTCTTTTTGAGACTCCTCTCTACTCGGTGCATGTTTTACCAATTTTGCTTTTATTTCTTGCATTAGGAACCTCTCGATACATCCCGAAAAGGATATGAAATTTTTTCACCAACAAGTCATCACTGTATTCCTCATTATTACTATAATACTGTTGCCATTTTCACATTTGAAGATGGTGATTGGTGTGTTTCCGTTCTATTTTCCGGAAATTTTTGTAACCCTGTCTCTTATAGCGTTTTTAATTACTCGACAGAAGAACTCATTGTTTACGGGTCTGGACCGAGGTATCCTCCTAGGAGGGATTCTTTTTTTGGGAGGTAGTATCGTTTCTCTTTTATTGAATCCTTATACTCTCACGGGCCTAGGCATGATAAAGTCTTGGTTTGGATTTCCATTTTTGTTTGCCCTCCTACTTTGGCGTGATACGCAACACCTAAGAGAAAGAGACCGCATGCTTATCATTTGGTATGGTGTGCTTTGTGGTATTGCTCTACGAAGTTTTTATTATCTTCTTACGGGTGATATAACCTACGATGGTCGATTACAAGGCGACTATGCTTCTCCAAACTTTCTGGCCTACTCACTCGCGCCAGCTATTTTGATGTCATGCTGGTATCTTCTCTATGTAAGGACTCAGTCGTGGCTTTGGTTTGCAAATCTCTCAGTACTGGCTCTTCTTGTTTCGGTTTTTTTTGCTACGCATTCTTATGGCGCTTGGGGAGGAGTATTCGTTGCTTTGGGTATTTTTCTTCTTTTAAAAAATAATCATTGCACCCCTTTCAAGAAATCGTTACTCATTGGCCTCTCAGTGCTGTCTGTATTCCTTGCCTTTATTTATTTTGAACATGGGTCAGACAAGTGGCAAGCGCTCATGCATCAGAGTGAGCGCTCAGCCCTTGCATCCCGTCTTATGATTTGGCAGTCAGCATTAAAAATGGTAAGCGATTCTCCTGTTTTTGGTATTGGTATTGGACGCTTCCAGCAAGTATATCTCTCTTATCAAGCATTTTTTCCGCCGTATTTGGAATGGGCTGTGCCTGAGCCGCATAATATTTTTTTAGCAGTGTACCTCTCGACAGGACTCGTAGGTTTGCTGGGTTTCTTGATCCTGATGAGTCGACTCATTTTTCTCTTATGGCGACAGTATCAAAAAAATACCAACCCGGGAGTGAGTGGTATTGATTCAGTTTTTTTTCTGGGACTATCCGCCCTCTTTCTCGTTTATGGCTTTATGGATACACCTTTGTTTACAACAGAGCTTTCCTACGTGTTTTTTCTTTGGTTTACTTTGGCTATCCCTCGGAAATGTTAGAGGCTGATGCGATAAATTTTGTTGGTTGTTCGGTCAGTAAAGAAAAGACCATCTTCCTCAGGGGAGAGAAAAAGATTGCTACTATCAAAAATTTGAGTAGCATCCTTCAGAGTGACTAAGCGTGTCTTTTTTCCGGTGTTTGTATCTATTTTCCAAAAGGTGTCTTTGCTGTGAATATTTTTCTCAAAATAGTCATTCGGGAGACGTGTATTTTCTGGTAATCCTCCAGGGAGAGCATAGTACAGAGTGTGATTATCTTTGGACCAAACTGTTTTAGAGGTAATGGTCGGTATAGCTAAGTCTTTAGCCTGGCCAGTATTTTCAATAACTCGGAGAGAAAAATTTTTGCCATCTGTTGTTTCATCACCGCTTACAACAACCCTTTCTCCATTTGAAGTCCAGAGGTAATCCCCGCCATAGATTCCTGATGTTATGATATGACGGGTTTCGCCGGCTGCCCCGACGGTTTCCAGGGAGGAGAGGGATTGAATCCTTGGCTTAGGCCAAAAAGAAACGAGGCTACTTCCTGGGACAGAGGAAAGGTAGTAGTCATCATCGCCCAAGTCAGTGAGTTTTTTCCAGTTTCCACCGTCAGGATTTGCCATGTTTAATGAGCGTTTTTTGGTGATTGGGTCGGTATACTGATAGAATATTTTTTCGCCAAAGTTATCCCAAGCCAGTCTTGAGATCTCTGGTTTTAAGGGAATCAATGTTTTTGTTGTGAGATTAGCGAAATACCATAGCGACGGACCATCCTGTGCAATAAAAAGGAGAGCCTTATCTCTTTTTGGAGACCAGAGTATTCGAGTTACTTCCCCGGGTAGGTGACTCATGAGAATACTCTTATTTTTCCCCTCAAAAGTTGCTTTTTTGATGGATTTATCATCAAGTGAGTAGTAGTAAATAAAATAATCATCACTCCCAGTGGCTCCTAGAATGGCTTCATTGATGGGATTTTCAGCAGTCCCATTGGGAGTAAACTGTGGCTCAGTATTATTTTTTTCGAAGGATTTTTTCCCTGGATCAGCTACTGGATCGTTAACGTTGTTTTTGAAAGCAAGGTTGTAGGCACCAAGAAATATCAGTACTAAAACAAAAAGACTCAGAGAAAAGAAAAAAATCTTTTTAGCCATAACAACTGAACAGGAGTTCAAGAAAGCGCTTTAATTGGGGAATATAAGGTGAATATGATTGGCACCAGCACCGCTACAGCCTACATTTTTCCCATCTTTCTCGCACATAGAAGCAGCATTTCCATTAGGAGGAAAGGCGCCGGCTTTTACAAAGGCATCAAGGAGGGCTTGATTAACCGGAACAATATCAATAGCACTACCACTGTAGTGCTTGGAATCGCCAGCATGCGGACCACCCGCCACGCTGGTAATGGTGAAAGACATAGTTTTCCCAACCGCTAGAATGGCTGCGAGCATCTTGTTACTTAAATTAGTACCATTGTCCACGCAGCCGCTACTCCCCTTGGTTTGGCAGTTCGCACTGCATTTGGCGGCTTGTTTGCCGTGAGCGATATCCGCGATATTTTTTTGAGGAGTAACTTGACCGCTTGGGCTGCTGCAACTACCAGTTGAATTGAGGCCGATGTTTCCGGTATTAAGAATTTCTTCTGCTAATTCTGAATCGCTGCCAGAGGGTAGGGTACCAATAGAACCGGGGGCTGTCGCGGGTGGAGCGGTAGTTGTTTGGGCTGGTGGCAAATTGCCGAGGCTAATTTTTACCAGGTCAGGATTGATAATATAGAGAATGAGCCAAGCGGAAAGGGCAATAATGAGCCCAATAAGAGAATCGGTGATAATGCCTTTGGCGGTACTGATAGAGGCGACATTGCCAGCGCTGGTAAGATACATGAAGCCGCCAATCGAAAGCATAAGGACGGCTGAGAGTGTTACTACAACAAGGGAAATTTTATAGATGGCACTGACATAGCCGGGGAGGTCGCTGCCGAGATTGTCGGTCCCAGGAATTTTTTCGAGTAACTGGTACTGGAGGCCGGTAGACTGCGCCTGAACTGGAGTGCCGGCAAAAGGAAGGAAGGCTACCATCAAAGCAAAAACCAATGTGGCAAATTTTGTATTTATATTCATAAGCGAGAATAATATCTGTTCCGATTATACCACACCAGGATATTCTCGAAAATAAAAACCCCTCCTTGTTGAAGAGGGGTTTCGGAAAGAATTGATCTTCTAAAAATCCCAGCTGCCATTCATGCTGCTTGATTGAGTGTAGTTGACAACTGTCGTTTCGAAGAAGTTTCCCTTATCACTATTGGTGTCCTGGAGGCGATCGAGGTGTTTGTAGGGATTGACCACCGCTTCGGGGTAGAGCGGGTCAATATTGAGCATAGCCAGGCGGTTATTGGCTAACCACTTGGTATATCCTTCGGTAGTTTCGCCGTTAATACCAGGAATCTTGTTACCTAGAATATGTTTGCTCCACTCGATTTCTTGTTTGACAGCCTCTGCCATCATTTCTTTGATAAGGTTTTCGTTGTAAATATCAGGGAATTCTTTGTGAATTTCACGAATGATATTAGCAAAAATAGTAACATGGGTCAGTTCATCACGACGGATATAGGCGATCATGCGGCCAGTGGCGAGCATCTTCATATGATCAACGAGGGTGTCAAAGAAGGCAAATCCATTGTAGAAGTAAAGGGATTCAAGGAGAAAATTCGCAACGATGCCTCTGAAAAAGGTTTCATCGGATGGTTTATCAACAAAATCTTGATAAATCTGACCGATGTACTTATTGCGAGCCAAGAGTGTTTCGTCGGTGCGCCAGAAATAGTAGATTTCATCGCGTTCAGCACTCTCCACCACTGATTCTAGGATGGTGGCATAGGACTGTGAGTGAATGGCCTCTTGATAGGCTTGGATAGCCAAGATGAGATTTACTTCTGGAGAGGTAATATAATCGGCAAAATGAGGTAAATTTACTGTTTGAATCGAATCAAGGAAGATGAGGAAGGAAAGGATGCCCTTGTAGGCTTTTTGTTGTTCCGGCGTTAAATCCGAGTGGAACATACGGGCATCGTCCTTTAGTCCAGAGACTTTTTCTGGTACCCAAAAGTTCCCAACCATGACTTGATAGAGAGATTTCGCCCAAGGGTACTTAGTGGCGTTGAGGTTAAAGAGTCCCGTAGTGGTTCCCTTGATGATAGTTCGAACCTCGACCGTATCATCCCCTTTTGGGTTGAACATCATGTTACGCTTCATTTCTTCGGTCATACTCAAAATAATAGGTAAATTGCTGTGTTTGCGGCTAATTGGGCGGTTATTAGCCGCTACAACTGACACAGTCTTCCTTGACTTCAGCGGAGAGACTTCGGACGTAGTAGACAGTCTTGATGCCTTGTTCCCAGGCCTTGACGTAGTAGCTGTAGAGCTGAGCCGGACTGACCCGGGACGGATCGATCATCCATTCAAAGGAGATAGACTGATCAATCCAGGGGTAAATGACGGCCATCATATCAATGACATCATTCATGTTCATGTTGATGTACTCTTTGTAGTACCAGAAGTTCTCTTTGGAGAGCTTTGGAGCAACCCGAAGCGTTGGTGCTGAGAGATTGGTTTCAACGAAGAATTTCTTGTAGATAGGGAGAAGAGCGGCCGTGGTTCCAACGACACCAGCGGTCGAGGTATTAGGAGCGGGAGCGGTATGGTAAGCAAAGCGTACGCCGTGTGTTTGCATATCAGCAAACAGGGCTTTCCACTGTGCGGCATACGGAGTGTGCTCTTCAAACCAGCTACTGGTGCGTCCCAGGAGGATTCCTTGAGAGTATTCGCTGCCCGGGTAGAGTTCATAGGTGCCACGTTCCTTGGCTAAATCGATGGAAGCGCGGTAGGTATAGTAGGTGTAACGTTCAAAAAGACGATTAACCTCGGCTCTGGCGGCCTCGCTGTCATAGGCGAGTTTATGAGTAGCTAAGTACTCAGCGAGTCCGAGGTATCCCAGACCGACGCTTCGGTAACGGGTGGAGGTGCGCTCAGCTTCTTTAATTGGATAATAATTAAGGGTTACGACGTTATCAAGAACCCGCATAACAACAGGAAATACGTCGGCAATAACTACATCTTCAAAAACGGTAGCGACGTTGATTGAGGCCAAATTGCAGACCACGAGATCGCCTGGTTCATAGCGGATAATAATCTTGCCGTCTTCGATAGTTTCTTCAATAAATTTGGTATCAGAGGTATTTTGACAAATTTCTGTGCAAAGCTGGGTTGAATAAATATTACCGGCATGTTTGTTCGGATTGAGTCGATTGACAGTATCACGGAAGAACACATAGGGCATACCAGTCTCAACGGTTGATTTGAGGAATTTTTTAAATACCTCTTTAGCCTTGACGACTTTTTTCATTTCAATCCGCTGATCTTTTTCAAGAGTGACATAAAATTCATCGAATGATTCGGAAAAAGAATCCTGGAGTCGTCTACCGTAGAGATCCTCAATTTCATGGGGATCAAAGAGTGTAACGTCGCCGTCTTCTTTGAGACGCTTCATGAAGAGATCAGGGATGGAGACGGCCGGAAAAATATCAAAAGCTTTCGCCCGAATATCACCGGTTTCCGTCTGAAGATCAAGGAAATCATAGATATCGAGGTGCCAGATATCGAGGGTGACGGAGATCGCACCGAGACGCGATCCAAGTTGATTCACGGCGACAGCAGTATCGTTGATGACTTTGACCCAGGGATTGACTCCGCCCGACATACCTTTGACGCCTCGGATAGAGCTCCCACGCGAACGAATATTGCCAAGATAGACCCCTACTCCTCCGCCAAACTTTGAAATTTGAGCCATGTTTTCTACGGCGTGATAAATGGCGCGCAAATCATCGTTAACGTTGATTTTGAAGCAGCTCGAGAGTTGATGATAGTTGGTACGAGCGTTAAGGAGGGTCGGTGTTGGGAGAGAAATGCGCTGTTTGGAACAGTGTTCGTAGATTTTGAGAGCAAAGCGAAGGCGATTCTCAGGTTTTTCTGGGATGGCCAGAAAGAGAGCAACTGACATATACATCTCTTGTGGCAACTCCCGAATAACCTTATTTGGATTCAAAAGATAGCGCTTGATGAAGGAGACAATGGTGGTGTATTCATAGGACAAATCGGTCTCTTTGGACAGATGTTTTCCGGCTTCTAAAATATCCTCTGGTGAGTAATACTGGTAAAATTCCTTGTAATACAGACCACGCTCGATGTAGTCATCGAAGTGTTTTTTGTAGGCTTCTGGTGAGTAAATATCTTTTTGCTCCAGGCTCCTATTTTTGATGGCTTGTTTGTAGAGGTCACCAAGGAGGATACGAGCTGCTACATTCTGCCAGTGAATATTTTCAACGGTAACGAGGTCAATACAAGTTTTGACAAGGAGCTTGCTGATGTCGGAAGTTTTAATCTCGTCAACGATGTTTTTTTTGAACGCCTCGAGGAGAGCATCAAAAGTGCAGTATTGCTCATAGCCCACCGCTGCCCGGTTGAATACGGCCTGAATCTTGCTAATCTCAAAGAGCTTTTTGGTGCCATCAGCCTTTGTTACCTTCATGGAATGCTGTTCAAACTGCTCTACTAATTTTTCTTTGCGTTCATCACGCTTTTCATTTTGTTTCTCGCGATACAAAATGTAGGCCTTGGCTATCTCATACTTTCCCTCTTTCATGAGGTGTTTTTCTACCAAATCCTGAATCTTCTCAACGGAAGGAATATGACTCTCGGCTCCAGTACCACACGATACAATGAGGTCGCTTAGGACATCATCAGTCATTTGAGGAATGAAGGCCTTTTCTGTTTCACCAGTGGCGTCACAGGCGAGGGTGATGGCGGATTCAATACGAGAACGGTCAAACGGAACCACTTCTCCATCGCGTCGCTTGATATGATCTAGAGTCATAAAATTATCTTCAGTCGGTAGTGCGACTGCTTTATTTTTTTATTCTTGAGGAAAGTAACGAGAGAAAACTAGGCACTATCAAATCTTTTTTCTGCTACTTTCCAGTCTATGATTTGACTGAAGGCAGCGATATAATCAGCTCGTTTGATGCCATAGTCGGTGATGTAAGCGTGTTCCCAGCAATCAAGAACGAGGATGGGTGTGGTATTAAGGATGTGCCCTTCATGGTGGTCACCAACCCAGATATGAAAGAGCTCCTTCGATTCGTTGTCTTGAAGAAGTACGACCCAACCGATGCCTCGGATAGTACCAAGTTTCATAAAGCTTTCCTTCCAGGCGTCCATGTTCCCCCAGGTTGCGAGTATCTTCTTGCCGAGAGCTGACTCTTCATTGAAAGCAGAACCCTCTTTCGTCATATTACCGAAGTACAATTCATGCATTCTCATTCCCCCGAATTCCCAACCGAGTCTTCGTTTCAGTTCATAATACTCAGGTGTACCAGCTTCCAATGCGTCAAGTTTTTCCATGAGGAGATTCGTATTCTTTACGTAGCCTTCATAGAGTGTGAAGTGATTGGTAAGGAGGGTGTCGGAGAAGCCAGGTAAACCCAAGAGGTGTTTGAAATCTTTCGCCGTGTAGAGATCAGACATAGGTATATTGTTTAGATCTTACCGACTAAATCGATGCCTGGCTTGAGGGTCTTTCCACCTTTCTTCCAGTTGGCTGGACACACTTCTCCGTGGTGCTCGCGGACAAAAATGGCGGCCTCGAGTTTGCGGAGGAGTTCATCGGCTGAGCGACCGACATTGTTGGCGTGAATTTCATAAGCCTGGAGAACGCCATCCGGATCAATGACGAAAGATCCACGCAGAGCCAAACCGCGATCTTCCCCTTCATCAATGTAAACGCCAAAGGTGCGAGAGATATCACCGGAAGGATCAGCAATCATTGGATACTCGAGTTTTTTGATAGCTGGCGAATGATCATGCCAGGCCTTGTGGGTAAATTTGGTATCCGTAGAGACGGAGAGAACTTCAGCACCAAGTTCCTGAAATTTGGCATAATTTTCCTGCATTTCTTCGAGCTCAGTCGGACAAATAAAGGTGAAATCAGCAGGGTAGAAGAAGAGAATGACCCACTTCCCACGATAATCGGAAAAGTGTGCCCGATGAAATGATTCTTTGTGGTAGTAGTCGAAATCAAGGTTAGGGACCGTTTTCCCGATGACTGGAAAAAAGCCAGTTTCCAAATCCAATTCGTTCTCGCAGCCCCCTCCACAGCATGAATCTTGATGCATAGTTTTGTATGAAAAATGATTAAGGCGACCCCCGTCGCCTACCTATAATAGGTGGTCAAAAATAGCCTGTCAAATATCCTTATTTTAAGCGAAAAAATGAGGCCAAATTTTTCATAAAATAAGCAATAACAACTATATGTTGTGGAGTTTATTCAAATTTAGACACAATATTATACTTTATGGCGTAATAAAAAATCCCCCATTTTTTGAGGGATTTTTCAGAAAAATGAAAGCGTTATTTTAAGGCTGGTTCATTGCCGGGAACACGATTGTTTTTTCTTCCTTGGGAGAAATTAATCATGTTTTCAACCGTAGTGTCCAGGATGCGTTCCAGGGCCTCTTCGCTGTAAAATCCGATATGAGGCGTGAAAACCACATTGTCTCTGGCGAGGAGATTCTCGTTTTGAGTACGGCGGACCTGGTCTGGCGGACACTCGGTATGGAGACACTGGTTTTCCTCCTTTATAGTCTCTTCGCCTTCGAGTACATCGAGCCCGGCGCCGGAAAGAATATGGGCGTCGAGAGCCTCGATGAGAGCCTCATTTTCGACGATGCCACCGCGAGCCGTATTGATGAGAAGTGACCCTTGTTTAAACTTTCGAATCGACTCTTTGTTGACGAGGTGATGAGTGTGGTCGTTGTAGGGTACATGGATGGTGACAATGTCCGATCGGGAGAGGACCTCATCAAGTGGGGCATACTGGAAATGAAGTACCTCCGAGAGAAAAGTATTTTTTTGAGTGTCGAAGGCGAGGACATGCATACCAAAGCCTTTGGCGATACGAATGACGTGGAGTCCGATATGGCCAGTGCCAATAACTCCAAGAGTCTTATCTTTGAGGTCAAAACCCATGAGGCCATCAATGGAAAAGTCGCCTTTGAGGCCTCGAGCGTAAGACTTATGCACATTACGTGAGAGGGCCAGAATCAGAGCAAAGGTGTGTTCGGCCACGGTATTTTCCCCATAGAATGGCACATTTTCGACCGCTATCCCCCGTTCATTGCAAGCCATGAGGTCAATATGGTCGAAACCAGTGGAACGTGTCATGATGGCCTTAACGGCCGATAGTTGCTGTAAAATGTCTCGATTGACAAAGGAATAGATAAAAACGGAAATAATGTCGCAATCTGCGGCTAAATGAGCATTTTCTGCGCTGAGGGCTTCCTGGTAAAAAGAGACTTCGTAGGCAGATAACTTCTCCTTGAGATAAGCCTCATCCTTTCCGGTGGCTTCAAAAATGGCGATCTTCATACGTTTTGGTTAGCAATAATACTTGCATTATAGTGGAAAACACGCTAAGGAGATAGAGCAGATTGAATCAAAAAACCACTCTCATATGCCTCAAAATCCGATAGTACTTGAAATTCCTCGTCACTTAAATGATGAAAGGATTGATTGGGCATTAGCTCAACTTTTTCGGGAGAAATTTCCCGAGCGAGCGCCGCTTTCCCGAGCGCAGTGTACCCGAGCCATCAATGCTGGTCAGGTCATACAAAACGGTAAGACAGTATCGGCCCGATCACTCGTAGCGACGCACGATATTCTCGCTCTTGCTCCGGCAGTTTTCGAAAATTTTCCCACCAAAAAGCCATTTTCTGGAGTAACGGATCTCTCTGTGCTTACGGAGGAGGAATCATTTCTTGTCCTCAATAAGGGGGCAGGAGTCCAAATGTATCAGGCGGGTCATCATGAAGGAGCAACGGTGGTTGATTGGCTTCTTCTGAACTACCCTCATATTAAAGGTGTCGGTGAAGACGCTCTTCGTCCAGGTATTGTACATCGTTTGGATCGAGATACTTCCGGAGTACTCGTCGTAGCGAAGAATCAATTAGGTTTTCAGGCACTGAAAAAAGCTTTTCATGATAGGACAGTTGAAAAGACCTATGTCGCGCTCGTGTATGGTCATCTGAAGGAGCTGGAAGGCAGTATTGATGCGCCTCTTATTAGGCGTCCGGGAGAGCTGCGTCGTCGAGCTATCGATCCTGAGCGTTACGATGGGGATTTGCCGGGCAATGCGCGTACCGCCCTTACAGAGTATCGCGTGATTGCGCGTTATGCCGAGTATGACTTGGTCCTTGCCACTCCTCGTACTGGGCGGACGCATCAGATACGAGTACACTTTGCCTTTCTTGGGCATCCGGTCGTGGGCGATCGTCTCTACGCCTTTAAAGATGTCAAACGAAAAGCCCTCCTGTTTCCCAAACGTCAC
Organism: uncultured Bdellovibrionales bacterium; assembly: GCA_964543815.1. Classification (GTDB taxonomy): domain Bacteria; phylum Patescibacteriota; class Minisyncoccia; order Moranbacterales; family UBA1568; genus UBA1568. Next base: position 817 of record CAZIZG010000006.1, on the reverse strand, counting down.
TTGCTCCATGCTTGGCGACTCAAGGTACCTTTTCAGGGGAAAAAGTTGAAGTTTCGAGCCCCGCTTTCAGAGGATTTCTTGGATACCCTGAGGAGCCTTGACGAAACACAGCTCTCAAGCTATGATGGTGAGGCCTTGAAGAGCCTTTTTTAGGCTCGTTTAGTTTCCAAAAGTATTTCGAGATTCTTAATCTTTCGGGTCTTCTCCCAAGAGGGCCGAATTTAACGAAACGTGTATGCACCAGAAGCTTATTTCCTTTAACCTTAAGCAAAGAAAGGCTTTTTCTGAATTGCCAGAGCTGCGCGCTGGGGACGTCGTCAAGATTTTTCGAAAAATCAAAGAAGGGGCCAAGGAGCGTACCCAGATGTTTCAGGGTTCAGTCATTGCGATTAAAGGTGGTCAGAGCGCTTCTCGTACCATTACCGTGCGCAAAGTATCTGATGGAGTAGGTGTGGAGCTCATTCTCCCCCTTTCTTCGGATCAGATTCAGAAGATTGAATTTGTAAAGCGTACGACCGCTCGACGCTCCAAGCTCTACTTCGTTCGAGATAAATCAGCCAAGGTTCTCTCGAAGAAGTTGAAAGAAGTGGCGGTCAAGGAGAGCATGAAGCCAAAGAAGAAAGAAGAAGCTCCTAAGGAGATTGTCGCGGAAGTGGCGCCCGAGACAGAAGAGAACAAAGAGGCCGCATAGGCCTCTTTCTGTATCTTGCACGACCGACGAAGAATTGTTACAGTGGATTGGTGGCAGTTGAAAGAGTGTTGATGCCCAGGTGGCGGAATTGGTATACGCGCTAGCTTGAGGTGCTAGTTCCCGCAA
>CAZIZG010000005.1:8754-80185 GCA_964543815.1 uncultured Bdellovibrionales bacterium | reverse complement strand
GGAGAGAGGCAGGAGCCGTCACCGCCACCACCGGGGCCGCCGGAGGAGTCTGGGTCGCCACCGGAAGACCCACTACCACTTCCTGAACCGCCGGATGAGCTGGAAGTACTAGAGGTACTGGAACTACTACTTGAACCCGATGATGAACTCGTCGAAGTACTCGAGCTACTGCTTGAGCCTGAAGAAGTAGATGAGGATCCAGAAGAAGAACTACCCACACAATTTTTCGTTCCAGGAATCAAACTCCCACAGGAATTGCGACATGACTGACCTATACAGGTATTGGCGGCACAAAAATTACTACAACTCCCACCGCTCGTACTACTCCCACCGCTACTTGTACTACTACTCGTACTCGTGCTACTCCCTCCACTACTACTTGTACTCGTGCTACTCCCCCCTGCATTACAGGACATTTCAGGAGGACAGACTCCATCCACCTGAACGTATACTTTCCGAGAAGCACTCACATTACCATTTGCATCTTTACAAACAAGTTTAATCACGTCACTTACATCGTAAGTAATTTCCACTGATTGACCGCTTGCTGGAAGTCCACTGACCGTGCCGTGATTTTTGCTTTCAGCGTCACAAGTAGTCGCCCCTCCTCCTGATGACCACTTAAACTTGAACGGCTCTCCCGAAGAAACGGCGACCATGATTTTATTAGTAAACACATACGGAGACTTATCAACGTTAAAGCTATCGATGTGTGGGTAGCTTGTCTTATCAATATCAGTTACATACACTGTTTTTGTTTCTCGAAGCGGGTTAAATCCGATAAGGCTCCCATCTTGGCCAACCGGGATACAAGTCAACTCAATCAAAAAAGCATCCGTCATGGAAGAAACGGTCACTGTTCCTGATCCTGGCTGATCAAGAAAATCCCTATTGGCTGGATTACTAAATCCCTGAGATACAAAAACCCGGCAAGAAGACGCATTTGAGGACCAAGTAATAGACACTGACTGTAAAGCCACGACCCGAGTGGGCGAGTACGTCAGAGAAAAAATAGTTGGCGCACCAGCTACATGGTTCGCTAATACAGAGGGGACCAATACCACAAAAAGAAAAATCCAGACTAAGCCGTTGAGTATTTTAAAATAAAAATTTGCCCGCTCCATATGTTTTACGTCTTAATTTCTGAATCAATCAGAAACCTACATACTGAACTTCTTCCTGCAAACGAATCCGTAATTCATCTCGAACCTTGGTCTTAATGAGACTTGCTAACGTTACGATATCCTCAGCAGTAGCATTGCCAGTATTGATAAGATAATTTGGATGATAAGGACTCACTTGGGCGCCACCAATTCGTTTACCCCGTAGCCCAACATGATCAATGAGCCAGCCCGCGGGTAGCTTTCCATCTTTTGAGACATTGCCAGTATCTTTTTCAAATTCCTTAAGAAGTTTTTCGTCTTTCACTACTGGATTCATAAAAAAGGATCCGGCACATTTAGCATCCTGAGGATGCTTTGATTCACGCGTTGCCATCGTTTCAATACGAGCTTTTTTCAAATCGCTCATATCCCCAGGAGCGAGCTCTAACTCCGCCGAAAGCACCACCAAAGAGGGATTCTTTTTAAAAAGACTGGTCCGATAAGAAAACCCACACTGATTATGCCGGTATTCATGAACCATGCCGGTATGACGATCAAGAGCCTTTACGGAAAGAATACTTCTGCCAATCTCCGTGCCAAAGGCACCAGCATTGCCCCGAACAGCACCGCCAAATGACCCTGGGATACCGGCTAGCCTCTCAATACCCTGCAATGATGCCCCTTCAGCAGCAAGCACGACATCAAGAAGCTTCATGCCAGCGCCAACCTCGAGATGACTACCTACCACTCGAATGCCACCATCAACAATCCGAATTACCATACCCGGAAAACCCTTATCAGAAACAAGCACATTGCTCCCGCCGCCAATAATGCAAAGAGGGAGTTTGTGCTTCTCAGCATAATCAAAAGCTTCAGAAAGTTCGATGGCGCATGATGCCTCTGAATAATAACGTGCTTTCCCGCCCACTTTAAACGTAGTGAGTGGCGAGAGTGGTACATTTTCTCGTAACGCGAACATGAATCCTATACTAAAAGTTTTGTTTTATTGGAACAGGTGCTCGTTATTTTTTCTTGGCTAAGGCGTGAGAAATTTCCCAAACATTACCAGCACCTAGCGTTATAATAACATCTTGCCGACCGATTGTCTTCTCGAGTTGAGGAACGAGACTAGAGCTCTTTGGTACATACTCTGCCTTACCAGGAAAGAACCGATTGATAAGCTCTACTAACTCGATTGACGAAACGCCGCCCTGTTCTTCACGAGCACTCCCATAAATATCAAGAATACGAACTTCGTCAGCCACATCAAAACTTTGAGCAAAATCAGTTAGGAGCGCCTTCGTTCGAGTAAAGGTATGAGGGTGAAAAATAACTGTCAGGCGCTTCTCCGGATACAAATCGCGAAATGCTCGAAGAGTCACTTTGATTTCCTCAGGATGGTGAGCGTAATCATCATAGATGAGGGCACCGTATCGTTCGCCGATATATTCAAAACGTCGTTCTGTACCAGAAAATCTCCTAAAAGCAGGGATGACACGCTCATTCGTCAGATGAAGCGCCTCAAGCAAAGCAAATACAGCCGTAGCATTCAAGGCATTATGAATACCCGCCAGCTTCAAGTAAAACGGCCCTGTCATCTCCCCTTCATGCGTTATGGAAAACGACTGACGGATAATTTCTTGCTCTGCGACAAATGCCATTTTTTCAGGGATATAGTCAACGACTTGATAATCAGCTCCGGGTAACGTTCCATAAGATATTTTGCGACATGTAGCAAAATTCGCGACCCGAACTACGTCAGCTGAATCAGCGCAGTATACCAAGACGCCCTGTTGAGGAATACGCTTTACAAAATCAATAAATACCTGCTGATATTGCTCACGATTTGAAAAGAAATCCGGATGATCCCAATCAACACTGGTCAAGATAACCCCAAAAGGGCTGTAGTGTGCTAACTTATTTTGGTATTCATCCGCCTCAAGCACCAGATAATTTCCATGCCCAGAAAGCGCATTGCCACCCCAACTTATGATACGACTTCCAACAATGGCTGAGGGATGCTGACCAAGATATTCAAGGGTATCAGCCAAGAGCGCACTCGTCGTGGTCTTGCCGTGCGTACCACAAACCGCCAGAGTCATCTTTTCTCGAGTCAACTGACCCAGTGCTTCAGGGTAACTCAATACCTTTAAATTCTTATTTTCCATTGCGGCGCGTAGCTCGCTGTTTTTTTCTGGCGTATAAGCAGTCGAATAGATAATAAGAGCTACCCCTTCAGTAAGGTTACGCGGATCAAATCCCTCAGTAACCGGAATATTCAGACGCTGTAGAATTTCATCCGTAAAGAAAACCTCCTCGGTATCTGAACCAGTAACCACGATACCCTGTCGCAACAAAAGCTCAGCCAAAGCAGTCATGCCGGCTCCTTTGATGCCAATCATATGAACTCGCCTAAAGCCAAACAAAGAATCAGTCATAACGGTGTTAGCGATTTTCAATGATGGTACGAACACCATCAGCCAATACCATGGCAGCATCTGGATGATAGAACGCATTCATTTTTTCACCCATCGCGGCACGTAATTCCGGCTGACCGAGTAATTCAAATATTTTTTGGGATAAGATATGTTCACCAAGATTTGGTTCCTCGATAACCACGGCCCCTCCGATCCCAGCGATATCATAGGCATTCATGCGTTGATGATCATTGGCTGCCCCGAGGAGCGGTACGAGTATGGCTGCTTTCTTAGTAGCTGCCAACTCAGCGATTGACCCCGCTCCAGCTCGTGACAAAACCACGGAAGTAAGCGCCAAAATATCGGCTAATTCGGTCGCTGAGAAAAAGCCACGAATAACATAGCCTTGTTGTTCCGGTATGATTCCGTTCTCACGAACAACTTTTTCAACAGATTCTTGATTTTCCTTTCCTGTTTGATGAATGATTTGCACCCCTTGTCGCAGCAAATCTGGCAAGATATGAAGAAGCGCCTGATTGAGGACCATTGCCCCCTGACTACCACCAAGAACAGCAATCGTTGGCTTCTCTGCACTTAATCCATAGGCCGTCAATGCTCGGGTAGCATCCCCCGCCAAAATTTCCGTCCGAACCGGATTCCCTGTTAGAGCAGTCCGGTCTTTAGGAAAGTACTCACGGGCACTTGGATAGGCTATGGCGATACGAGTTGCAAAACGAGCTAAGAAACGATTGGCCCGACCCGCTACCGCATCAGACTCGTGAATGACCACTGGGATACGATAGAGCCAAGCCGCAATCACCACTGGTACCGAAGCTGCGCCACCTTTAGCAAAAACCACGTCTGGCATAAAAACAAGAAGTTTCCAGAGTGATTGAATAATACCGAGCGGCACTTTGAACGGATCAATGAAATTTTGAACGGAAAAATAACGCCTGATTTTTCCAGTAAGAATGTATTGGGCTGGGATATTTTCAGCAGCCATAGCTTCGCGCTCAAATGCTCCCTGTGACCCCAAAAAAAGAAATTCAATCCCTTGAGGAAACTGTTCGCGGAGCGCTCGCGCTACCGCAATGAGAGGAAAAGTGTGTCCGCCAGAAACGCCCCCAGAAAGCACAACACGTGGAATATAAGCCATAGAATAGAGTTTTATGCTTTTAGTGTAGAGTGTTTACTCACATTAAGCAAGATACCAACAGCAGCCAAAAGCACCGCTAGAGACGTGCCTCCATAGCTGATGAATGGCAAAGGAATACCTGTCAGCGGAATCATTCCTGTGATAGCTGCAATATTGATAAATGCTTGAAAAACAATCCAAGAAACTATACCAATAGCAAGCAACCGGCCAAATTCATCCGGAGCATAGGCAGCAATACGAAGTCCGCGCCACGCAACAAACAAAAAGAGCAAAACAATCATCACGGTACCCAAAAGGCCGAGTTCTTCACCAAGAACAGCAAAGATAGAGTCTGTCACTGGCTCAGGAAGATAATTAAATTTTTGACGACTCTGACCCAATCCGGAACCAAAAAAACCACCGGAACCAAGTGCAAGAAGCGCCTGCGTCATTTGATAACCAAAACCCATTGGGTCATGTTCGGGATTCATAAAAACCAAAAATCGTTGCATCCGATAAGGAGCCATTTTGATCAAAATAAACAGAAAGATCAGCCCGGCTCCAAAGAGAGAAAAAATATGAAGAATATTGGCTCCGGAAGCAAAAAAGATAGCCATGGCAATCAGGAAAATAAGCCCCAATGTTCCCGTATCTGGTTGTTTGATAATAAGAAAGCCCACTATTGATAATAGAGCGAGAAATGGTACGAGGCCCTCAAAAAAATCAGAGGCCTTCGCTCGTCCTTTAGAAGACAACCACGCCGAGAGGTAGAGTATGATAGCAAATTTCATGACTTCAGAGGGCTGAAACGAGATAGGTCCCAGCTCTACCCAGCGTGCAGCCCCGTACACCGTTGTTCCAAAACCTGGAATGAAAACGAGCACAAGCAAGACGAGTGCCACCAGAAAAATCGGCACCACAAAACGCTGCCACACTTTATAATGAATTCGCTGCAAAATGAATAGGAGGATGAGCCCCACGCCCAACCCCAAAAGCTGCTGCTTCAAAAAATAGTAATCATCACCAAAACGCACTCGCCCATAAACAACGCCGGCGCTGGCAATCATAATGAGCCCAATGCCCAAGAGCGTAAGCAGCGCAAAAAAAAGTGGGCGATCAAATCGTAATTTTTCTGTTTTCATTGACATGCTGAATTTTCAGATGGTGTGTCATGCCCTGCTCGTTGCCTTTGATTTACGCCATTTTTCTATCTCCGCATGATGACCAGAGAGAAGTACTTCTGGTACACGTTTTCCTCGCCATTCTTCAGGCTTGGTGTACTGAGGATATTCTACTTCACCAATAACGGAATGAGATTCTGTAGCCGCACTTTCTGCATTTCCTAATACTCCAGGTACGAGGCGTGCTACCGCATCCACGACCACCATAGCCGGAATTTCCCCTCCCGTGAGCACATACTGCCCAATAGAAAGCTCTTCATCGACGAGCGTCTCAACCACTCGTTCATCCACGCCTTCGTACCGCCCACAGAGAAGAATGAGTCGGCCATATCCCGCCAAACGCTGTATATCCTCCTGAGTGCATACCTTCCCCTTCGCCGAAAATAACACTGACCGAGTAGTAAGTTCTGGTGCCTTCGCGCGCACGTGTTCCAAAGCTAAAGCAATCGGCTCTACTTTAAGCACCATGCCAGCTCCACCGCCATATGGCGTATCATCAACCGTTTTATGCTTATCGAAAGCAAAGTCCCGTAGTTGATGTGTATGGATATCAATGAGTTGTTTCTCAAGTGCCCGTTTTAAAATAGAAACGGAAAAATATGAGCTAAAACTTTCTGGGAAAAGCGAGATAATATCAAACCTCATAGAAAATGATGAAAACATTACCTTTTATTGTACCACAGCAGTTTTGGCTTTCGGACAAAGAAAAAAGTCGTTAGAACATTGTCTAACGACCGCAGAGTCGGAAACTACGGTTTTTCGCCGTTGTCAGCCAAAACCTGATTGAGAATCACTGCCTCTTCAGTACTCACATCAGCCTCGACATTCAGAGTCGGATTGGGGCGAAATCCGACATACACCCCAATCGCTTGTTCGCAATCATGGTCTTTGGCCAGGCCAGACTTCGACCAAGGTTGGTAGAACACCACCACCGGCGCATCGGTCTCTTCGACTGGGCGGGGACCATAGAAAGCCAGCGGTAAGAAGAGCATGACCCGATCAGTCTCCGTCACGACCGTGATGAGTCGACCACCACGCACGACGTGTCCAGCCCGGAATGAACGCCCAGGTCCTAGTTCGTCCGGATTGAAGTTGTAGGCATCCGGTGGCGATCGGTCCTGAAGACAACCGATAACTCGCAGGTTATCCGGATGAGCCAAGAGCTTGCACTCCTCGATATCTTCCCGATACTTGCGAGCGTTGATTCTCCGCACCACAGCCATGACGAGCCATTCCAGCGCCAGAATTCCTCCGAGCGCCCCGATGAGCCGCTCATCAGCTTCGAGCCCTAGGCCAAAGACCAAGAAGTAGCCCCACAGGACGTTGATCAATACCAGTGGAGCAATGCGCAACACGTGACGCCATGGTCGAGCAGCGGCAATCACTCGTGGTACGAGGAACGAATCCACTCGAGCAAAGTCCTCGCGCAAATCCCTGACCTCATAAGAGGCAATCCCAGAAATGGTCAGCGTTTCGACCATCAGGAACAGAGTCCCGACGGCATAGCATCCCAACCACAAAGTGGCATCGAACATGGTTCTTCCTCCGTGTTTGTGCAATGAGCGAGCCTCTGTTGAGGCGATGATTAAGGTACGCTGCCAAAGAAAAAGGCAGTAGTGAAGGGGCATCGCACCAACGTGCACATGCATCGATACCCCTTGGCTACTGCCCCGAAGCGCCCTTGCAGGACTTCGAAACAGGTCTATTGTTTGATCTCACTCCACACCGTATTTTGGTTCAACGTGAAAGATTTTTCCATCTTGGTGCCATCAGTTCCGATGACAGTGGTTGAAACTGGCACATCGTTCAATCCTGGTTGCTTCTCTACCTTCAAATCATACCAGGTTCGTTCAATATCTTTAGGAAGGGTATAATGGAACGTCACTGTTTTTTCACTCCCAAGCGGTACCTGAATAAGAGTACCAAAATATTTCTTATTCAGAAATTCGCCAAAAACTGGCTTGGTCGCTGCATTCGTCACATCCACGAGATAACTCCCCCTTGGAACATAGACACGCAAATATGACTGATAGTCCTTGGTAAACCAGTCTTTCTTAGGGGCTGTGTGCTTATAGGTAACTGAAAGCGTCGCCTCAGGAGTTTCCTTTGAGAGATCAATCGTGTACTGATACGACCGCTTCACAAAATAGTCACTCTTGAATGAATTCAGGTTCGCATCAACGAGTAAAAGGTAATCGTTTTTCCAATCAGCATCGAGACGGCCATCCCAATGAGCAGCTACGACGTCATCTTGCAAATTCTGATCCTTAAAAGAGAGCTGTACATCCTTGCGCCGCAAATCATCAAGCATCACCTGGAATAATTCATACTTTTTCGGGAGCGACAATTCTTTCACGCGCTTCAAAATTTCTAATCCGAGGATGCCCATGACGGATTTACGCTCACCAAAATCGATATTCTGTTTGAGGTATCCTTGCTCAACCTGGTATTCCAAATCAAGAATGGCATTGTCGGCACCATATGTCCCAGGATAGCCTTCGAGTTCCACTGGTCCAGTTACTCGCAAAAAAGAAGTGAGGACATTGGCCGTAACACCAATGACACCATCAAACTGCTCTTCACCCTTTCCCATGTGATAGAAATCCACTGCCCATTTGGCATTTTCCGAAAAATCGGGAGAATAGTTTGAGTCACGCAATTTCCAAGACGGAATCTTGAGTGTTTCTTTCATGGGGTATGGTGGCGCTACTGCATCCGGAATTCGTCCGTCGAAATTACCTGTATCGTGCACCATGAAATGAGTAATATGTCCATCACGTACCTTTAAAATACCGAAACTCCCAATAAATCCCCCTCCAGGGCGAAGTTCCAAGTTATTTTGAAACAGAATAAGAAACACCTTTTCTTCACCGTCAGTATCAAGCAATGAGTTAGCCAAAGAAATAACGGTATCAAGATCAGTCTTTGTCTCTTGCGTCACTGGCAACCAACCTAAAAGACGCTTCAGGCTGTCCCAACCGCCAGTGCGTACCTGCCAAAACACAAACCAGCCTGCCAAAAAGATAAGCGAGAGGGTAACGAAGGCAAACCAAAATGTTGATGAGCGTTCCTTCATAAGAAGTTGATTTATTTACCGCCAGCTAACAATTCATTCAAACGTCGTTTATATTCTTCGATAGTTGGCTCTCCTTTTTTTACTTCAATCTCAGGAGTAACCGACTCCACGGAAGTCACTTCTGACGCCGCCACAGTATCCATGATCAGCCCATTCGTTACTGGCAAATCATCAAATTCAGGTTTCGCATCAATCACTTCTTCATCAGGAAACGATGCCTCAAACTGAAATGGGAGTTCGGTTGCATCCATACCTGGTAACATCCGCTCATTTGATGGTGTTGGAGAGGAAGGATTTTCTTCAATTTCTTCAAATGTCTGTTGCTCCTGGTGTGATGATTCAAAAGACAAAGTCGGGCGCTCCGGGACGAATTTCTGTGGGTCGATAAACGGCACACTGGCACCAATGGGAAATTCTGGAACCTCCCTCTTTGTTCGCCGACCAAAAAAGAACGGGATCACTGAAAGAATTCCAAAAAAAGTAATTGTTACCACCCCGGCACTAAAAATACTCAGGGTCACATATGCGATTGGATTATTGATAGTCGTTTTGACAATTGACTCATCAACGATTCGAAGATCAATATCCGTCTTGATATTATAGTAAAACGAAGCAGTAGCAAAGAGTGTTTGCACAGTTGCTTCAGCCAGTCGCGTTGCCTTTTCCGGACTATCTTGACGCGCACTTACCACGAGCACGCCACTCTTGTCGCTGCGGGTAACGGTCACTGTTTCATTCCACAGTTTTTTGCGTTCATCTTTGGAATATCCATCAAAGTCATCATCAATCAAGTCGTTTCCTGCCAAAACTTGCTCATAGAATGAGAGATTGCGTGATAGTTCAGCAAAGTTTTCTACCACCTGATCAGTCGCCACGGTCGGCACCTTACCAATAACTAGAATTCGAATATCAGACTGATAAACATGGAACGTATCGAGCCAAAACAAAAGCGCCGCAATTGTCACGAAAAAAAGCGCTACAAAAAATGAGCGCTGCCAGTCAGCACGGAATTCCTGAAAATAATTGCGGACAGACATCGGCATAGATTTATTTGTGATGGACATGAGCCGAATATTCTTTCGGTACGCCACCCATGACATCGCGATAGACATCGACGGTTTTCTTGGCTACCGCATCCCAACTATAGTGCTCGCGCACTCGCTCCTGAGCTACTCGCCCGAGAGCTGATACTTCGTCACTTCGATTCACCAGATAAGCAAGTTCTCGCTTCAGTCCCTCGATATCTTTCACCGGAAAATAAACTCCTGTATTCGCCACGGCCTCTTTATGTGGTTCGATATCACTTACGAGTGGCAAAAGACCGTGTCCCATCGCTTCGAGCAAAGCAAGTGACAATCCCTCTTGTTCAGAGGGCTGCACATAGAGGTAAGCATGGGAATAGAGCGATTCCATAGCTACGCCGGTTCGTTCACCCGCCATGATGATATTGGAACGACCATCGGCCAGGTGTTTCAGAAACTTTTCATACTCTTCAGTATCAGCATGTGTCCCAACAATAACCAATTTAAAATTGTTTGGAAGACGATTGGTATCCTCCAGTTCCTTAAAAGCCTTAATCAGATAATGTGTACCTTTGTGTGGCACCAAACGATGGACAGCAAGGATATAGCGCTTCGGTCGAAGTCCTAATTCGGTGAGTACGGCGGTATTTTTTTCGTAAGCCACCTCTGCTCCGCTCGGAATAAATGTCACGTCTCGATGGTACGATTCTTTGGTATATTCGATGAGTGTTTCACTGGAAACAATCGTCCGCTCTGGCACAGTACAGGCTATGTATTCAGCTATATGCAGACAGATTCGCGCAAACCATCCCCACTTCTTGTGAGTATAGTCACGACTGTGAAAGGTGGCCACCACTCGAGCTTTGGGTTTAAATAGCCTTGGCAAAATCGAAAGGATACTCGGCCCAATGGACTGATAGTGAATGACGTCATACGGCATGAGCAAAGCATGAACCGTCGCGAAGAATGCATGAGAGAGAGCGTCCAGGTGTTTCGTATGAATACTCGGCACGTGGACGAGTTTCACTCCTTCAAACTCATGAAGGGAAGTGGGCGTATAATGCGAACGCACATACACCGTCACTTCATGACCCTGAAGCACCAGCCTGGTCGCTAATTTTTCGACGTGTTTCTCCACGCCGCCAGCAACAGCTGGAATCCCCTTCTGTCCGATGAAAGCGATTTTCATACGTGGAGTTGATTAGAGAACGAAGGAAACTACTCTTTAACAGGACCCCTCATTTAGAAGCCACGCAAAACCGGAGAAGTGCTGCCGATAGCGTTTGATTCAAGACGATTGTCATTGACCCCGGTACCTAAGATGATACCACCAAATGATTTGAAGCCACTTGCTGTACGAGCAACACGAGCCACACCGTAACGGCCATTCCCGATGAGAGAAGCCTTCTTCAGACCGAAATTACCGGCCGCGCCATAAGCATTGACCTCAACACCCTCGCGCTTGTTGTTGCGAATACTGTTTGATTTGGTCCAGACAGAAGCGCCATCAAGTACTACCTTGATACCACTGCCGCCATTGTTATTGATACGATTGTTTTCAAACCAGGCCTCCATACCCGCCGCTAAATCGAGACCATCACTCCCATTGTTATGGATGTTACTGTTGATAACAACAATGTCACGTTTTTCAGAATAGATACCGGTCCGATCATTATTTTCTATTTCAACGTTATCGATAAGTGCACGGTGTTTCTTATCACGTGGTGCGGCATCAATATGAATACCATCTCGGTTACTCTTCTTGATATTGACCTTGTAGATTTTCACCTTGGCATCCTCCAAAACACGAACACCGTGACGACCACCTTCAACTGTTAGAAAGTTGAGTTCCGTCTGATGCTTCATCGTAACAGCCGGTTTGTCACCATTGTCAGATTTAATCACGACATCACCAATGTCGCTTTTCTTCCCAAAAAGCTTTACTCCTTTGGGAAGAGTAATATTTTCCTTGTATGTCCCTTTGGCAATATGAATTTCAGCACTCCCATCAGTATGTTTGAGCGCTTTGCCAATGCTGTGATAGGGATGATTCGAAGTTCCTTCTTCGGATCCCTTGGCATCTTTATCTACATAGACCTGTTTGCTACCACCAAACACCATAACCGGAACAGCAATAAGCACGGTCAGTGCAAAACCGAGAATAACCTCTCGAGAAAGCCAAAAATTACGAGCCTGCATACGAATAAAATCATGAATTTTTAGACCCTCCATCTTATCAAATTTTTGCCTTTTTGTCAAGGGTACAATTGTGCGGTAAACTAAAGGGGTTTCTGGCTCTAAAAAACCATTCTTTATACACTTTTCTATGCAACTCTCAAGTCTTTTTTCGCCCCGCTCTATCGCTGTCGTTGGCGCCTCCACCAAAGAAGGGAGTGTCGGCTGGAACCTCACTCATAATTTACTCACTCACGGCTATAGCGGCACCGTCTACCCGGTAAATCCAAAAACAGATACTCTTTTTAACCTCCCTTGTTTTCCGAGTATTACCAACATCCCCCACGAAGTTGATTTGGCGATTATTATTATTCCAGCTGCAGCCGTACCAGAAGCACTCCGGGCTGCCGGTGAAAAAAATATACCGGCTGCTATCATTATTTCCTCAGGGTTTAAAGAAACAGGCGAAAAAGGTTCGGCGCTTGAACAAGAGATTAAAGATATCGCTGAAGAATATAATATCGCCCTCCTTGGTCCCAACTGTCTCGGCTTTCTCCATCCTAAGCTCGGACTCAATGCCTCATTTGCCTCTGGTCTCCCAGTAGCTGGCCACATTGCCTTCTTTTCACAAAGCGGGGCCCTCTGTACTGCCCTCCTCGATCTCACTGGTGATACACTGGGTTTTTCATCCTTTGTCAGCGATGGCAACAAGGCGGTAGTTGGTGAAAACGAACTCCTTCGATATTTTGCTGCTGACGAGGAAACGTCCGTCATTAGCTTTTATACCGAAGGGCTGACTGATGCTAAGCATATTATCGAAACGGGCCGAGCTATTCTCGCACGCCCAACACCTAAACCCCTCATCGCTCTCAAATCAGGCACCACTACTTCAGGCACGGCCGCTTCGAGTTCTCATACTGGCGCCCTCGCTGGAAGCGATGCTGCCTATCAGGCGCTTTTCCGCCAGGCTCGCATCATCCGAGCAGAGTCACTCGAATCCCTCTCTGATCTCCTTGCTGTATTTTCACAAAATCCCCTTCCTCAAGGAAAAAATATTGGCATTATTACCAATGCCGGTGGGCTCGGTGTCCTCGCTACAGATGCCGCTGAAAAACATGGTCTCAAAATCGCCACTCTCTCGCCCGAAACCATTGAAAAACTTAGTGCCTTACCCGCGGCAGCATCACGTCACAATCCCGTCGACGTCCTCGGTGACGCCCTAGCCGATCGCTACAAACTCGCATTAGAAGCACTCTCGGCTGATTCTCAGGTTGATATGATCCTTACCATTATCACCCCCCAGGCAATGACCCAGGCCAAGGAAACAGCAGAAGCGATAGCAGATACGAAAAACCACAGCTCCAAACCCATCGTGGCCGTCCTCGCTGGCAAAACTGCCCTTGCTTCAGGCCTTAGTGTCCTTCAAAAAAATCAAGTTGCTACCCTCATCTATCCAGAGGCCGGAGCCCAGGGGTTGGCAGCATTAGCTCAAGTGGCATCATGGCGAGAACAGAACCTTGCGACATCCTTTCACTTTAACGATATCGACAAAGAAAGTGCAGCACGAGTAATAACAAGAGCCACTAAAGAAGGGCGCTCTGCTCTCTACGAAACGGAGGTTTGGGACATTCTTTCTGCTTATGGATTCCGTTTTCTGGAAAGTGCCTCTGCCCACAATCGCGAAGAGGCCGAGGTAGCAGCCAAACACTTTACTGGAAAAATCGCTCTCAAGATTATTTCTCCACAAATCACCCACAAATCTGATGTTGGTGGGGTACTCCTTGATATCGCCCCTGAAGAAGTCGGAGAAAAGTACGACCTCCTTCTGGCTCGTGTCAAAGAGCGCGCACCAGAGGCAATCCTCGAAGGAGCGCTCATGGTTGAAATGGCAGAATCCGGTGGCCGAGAGATTATTCTTGGCATGAAGCGCGAACCAGGTCTCGGTGCTCTCCTCATGGTGGGGCTAGGTGGTATTTTTGTTGAAGTTTTCAAGGATGTAGCCTTTCGTTTCGCTCCACTCCAAGAAGAAGATGCTCGCGAAATGATTGAGGAGCTCAAAAGCCTTCCTCTTCTCACCGGGGCTCGCGGTCAAACTGGCATCGACCTTGAAGCACTGAAAGATGCTATAGGGCGCCTCTCACTCCTCATTGAAGATTTCCCAGAAATAGTCGAGCTCGATATCAATCCTCTCCTCGCATTCAAAGAAGCTGAGCGTTTCCGTGTGCTTGATGCCCGCATTACCCTTCAAAAAATTTAGAATCCTTCTTCTATCTGCTTACGCCGTTGTTGTGCCTGAAACAGGCTGATACCTAAATATACAACGCCCTGAATCATAACCATTGCCTGAAGCCAGAGGACCCAGCCTGGAGTTCCTCCCAGCTCTCGATAAAAACTATATCCGAGGGCCATACCCTTATAGACAACGAGAGCTGTCACCAAAATAAAAAATAATCCCGTTAACCTTCCTAACAAAATTGGTATTGTACTCATTATTTCTATCAGTGCCGAAAGGGTTACCACACTGCGTGATATGCCCGGACCAAAAATTTCCATAGGTGAAACGTACCCGGAAAAACCACATAACTCAACAACACCAGCTACTACAAAAATTCCTCCGGAACACCATCGAAGAAATAAAATAAGATTTTTTGAAGAAAAGAAACTCATACATTTTTTTGAAGTAATGCCTCTCTCAGTATAGAGGATACCTTCAGAAAATAAAAAACAGCCGAGCGGTATTACCGTGGCTGCATACGCCATGCGAGACTTAGCCGGGATGTGCGATACGACGCCTGTGCTCAATCATCAAAGCGTTGACGAGCTTCATCACGTCTGCGACCGTTTCCGGCAGGTCCATCGAAACGAATGGCGCCACTTCAGTTCCACCTGCCGATGTCTCACAACGAACCTGGAAGTTCGGATCACCTTCCCCGTCTTTCCAATCACGGAGAACGATGTTGCAGTGTGCCCGCACAGCACCCCTGCCGCCTCCCATGATTGGTTGAAATGAAGTACTGAGCGCCCGATTCAATTCCCTGGCCAGTTTCTTAGCCGCCGGACTCGTCGCTGTCCTCCCAGCGGAGTAATACTCCACAAAGAGATAGACCTGCGCCAAATGAGCGTCCTTGGCCACATAGGTAGCCGAAAAGCCCTTGGACTCGGCGGCATGAGCGTAGCTTAGGATCACGCTTCCCGCCAGCAGGATAGCGAACGCACTCATGAACGCGATGCAAGCACGAAAAAAAATTCGCAACATAAGGATCTCCACTGTGATTGTCAAACAACTCTACTAAAAACTGACGTTTTCAGTAAAACATGAGGATGGGTCTTAGACTCGGTCCCATTTTATGAACTTTGCAACATTCATGTCAAACCATGAGGTACGCACCACGGCTTCGTGGGCATATTTTTGTTTGAGAAAAGCATAGGTCTTTTCAAGACCAACCTCAAGACTGGTAATCGGATAGAAGCCAAATTCTTCACTGGAGCGACTAATATCAAGTACGATTTTTTGGACGTCAAACGGACGTTTTTCCAAACGTTTGATACGAGGCATCGACTGCGTTGTTTTGGCCAACATGAGCACCAACTCAAAGAGAGCCACTCCGCGACCACTCCCAACATTATAGGTTGAATTCTTGTGCTTTATGGCAAAGTTCTCAGCAATAAAGCCGGTCACATCCTTGACATATACGTAGTCGCGAACGGTATTCCCATAGAGCTCAAGCAGCTCATTTTTCATCATGTGCTTCATGAAAATCGGGATAGCTCCTTGAATACCATTCGGATCCTGACGTTCACCGTAGGGATTGGCGATACGGTAAATAACAAACGGTAAGTTGTGCTGGCGGCGATAGTAGTGTAAATGCTCTTCGATAGCGAGCTTAGTCACCGCATACGGCGACATCGGGCGAGGCTGAGTTGTTTCATCTGCCACCTCATCGAGGGCATTCCCATATACTGCTCCACCTGAGGAAGGATAGATTACTTTCTTCACGCCATATTTCACACACAAATCAAGAAGCTGAAGCGTCCCCTCGAGGTTCAGTTTGATTTCCCGCTGCGGGTCATTGGCAGTAGAAGCTGGCGTACTCAGTGACACGAAGTGAAAAACATACTCCACACCCTGAAGTGCCCGAGAAAGGTGTCGCTTGTTCAAAAAGTCTCCCTTGTGAATCTCGATTTTCCCCTTTACGTGATTCAAGTTTTTGATATGTCCTTTACGGAAACGATCAAACACCCGCACGTCATAGCCGCGTGCCAAGAGATCGTCAACCAAGTGACTGCCGAGGAATCCGTCCCCACCCAGTACCAGACATTTCTTTCCCATAGGAAATATCACCCGAATTACTGTTAACGGGTCATATTACACTATTTTTTCAGTTTTGTCAAGAGCTGGAAATAAGCTACTTTTTGGCTTTGATAAGGGAAGAATAGAGGTCTATAAGGACTGCCAGGTAGCTTTTTTGATCCAGCGGAAGAACACTCTCTCTGGCGCATTTCTGAAGCGATGGTGTGTCCAAGGTCAAAATTTGTTTCATTTTCTCAGCCAAATCATGAGCATCACCCGGGGTAAAAAGGAGTCCATTGTAGTTGTCGCGTACGCGCTCAGGGAGTGATCCTACACGAGCGGCTATCACTGGTGTCCCGGAGGCCAACGTTTCAAGCAGAGCATAGGGCGTATTCTCATACCACTCCGATGGTACCACGACCGCTCGGGCAAACGATAATCGCTCTTTCAAATCATCGCCGTACACCGGACCCAAGAACGAAACTTTATTCTCTAGCCCAAGCTCTGAGACTAATCGCTTCAAACGCTCTTCTTCCGGACCAAATCCAATGATAGAAAGAGTCTCACCATCATTCAGTTCGCTAAAGGATTGAATGAGAGTAGCTATCCCCTTTTCAGCCGACAGCCGACCAAAATAGAGAAAATTTTTACTCATTTTTTCAGGGAGCGGGGCATTGACGTCAGGCAAGGGCACTAATGGCTGTGGTAAGAGCATTATCAAATAGGGAAACCCAAGGCGTTTATAGGTATCGATGAGGAACTGGCTGAGTCCAATGTAAGCATCAACCTTGCCATAGGTACCGATAATCCTATGGAACCATTGCTCTAACACACAAACGAGACTCTTTCCATAAGAATCCTTAACGCAGCGATCAGCGAGACAACGAAAACCAGAGGCATGCTCCCAGATTTGACCACGAACAAACAAACTGTAATTGGGCGAGGCAAGCTTATAGTCACAGAGCGTCATCACCATGGGAATTCCCCGACCCTTGAGGGCCCAAATAATCGACGGTGACAACTGATGATACGTCACAAACAAATGTGCCACATCAGGCTTAAATTCATCAATGAGCGCTTCCAGATTTTTCTTGGCCTGAGGATTCCAAATAATGTTTCGGGCCACTTTTACCTTATCCCAAAACGACAGCTGATTCGCTTCTTCGTAGTCTACCTGATCAACAAAGAAACGACTCCAAACTGTCTCTTCATTCTTGGGATGGGCCATAGCAAAAAAAGCCACTTCGTGACCCTGTGACTCTAACAGTTTGGCTGTATCAAAATACAACCGCTGCGGACCAGCATACTGCCGATGATATTTGTCGATAAGGAGAACACGCATATTTACAAGCTTTGCTCTCTCTAGAATACCCGTTATAATGGCATTATAGGTAAAAAAAGACCTAAGAACAACACTGTGTCTATCATTGAAAGAATCGCCTACTCTATCTCCGCCGAGAGCCGGAAGAAAAAATTTACCCAGTTTCTCACTCTCATCTCCCCAAAACCAGAGGAGACTATTGTTGATGTTGGAGTCAACACTACCGAATATTCCGATACCGATAACTACTTAGAAAAATTTTATCCGCATCCAGAAAAAATTACCGTCGTTGGCCTCGGAGATTTTACCGCCTTCAAAGAGCGCTACCCCCTCGTCACCAGTCTCTCGGGCGATGGCCGAGCCCTAACCTTTCCGGATGATACTTTTGCTATCGCCTATTCCAATGCTGTTATCGAACACGTCGGAAACTTTGATGATCAACGGCGCTTCCTTTCGGAGCTCGTCCGAATCAGTGGCCGTGGCTACCTCACCACCCCCAACCGTCACTTCCCGGTTGAACTCCATACCCGCATACCACTCCTCCACCTCCTCCTCTCCAAAAAAAATTTTGATCGTTTCGTCACCTGGATTGGCAAATCCTGGGCAGCTGGTGACTATATGTCTCTCCTCTCAGAATCTGACTTGAGACGTCTTTTTTCTGAAGTTGGTATCAGTAACTACACGCTTATCAAAAACCGTTTCTGTGGCCTACCAATGACCTTTACAGTCATTTGGGATAAACACCAGTAAGTGAAATCATGACAAATCCTACTGACAACCCCTTTGCCGTCCTTCGTCACCCGTTCCTCATTGGAGCACTCGGAACTGTGCTCCTGGTAGGTCTCGCGCTCTCACTGGTGCTCCACCTTTCGCTTTTCATCGCGCCACTTTTTGTCGTGGGGATACTTTCGCTTGTTCTCTTGTTTCAATCCCCACTCCTCCTCCTTTTTCTCCTCGTCATCGTACGTATGTCCCTCGACTACTCATCACAGTACGTGAGTATCACTCTCTACGACATCACTCTCACCCTTTCACAGCTAGTCGGCGTCGGCATTGCCTTCCTTGGAATACTCGTACTCATCTTGAAGCGTGCCACTCTCCCACGCTTTCCTCTCAACTTCCCTTTTTTAGTCATTTTTCTCTGGGGTGGACTCACCCTCCTCTACTCCCTCTATCCTCGAGTGACGCTCCAGGAGCTCCTCCGCGTCTTTGATTTGTTTGCTCTCGGCTTTCTCGCCTATGCTACTATCCGGACTACCCGTGATTTTCAATACCTCCTCCAAGCCTTTTTTATCTCGAGCATCCTCCCGATTCTCTTTGGCCTCTACCAGTTTGTGTTTCATATTGGCCTCTCGGATGAAAATGTCTCGATTCTCCGCATCTTTGGTACCTTTAGTCACCCGAACGTCTATTCACTCTACCTCTTTGCCATGATTGTCTTTGGGGTGATGTACCTCGTTCTCTTCGCCGAAAGCGGCCTGAAGCGCATCCTCATGCTCGCTATCCTCGGTATTTTTGCCACCATGCTCCTCCTTACTTTCGCCCGGGTCGCCTGGGTCGCCCTCTTTCTCTTTGTTTTTCTCGTAGCACTCTTCCGATACCGACTACTCCTCTTTCCTCTTTTTCTGTTTCCTTTCGTCCTCTTTGTCTTTTCGCCGAGTTTCCAATCACGTGTTTCTGAAAGCTTTCATCCTGATCCCGATAGCTCGATTGTCTGGCGTCAGACTCTCTGGAACGATGTTACCGTCGCTACCCGTCAGGACAATCGAGTACTCCTCGGTGCCGGCATGGATACCTTTCCCAGAATTTCCGAGAGTGTCCGTGGTACCAATCACGGTCCCAATGATCCCCATAATGATCTGGTAAAATTTTATGTCGAAGGTGGCGTCATTGGTGTCGTGGCACTCATCACCTACCTTGGATCTATCGCTACACTACTCATTCGCCGTTACCGAAGCAGTCGTCGGGGCAGCGCCCTCCAGATTGCCTTTGGTATCCTCTTTGTTTTCTTCGTCACCCTCGAACTCTCGGCGTTAACGGACAACATTTTCAAAAACACGCCAGTCCAATGGTTGTTCTTCACCGCCTTTGGTGCTCTCCTTGCCCTCTCCGACCAAAAAAATTCAGAAAAAAAATAATTCTTCGTTGCTACTTTTCTCCTTCTTTAATTCCTCATTTTCTCACGACCGTGAAAAAATGAGGAAAGCAAGAATTATGAAACCTGGAACAGCACAAGAAAAAGTCCTCTTACTCCTTCTCAGCGGAATAGCTCTGAGCTGCTCTTCTTCTCCAAAACAAAGCTTCCGAATACTCAGCCTAGCCAGCAAAGAATGGCGGAAAATCAACCACTCAAATCTAACCAGGACTGTTCGTTCACTTTATTCGCACCAACTCATTTTTGAGAAAAAACACTCTGATGGATCAGTTTCGCTACACCTCACCACCGAGGGCAGACGACGCGCGACTCTTGGCCAACTTTTAGGTATAAAGATAAAGAATCCAAAGCATTGGGATAGCTTGTGGCGATTAGTACTCTTCGATATCCCGGAAAAACACAGAAAATTCCGTGATATCTTCCGTTCTCATCTCAAAGCGGTAGGATTTCACGAACTTCAACACAGTGTGTTTATCTTTCCCTTCCCGTGTGAAAAGGAGATAACATCTCTCGTAAAACTCTATCAAGCAGAACCATTTGTCCGCATTATTACGGCCGAATATATAAACAACGAAGCGGTGTTAAAAAAGTTATTCAAACTCAAATAAATAAATTCCTCACTTTTTCACGGTCGTAAGAAAGTGAGGAATTAGGAAAGAAGCAAGATGAAAAGAGTAGCCTGGGGATATTTTTGAATAAAAAAAGAGGAGTTTCGCAGTACAGTGTACTTTGAAACTCCTTTGGAACCGCGTCACTGACGCGGAGCTGCTGTGGCCGCCTTGGCTACTTCTTGCCGGCCAGCGCCACCTTGGTGGCCTGGTCCATCTGGACGACCTTGTCGCCTTGGAAGCACCAGGCGGTGCGCGGCGAATCGTTCACGTTCTTGGCAACCCAGGCGCCGGGATGACCACCCCAGGCGCGCTGCTCGCCGCCCGGCAGCACCGCCACCCAATTGACCGTCCGGCAGCGTTCCTCGCCCTTGGTGAAGGTGAAGGTGAGCTTGCCGTCGGCGCCCAGCGTGGCTTCGGCCTTGGCCTTGGCCAGCTCGATCTTGGCCAATTCCTCGCTCATGTCGCCCCAGTCACGGCCCAGGCCCATGGCGTACACCTTGGTTCCTTCGGGCAGCTTGTACAGGCCGACCTCCTTCTTCAGGGGGACGTCCATGACCTTGGCGTAGGGCGTCAGGCCATTCAGCGCGTCGGGCGTGACGCCGATCATGCCGGCGATGGTGATGGTGTAGGACTTGTCCTTCACCGCCGAGGCCGTGAGCGTGATGCTGCTGCCACCTGCCGAATCGTAGCCAGCGACACCCTTCAGGGGGTCACCAGCGGACCAGGCATTGGTGGTGATGGCCGCGATGGCGGTCAGAGCGATGAGAACGAACTTCTTCGACATGGTGTGCTCCTTGCACGTGGTTGGGTGATGAGATGTGCCTGACACATCGACCCAACCGAGGTTGGGATGTTCAGGCACATTCGAAACCGTTCAGGAGATACCTCATACGAGATTTCCACTGAACGACTCAGTATACACCCTTTTCCCTGTTTTGTCAATATCTAAATTATGGCTTTATGGAGGTATAAAAAGATCAAGGGCAGGTCGTTCGGATGAACTTCCTGCCCTGATTGTGCGAACGATGTCGCGACTGTTTTCCTACTCTCCATGAGCCAGTACGTCAGAGCGTACACTTTTTATGAGGCGGCCCCTTGAGAGGCTCGCCTTGAGACTTATTCTGTCTCGGACTTTACATGAGAGAGGAGTGTCTATCAGTCGGTAGCAACACCCAGAGCTTCGAGGCTCCGAATCATTGCATCCCACCGTTCCTTCTGGATCCGGAGCTTGACGTCACGACCGAGGTCGTACGTACAGGTAGCTCCGGGGAGACTGCCGGTCTCAGCGTAGTGCACGCCGATTCCACAACCCCACACCTTGTTGACCGTTCGCAGGCCGATGTAGGCGTGTCCAGAGAGTGGGTTAGGCGCCGTCTGATTGACACCCACTTCCACAAACGGTTGCAACTTCGCCGCGAGACCGCTGTCGCCCAGATTCTTCGACAGAATCACCCGACCGCCGACGCCCGCCACGTACTTCACGTTGGGAATCGTCGCCGCATCGAGAGGCTTGCCGTCGTAACTGTGCGACTTGGTCTGCGAGAACGGGTCGCAGAACGATGCCCACAGCTGCCACTCGGGAGCCACCGTCTTGCCTTCCTTTTCACGGGAAGCATCGGTATAACTCACTGAAGCGCAGAGCATGCTGGCATGCGTCTTCTGCTGGTACTTGCCACTCGCGTCATGACCCCTCGTCCACAGGTCACCGTACATCGGGAACTTGACTCCCAGATCACGACCGCCTGTGAACGAAAACTTCTGAGCCAGACCAAAGGCAGCCGTTTCACCCCGGTAGCGGTACCCATCAGGCGTACCGCCGTTCCAGAGGCTAAACGAACCACCACCACCGAGGGCGTAGCGTCCCCAGTCGTAATACTTGATGACCGGGTAACCAGCACCTTCACCACCGGCAAAGCGCACGTCCTTGTCGCCACCTACGAAGAGACCCGCGTCCCAATCGTAGTCACGTGCCACCCGCTCAACTTCTACGGGTTCATCGGGTTGTGATGTCACCGGAGGAGTCGGATCGGGAGTGGTAGCTGGTGGCGGAGGAGGTGGCGGGGGCGGAGTTGTCGGCTTCACCGGCTTGGTGAAAACTGACGGGTTGCCGCACCGACGTGGGATGGAGAGAAATACCCCCTCACCCAGGTCATACGTGTTCATCACCTCCGGCTGCCCCCCTTGTTCCGGGCTGCAAATCGGCTTGCCGAACACGTGCACCACTTGCTTCTTGCCGAACTTGGATTGGTACAACATTTCCGTGAAGATTTGCTGCCCCACCAATTCGTTCCTCGTTGCGACCTCGCCGAGCAGAACCTTGTTCTTGGCCAACTCCCGTTGTTGAGGGGTCAGCGTCTGAAGCAGGTCGATACCCTCGAGCGTCCGCTTCAGTACGTGCTCCGGGTTGAAGGGAGCAGCACCGAGCGTAATGCACGAAAGTTCTGACTTGATCGCAGGCGAGGCACCACGAGCCGGAAACCGGATCATCGCTCCTGCCTGGATCTTGTTCGGATTGGTCAGACCATTGAAGGCGCCAAGCACCTTGTAGTCGTAACCGTACTTCTGCGCGATCTTGCCAAGCGTTTCACCTGGCTCGATCCTGTGGTCTGGTGGTTGACCAGCCCACGCACCCGCCGCTCCGAGGAGCAGCAGGAGAGAGGGAAGCCATTTCATGGGAACTCCTTCCAAAGGGTTTAAGGTGAGCTGCTCGGAAGCAGCCCGGTCTGAGTTGCTTCTTTCATTGCAGGTGCACCTTTCTCCTTGGTGCGAGACAGAAAGCGCTCTTTCAACTGATCGAGCACTTCCCACATGGCCCTCACTCGAAAGACCATCTCTTCACCGATTTCCCAGCCGGACTTGCGTCCGTCAAAGGTCAGGTGAGGAGCAACAGCATCCGAAGGAGGTATCCCCAGACGCCATTCCAGGTCATTCTTAAGCGAGTTGTAAACGCGCAGATATCGAGCGAGCGCAGCATTCACCTCAGGTGGTGAGTACAGCCGTTCCCCGAAAGGTCCGACGTACTTATCGTCACCAGTGCTCGCGAGAGCAACAGTGAGCGAAATTGCCGTGCCCAATCCTGGAGGAAAGGCAATCGGCAAACCACGTTCAGCGATACGCTCACCCTGTGTCACCTGACGGAGGTCACCCACCACTTGCGGAGTGAGCGCCAACGGACTGATGGAATAGACCGTGCCATCGCTTTGCAGTGATGGCTCAGAGAAGTCCTTCCGAATACCCGCAAGCAGACTTTCACCTGCCGGCAGCACTCGAGCCTTGGACGGAAATGACCGAACGAATTCGGCATCAACCAATCCAAGGCAGTCCATACTCATCGGTAGACGCAGCATATCACCGGTGGTAGTCAGAAGCTTGGTGTAGGCGCCCGATGGCACATACACGTTCACTTCATCCCCCATCGAAAATGCCGGGTCTGCAATGATGATCGTCAGTATCGGTGAAACGAGCGGGTTCTTCATGACGGCGGGAAACATCTGTTTCTCGCCACGCTGATTTACCACCAGCGCTTGCCATGTCATACGCGGATAGTGTTCGAGTGTACGAGCTTCCTCGCTCTCGACAAACCACCCGAGCGCATCCCCCACCCATTGTGGCGGAATCCTCACTTGAATCACATTCGCCTTGGTAAGCGACTTCATATTGACGCCTTTCAGCGCCAGCGCCTCCCAATGCTGTGGCACTTCACACACCTTCTGACCCGAGATATGACTCGCGGGCAGTTCAGTGGCAAAACGCGGATTCGTGGCACAACCAGCGAAGGCCGCGTACACGATCAGAAGCAAAAGCTTATGAAACATGGTCATACGACCTCCAGGTTGAAGTTGAAAACTGATAGACTGATTGTTAAACTACACTTTCGAATCTATCCTAGGAAGAAAGCAGTGATGACGATAACGCTACACCGCTCTCTTCCCAGGATACTTATGACCAGAAAGCCACAAGTATCAAGGAATTACTTAGACTATGGTATCGTTCAAATGAAGACCATCCGGACGAATGACTGGCTTCGTTTTGGATTCAGCTTTCACGATGATGACAAAGGCTGAAACAAACAGTCCAGCGAGGAAGGCAACGAGCACCACTTTCAGTGTCTTGGCCATCCCAGGATTCTGCTCAAGAATGGGGCCGGAAAGAATTCGGATCTCCACGCTCTTTTCATCACCACCACGGAAGAGGGAATTGCGCGTCGTCAGTACCTCGGCGATACCATCCATGATTCGAGCAACATCGCGTTCACGATCACCTTTGACAGTCACACTGATGATACCGAGTTCAAGGTTCTTATCAACCTGGACCATCTTGCTCCAAGTAGCGAGGCGTTGCTGTTTATCAAAAGGCAGGAATTCTTTATTTACCTTGCCAGTTTCAACAAGGGCATCAATAAAGCGATCGCTGTACACCGCCTCAGACAAAATCTTGCCCAGATACTCAGAGGATTTAAACTGGGTATAGAAATCCTGATTGGTCGCATTAGCCTGCACTACCAAGAAATCCATCTTGGTCTGAAATGGCTTTTCGGTCATAAGAAGACCGAAGAATGCCAAGGCGCCGAAAAGCAATCCCCAGATGACCAGGGTACCAAATTTCGAGCGAAGCAACACGAAAAGATTCTGATTTCCCATAAATGTTGATACTATTTATAGACCTTATATATTACCAAAAAATACAGGAAATGTCAATAGAGCCAAGAAAGAAGAAAAGCCCCTCCCGCATGAGTACGGATTGAGGCTTTTCTAAAGCTTTTTTATCGCTAGAAGAGACGGGTCAACTTATCAAGAATCTGAAACTGGGAAAAATCCCGAATGGTGACAAAAAGCATGAGGAGTAGAAGGGCGATAAACCCTACTTGGTGAATGATACCTTCGACTTGTCGACTGACGGGACTCCCCTTGAGACGCTCAATAAGAATAAAGAGGATGCGGCCACCGTCGAGTGCCGGGATGGGCAGAATATTAATGATGCCGAGATTGATGGAAAGGAGAGCCGCAAACTGGAGGAGATACGGCAACCCGAGATCACTCATCTGTTTAGTAAGATACACAATCCCAACCGGACCAGTAACATCAAGAGGGGTCTTCTCAGCACTCCAGAGAGAGGCAATCATTTTCCCAAACGCCTCGAGAATAGCGACGGTAATATGATACGTACTGAGTGCTCCCTGATAGATTGCCTCATACCACGGGTACGAAACCACGGCCGTCTCAGAAAAAGAAATCCCGAGAGCACCCTCACTCACTGGATAATCAAGACGTGGCGTACCAGAGAGAGTAAGTATCTGACCAAATCGATCAACGCCAATTGTTATACTCTCGCCCTTATGGGAAGCAATACCCTCAGCAATCTGCTCCAGACTCTCCACCGGTTGACCATTGAGGGAAACAATGGCATCCCCCATACTGAGTCCCATCGCTTCAGCCGGTGTACCTTTCCCAACCGAAAGAATTTGAATCTTAGCATCAGGATATTTGCCATGTTCACTTGAATCAATCGGTTGAGGCAGTCCCAGCATGAACACAACGGAGAACAGGACCCAGGCTAAGAGGAAGTTCATGGCCACCCCCGCCCCGAGCACCTTAATCCGCGTCCAAGCTGATTTACCAGCAAAGCTCGTTGGATTATTCGTATCGTGACCATCTTCACCCACAATCTTCACAAACCCGCCTAGCGGAATCCAGTTAAGTGAGTACACGGTCTCTCCAGTCGGCATCTCCTTATTCCCCCATACCAGCTGATACCGCCCAGTCTCGTTTTTTACCACTCCGAGTAGTCTCGGTGGAAACCCGAAGCCAAACTCGTCTACAGCGATACCATTTCTTTTGGCAGTTAGGAAATGTCCCAACTCATGAACAAACACGAGGATACCCAGGAGAATAACAAATGTCAGGAGCGTCAGCATAGTTTCAATATTAAACAGTCATTACCTCTTCTTCTTTTTTCTTGCGCAACACTTCTAGTTTTTGGTTATACTCATCAACCACTTTCTGCAATTCTTCTTTACCAGCAAACTTATCATCTTCAGAAATGTCGCCGGACTTTTCAAAGTCCTGGATATCCTTCCAAATTTCTTCACGAATGTTGCGGACCGCAATCCGGGCCTCCTCAGCCTTCTGATTAAGCGTCTTGACCAGGTTCTTGCGAGTTTCCTCCGTTAGTGCCGGAAGCGTAATCCGAAGTGCCACACCATCATTGCCGGGAGCTAATCCCAAATCTGACTCTCGGATAGCCGCCTCAATCAGCACCAGACTCCCTTTATCCCAAGGTGAAATGAGAATCTGACGAGCTTCCGGAATACTGATACTCGCAATTTGACGAAGCGGCGTACGGGTACCGTAGTAGTCAACCGAAAGATTCTCCACTAACCCCGGATGAGCTCGACCGGTACGAATCTTGGCGGCTTCTTCACTGAAGTGCACAACAGCACTATCAAAATTTTCCTTCTTGTCCTGTATCAGTTCCTTGACCATAGAGGTTAAACGGTTTTACGAGTATAGTTTATTACTTCCGAAGCCCAACAAACAGCGACTTAGTGTCAAAGGGATCATAAGAAACAAAAGAAGCATTCCTATCAACCTCTAATCCGGTCACTGACCAAGTCGCGCCCTTATCAGTTGATCTATAAAAAGCCTTCCCTGAAACAAAAACAATCTCATTTGAATCCCCTGGACTGATAGCTATTGATCGAATGGGGAATTTTTTAGCACTTTCAATGATATTGAGTTCATACCAGTATTTTCCATAATCGGGACTCCTGAAAATACCGGCATTTGTTCCGGCATACAAAACACCGGTCTCCACAGGGTCAGCTGCCACAGATACAATATTCGGCGGCATCTTATCTTTCTGATTACGCTCCATCAACGCTTGGGCTGACTTAAGTAATACTTCTGCCCTCTTAGCATCTCCGCGGGCTGCCACATCGCTCGCTTCCTTTTGAAGGGCAGTCACCTCTTTCTGCTTCTCTTCCTCCCAGTCAATCCATGACACCCCGCCATCCGGAGAATAATATACTTTCTGATTGAAAGTAAGGAGATATGTGACAAATTGTTTTTTGGCGTCAAAAACTATATCCGCCACGATACCATCGATCTTGCTACCTACATTTTTCCAAGTATCTCCACTATCGACACTTTTAATAACAGTTCCCGTATAGGTTCCAGCAAAGATAACATTCATATCCGCCGGATGTTGCGAAAGGGCTGTCACTGGCACCTGCTGACCAGGCTCTGTGTACACCGGGTCCCATTTCTCTCCACCATCATCAGTCCGAAAAATTTTACCCCAATCCCCCACTACGCCCGATGCGAACATACGAGTATCGGGATTATTTTTGTCGAGGATAAAGCTGTATATTTTCTTTGGCGGAAACGCAATTGGCATCCACTGTTCCCCTCCATTCTCGGTTTTAAAAATACCATTCTCTATCGAGCTGACATATATCGTCCCAGGCGTCTTGGGATGAAAAGCGACAGAAAGAATATCTGCTTTGGTAATACTTGTTTTTTCATCAATGGTCGATTTCAATTCAAAAGATTGACCAGAGTCACTCGTCTTCCAGAGACTTCCCTTTTTTATCGTATTGCCAGTCAAGGCAGAATCTGGACCCGTTACTGGAATCGGAAGTTGAATCGTACACCCAGATAACATCACCGAAAGCCCTGCAAGCAGCAGTATTTTTTTGACCATATTGATATGTAATTTCCTCCTCAGTATAACAGAAAGGCTAGTCACAGAAAAGAAATGATAGGTCAGTGAGATTGACGAATATGAAGAAATTCATTAGACTACACACTGTTATATCCAAATCGGGTGCGTAGCTCAGTCGGTAGAGCAGTGGCCTTTTAAGCCAACGGTCGAGGGTTCGATTCCCCCCGCACCCACTAATGAGATAAGACTCCCATTTGGGAGTTTTTATTATTGACAAAAAACAAATTCTGTGATTATATACAAACGCTAATAAGTCCTCAATTCTACTCTATCTCTAGCAACAGGTGCACTGAGAAGAGACTGGTGCGAGGCAGGCAAGGAGTGTATCGTGGACATGAACCTTTTCAAACAAATGGTTTGGCGCTTGTATATCTGGCTCTTCATTCCGAAGAGTCTGTGGTACTACGACCGAAACAATGGAACCGTCATCGTGATCCCGGCGCGACACATGGAGGACATCTTTCGCCTCTATAACAACGGTACGCGACGCGGTCCCCCCGAGAGAATCCACACCCACGTGATTGGGTACAGCATCGGCCAGAGGCGACACCTCATCTTCTCGGACAATCCCTCGTACTTGAATAGAAGTGGGGATCGCGCCAGCGATGGCGTTGTTGGCAGCTTAGCGGACTTTGATCGATTCTGCCACTACTTCCCCGTTCAGCATCGGGCGCTCTACATCCCCGGGGCCAACACCATGCGACAAGAGGGCCGAATACTCGGTCACATGAACGACCCAGAAACATTCAACGGTGTTCTAAGCTACGCTGAAGAGCTTCTGCGTCTCTAAATACACTTTTCGTCAACAAAACGGGCCCTCGCAAACACGCGAGCGGCCCGTCTTTCTTTTTGTCACTTCCCAACCACTGACTACACCTTTGGTCGAATGATATCTTTCCCAACGAATGGCCGAAGTACCTCCGGTACCACCACTGAGCCATCAGTCTGCTGGTAGTTTTCAAGGATGGCTATAAAAATACGTGGGCTCGGGAGGGCTGTATTGTTGAGCATATAGACATGTTTCTTCTCGCCATTGTCATCTTTATACTTAACGTTGAGACGACGCGCCTGCCAATCGAGAAAGTTACTGGCCGATCCTGTTTCACCGTAGCGATTCATGCCCGGCATCCAAGCCTCAAGGTCAAAGGCGCGGTACTTACCGGCGCTCATATCACCACTACAAATCTGAATCTTACGATATGGAAGCCCAAGTTCTCGGTGCATCTCTTCTGAGACAGCAATCATCTCATCCTGCAATTGGTTGGCGAGTGTGATATCAGCTGGACAGAGTACCACCTGTTCTACCTTCATAAACTCATGGACCCGATACATACCCTTGGTGTCCTTACCATAACTCCCAATTTCACTGCGATAACACTGACTATACCCAGCCAACCGCAACGGTAATGTCGCCCCATCGAGCACCTCACCTGAATAATAGGCAAGGAGCGATGGTTCGGCCGTTCCAACCAAAAATTTTGATTCTTTTGAGAGACTCCCGTCCGCTTCCTTGTCAGAAGTAGCCACCTGATAAATTTCATCAATGCCTCCATCGTATTCCAAACCCTTAAAGTAGCCACTCCCAAAGAGCGGAAAGCTTTTGACCAGGGTCGGCGGAATCATGGGTGAGAATCCCTTCTGTACCATCTTCTGTACTGCATACATCATGAGCCCCATGACGAGGAGCGTGCCTTCATTTTTCAAATAGTACCCCCGATACCCCGACACTTTAGTGCCTCGTTCCAAATCAAGAATATCAAGCATCTGACCCAGCTCGATATGAGTACGTGGCGTGAAATCAAATGAGGCAATCTCACCATACTTCCCAATCTCAACATTCTCCGCATCACTTTTGCCAATCGGAGTATCAGGAGAAATGATATTAGGCACCTGAGCCATGAGTCCATCGAACTCTGCTTTGACCTTAGCAAACAACGGTTCTTTCTCCTCAGTCTTCTGTTTGATTTCTTTTCCCTTTTCAATCACCTCGGATCGTTCCTCGGGTGTCTTCGCATTTTGAATCAGGTCGTTAATATCATTTTTAAGCGACTTCAATTCTTCGATTTCCTGAAGGAGAGCAATGCGCTCCTGATCCTTAGCAAGCAAGGCATCAACATCAAGAGAAAGGTTTTTAGCAGTCACCGCTGCTTTGACAGCCTCGACGTTACTGCGGATAAATTGGATATCGAGCATAAGAAAACTGGTAATATTTGAGTGGATGATACTGGATTCGAACCAGTGACCCCAGCAATGTGAATGCTGTGCTCTAACCAACTGAGCTAATCATCCGAAACGTCTCTCACCTACGCTACCATCATCTGTTGCCAGAGACAAGAAACATCCCGCCAATCATAAGGGCAATCCCAAATCCCCTGAGCAGGGTCAATGGCTCCTTAAAAAAGATGGCTCCAAAAATAGCCGTGAGTAGCACCACACCACAGATGATGATCGGCCCAATAACCGAAACGCTGCCGCCGGCAGTGTACGCCTTGGAGGTAAAGAAATCGATACCAAAGGCACACAATCCAATCAGTACGAGAAAAATCCAGGTTGATTTGGCCTGCGTGATATCATCAGCACTTATCTTCCCCCCAGAAAGCATAGCCACGATACCAAACATGATAGCCACGGCACTGACCATAATACCGACGATGTAGGGATTCACACCCGAAGCTTGACGTTGAAACACTTGATAAAGGGAAGCGACCACAGCAACGCACAGAGCAAAAACAATAGAGGGGTGCATACCTATTTCGTCTTAAGTGGAGGGAAGATAACGGTTTCTCGAATCGAGCGATTCATAAGGATAGCAAACAGTCGTTCGCTCATTCCAAACCCACAAGCTGGTGGCATACCGTATTCAAGCGCCTGAATGAAGTCTTCATCAAGCATCATTCCTTCTTTATCTCCGGCATCACGTAGTTTCATCTGCTCCTCAAAACGAGCTCGCTGATCGATGGCGTCATTCAATTCTGCAAAGCCATTTCCGAGCTCACTTCGTCCGGCGATAGGCTGAAACCGGAGCGTCCGACGCGGATTCTTCGGGTCAGTTTTAGCGAGTGGCGACACCTCAATCGGATGACCGACGAGAAAACACGGCTGAATGAGTTTCTGACGAACTGTTTTTTTATACAGGGTATCAATCATACGGCCCTTGCCATAGTTCTTTTCGTACTTGATATGAAGTTCGTCAGCCTTCTTCTGTAAATCCGTAACACTCACTTCACCAGCCAAATCGATACCGGTTTCTTTCTGAAACTCGATAAAATAATCTACGCGCGGAAAAGTAACGTCCCAATTGATTGTCTCACCCTCATGCTCTGTCATCATACGGTCTCCAACCACAGCTCGGACGATATCCTTGTAGAGGCGCTCCACGAGCTCCATGCCCTGCTCCATATTCATATAGGCAGCGTAGAACTCCATGTGATCAAACTCCTGCAAGTGTTCCCGATCGATTCCCTCGTTACGAAACACTCGACCAATTTCAAACACCCGCTCATAGCCTCCAACGAGGAGACGCTTCAGCGCTAGTTCAAGCGAGATACGAAGGTAAAAATCCTGATCGAGCGCATTATGGTGAGTGATAAACGGCTCCGCTTCAGCGCCACCAGGAATATGTTCAAGTACCGGTGTCTGAACCTCAAGAAACTGTTTTTCAGAGAGCACTCGTCGTACTGTCTGCCAGAAAGCATTCTTTTTTACAAAAAGCTCCCGCGTCTCCTCATTCATAAGAAGATCGAGATAGCGACGACGGAGCAGCTCCTCTTCGTCCTTCAACCCGTAAAATTCTGTCGGGATTGGGCGAAGCGACTTTGTGAGCATCTGCCAGCGTTCCACGCGGACACTCTTTTCATTCTGCTTGGTAAGAAAAACAGTTCCGGTTACACCAATGAAGTCACCGAGATCAACTACGCTTTTAAATAGCTGAAACGATTCCTCGCCCGATCCTTCCAACGAAAAAAATGCCTGCATTTTTCCGGTTCCATCTTCTAAATGGCAAAAGGCGATTTTTCCCATCACACGTAGGGATTTAATTCGCCCGACGACGGAAACCTGAATATCAGTACCACTCAGTGCTTCGAACTGTTCGAGTACTTCACTATTGGTATGGGTTCGTGTCACCGTATCAGGATAAGCGGTCCCGCAGGCCGTAGTAATCTTCTCGAGTTTCTCGAGTTTAGTTGAGAGAATATCTTCACGCATATGGACCCATTGTAGCCTCCTCTAAAGCAAAAAGCAAGACGTCTCACCAGTGAAATCGGTGAGACGTCAGGATTCCAACGGAAGAGTTAGTTTACAGAAAGAATTTCGTACTTGACGGTGGCAGCCGGAGTAGTCACCTCAACTTTGTCGCCCTTCCCTTTACCCAAGAAAGCCTGGCCAAGCGGAGATTCATTGGAAATCTTACCGGCGGATGGGTCAACTTCGTTCGAACCGACAATTTCAAAATGAAACTCTTTACCATGAACTTTGACCGTTAGTTTCGATCCCATTCCTACTGTTGAAGTGCCTTTATGCTTCTCAGCCACCACAGAATCCTTGAGCATCCCTTCGAGTTCAGCAATGCGAGATTCATTCTCGTTTTGATTGTGCTTGGCCTCTGAGTACTCGGCATTTTCAGAGAGATCACCTTGCTCCTTGGCCTCCTTGATGGCCTCCGCTATCTCATGACGAATTTTCGTCTTGCGCTCTTCGAGCTCAGCGTTCAGTTTTTTGAGACCCTCCTCGGTAAAAATTTTTGCCATGATAGTGCTATTACAAAAGAAAACTTCCTCCCCAAGGAAAGAAGAAAAATTGGTTTAAGAGTTCCTCAATACTACCAAAATTCTAAAGATTGTCAATGCTCATATTAATGGCTTTATAAAGCCATTAATATGCTATTTATTCCGCGTAAAGTACCACTCATAGACATCTTTGGTTACCGGTACCGCATTGTAGCCCTCTTCACCTTGTCCCTCCACTAGGACAATCATAGAAAGTTCTGGTGCCTCAAACGGCGCAAAAGAAACAAACCAACCGTGAGTATTTTTTCCGGTCCCAAACTGAGCTGTTCCCGTCTTGCCAGCCACTGCTACTGGAAGGTCGCGAAGCGGCTGAGCCGTCCCTTCTGTCACTGTCTCACGCATACCCTCTCGTACGATACGAAGAATATCTGAATCAATGAAACCCGCACGAAGTATCTTTGGTGGCAGCACTGTCACTTTACCATCAAACGAACGAATCTGACCAACGATACGTGGTGTATATAACGTTCCTCCATTGGCAATAGCCGCGATAGAGTTGAGAATCTGAAGTGGTGTCGCGGTGACAAAACCCTGACCAATAGCCGCATGATAGTCATCGCCGACATACCATCGCTCGCCAATTTTCTTGAGTTTCCAGGCCGAATCCGGGATAAGACCACTGGCTTCACCACCAAGATCAATTCCTGTTTTGGATCCATATCCAAATAATTCTTCGTATTTCTTCATTCGATCCATACCCAGTCCGAGCGTATTGCCATATCCACCTCCTACCGAATAAAAGAACACGTCGCTCGAGACCGCAATGGCCCGCCTGATATCAGTAAAGCCATGAACCTTCCAATCACCAAAAAAGAATTTGCCCACGCTAATCCCGCCACGACTCTCTATCTGCGTACGTTCATCAATGACTCCCTCAGCAAGGGCCGCACTGGCAAGTACTGGTTTAATAGTTGAACCGGGAGGATATTCTCCTGATACTACTCGATTAAAAAGTGGCTCGGCTGGATCTGATGCGAGCGCTCGATAGGCCTCAGTTGAAATGCCAGAAGCAAACAAATTATTATCAAAACTCGGCAAACTCACCAGTGCCCGCACGGCCCCATTCCGGGGGTCGAGCGCCACAGCCGCTGCTCGTTTCAAGTCATTTTTTTCAAGGAGGGCTTGTAAACTATCAAAAAGCTTCTTCTGTAAATCAGCATCGATGTTGAGTATGAGATCCTGACCTGGCGTCGGTTCTACTATGCCAAGTTCCTTTTTGACCTTACCAAAAGCATCTACCTCGACCCGCTCAAAACCGTGTTTGCCTCGCAGATACTCCTCATAACTTTTCTCTATGCCCTGCTTTCCAATAGAGTCGGTAAACAAATAATCCGGATGTGTGACAAGTTCTTCCTTACGTACTTTTCCTTCGTATCCCAAGACATGGGAAAAAATAAGGCTGTCGATGTAATTACGTTTGGTTGTTTTATACAAGTTGATTCCAACCAAATCTCGGCTGCGACTCAGGTACAAAAGCGTTTCTTCCTGACTGATACGTTCCTTGAGAAGAAGTGGTAGGGTCGAACGCCGATCAATACGGTCAAAAACATCATCTATAACTGCTCCATCAAGGGAAAAGGTATCGGCTATCAAGCGCTTTAACATGCTAAGTGCCTCCCCATCAGTTGGCATATCAGCTGGGATCAAGACCGCATCCATACTGGGGGTATTCTGTACCAGAGGTTTACCAAACGTATCATACATAATGCCGCGAGGCGCCGGAATAATAATAGCCCGCAAACTATTACGAAGCGCTATGGAGCTATACTCCTCGCCCTTAATAATACTGAGATAGAAAACTCGGCCTCCCAATACCGCAAGAAATAGCCCCATTACAAAGAAGAACCAAAGAGAAAGGGAACGATTGAGCGGCCATTCCATTTTGACAGCATCCTTCTCGGTCATGGTCAATACGGCATCATCAATTTCAATACCGCCTTTGTTGTGTAAAAATATGCCTTTACGGACAAATATTCCCATACGATTAGCGAATACCGCGGAACTGCTTCTGATTGAGCACCTCAATGAAATCCTCGAACCGTCGTACTATGACGTATGTCAGAAAAAAAACAGGGATGAACGAAACAAGAGCGAACAGCAGACTATCAACAGAGGGCAAATTTGAAATCATTACGGTATGATCAACTATTGTCTGACGATAGAGCAGAGCAAAGAAAACTCCTTGGTACAGCAGTGTTGCTCCGTACGACTCAAGAGCATACAGCACCAGCCCCATCCCTCGATGATCAATCATAAGCCGCCTCAAAAGAAAACTCGTCACATAAGATGTCAGGATTGCAAAAACGGAGAACCAGGTAATCGTACCACTCGAAGCAACATCAAAGAGAAGCGTAACCGGAAGCACGATAAAAAGCACATCGGGAAAACTCCGCACAAGCGTCATAGCAACAACAACACCTATCAAAAATAATGGGGCATGGAACCAAGGGAAAATGATACCAAAAAAAGAAATCTGGAGAAAAACGAGAAGTATAAAAAATGCACTGCGGAGAAAAAAGACCTTCATGATGAAAAAACATGTTTGATAATGAAAACGTACTGCAACGATTGAAAATTTACTGGAGAAACAATCGAAGCCCGTTGGTACAGATGGTCAGTTGACGGTTTAGGCTCCTGAAGCGTCCCAATCAACAGATTTTTTGGAAAGTCCCCACCGAGACCCGACGTGAGAACCCGGTCCGAAGCATGAAGTGTCGAATCCTGAAGGACCATATCAAAAAGAATTCCCAGGCCATATTCCCCCTTCGCAATACCCTGAGCGTTCCCCTCGGTAGTTACCCCACTCACTAAGCTATCTGGATGAGAGAGAAGCATCACCCGAGCACTATGCGGAAAAACCTCAGCCACTCTCCCCACAAGAACGCCTCCTGAAACAATGACCGGCATCCCCCGCTCAACTCCCTGAAAACTCCCCCGATCGACGGTCAGCCAATTCCCAAGTCCGGCGGCATCGCGTCCAATTACCTCTGTCGCTTCCAATTCATATTTTTCTTTCGGCAAAAGTCCGATTTCCGTACGAAGGGCATCATTCTCCGATGCGACCGATTGCCATTTGACATTTTCGGCCTGCAATCGAATATTTTCACGCATCAATCGCTCATTTTCATTTTTCAGTTCACCTATTGAACCGAGAAAATAGAGAGTATCTTTGACCTCAAACGCCAGAGGTGCCAATACAACCTGTAAGGGCCAAGCAACGGTTGCGAGGACAGTTCGAAGTGGCTCCAATACAAAACGAGGCGGAAAAAAAATACACAACAAGAGAATAGCCACTGCCATCAGGGCTCGAAAGAACTTTGTCTGTGTAAATTTCTGTCGGAGCGCCATTTTAAAACAATCATTACCAATTACTAGCCCAAGGGCTTGTTTGGCTCCTCTTCGATAAGAACCTCTTTGAGACTCTCCATATCGTCAAGCACAATACCAGTGCCTCGAACCACCGCAGTGAGCGGATCCTCCATCATACGTACTGGGATACCCGTCTGGTTAGCGATGAGCTTATCCATCCCGCGAATAAGACTCCCTCCACCCGCGAGAATAATACCGCGCTGCATCACATCAGCCAACAATTCCGGTGGAGTTTCCTCCACAATAGTCTTGATATTATTCACGATGATACGGATGGATCGCGACAGCGCCTCTCGAATATGCTCATCCGATGCCAACACTTCCTTGGGTAAACCCGAAACCAAATCACGACCGCGAAGGGGAAATGTCAGGCGCTCACGCTGCGGATACGCGCTCCCGATAGTGATCTTCGCTTCTTCTGCTGTCCGCTCTCCTATGAGAATATTGAACTCATCTCGACTGTAGCGCACGATGTCCTCATTCATTTCGTCACCAGCAATACGCAAGCTACGGGAAATGACCACACCGCCAAGTGAAATAACGGCGATTTCAGTTGTGCCACCCCCGATATCCACCACCATATTACCAGCAGCATCCGTTACCGGAAGTCGCGCGCCAATAGCTGCAGCCATCGGCTCATCAATAAGAAAAGCCTGTCGTGCTCCGGCATTCATGGCAGCCTCAATAACCGCTCGCTTTTCCACCTCTGTTACACCAGAAGGAATACCGATAAGGACCCGGGGTCGCCGAAGAAAAGAAAAATTATCCTGATTAACCCGGTTAATAAAATAACGAAGCATTTGTTCCGTCACCTCGAAATCACTAATAACACCATCCACCAGTGGTCGGGTGGCGACGATATGGCCTGGGGTTTTCCCAACCATCTTCTTGGCTTCGCGCCCAATAGCCAAAATTTGCCCGGTACGCTGATTGACAGCCACTACTGATGGTTCATTGATCACTATGCCCTTCCCCCGGACATAGACGAGAGTATTAGCCGTCCCCAAATCAATCCCTATATCCTGGGACAAATGACTAAAAAACCTATCAATAAGGCCTTTTTGGAAGTTTTTGATAAAACGCTCAAGACTCGACATAGCCGAAAAATTCCCCAAACGGGCTCAAAAATGGGACATTCCCCATTCTATCCCATCCCCAAGAATTTTTCCAGCCTTGAAATAAAAACCTGCCTTCTAGGCAGGTTTCTCTCTTTTGCTTTTGGCAAAACCTACGGCGTCAGACGCTTCACATCCCGTGGATAGAGGATAGCCTCTTTGATGGAAGCGAGACCGAGCAACTTCTGAACAATACGCTCACTCCCCAATCCCCAGCCGCCATGCGGCGGAGCACCATACTTGAAAATATCAAGGTAATCTTTGAAAGATTCTGGGTCTAATCCTCGGCCTTCGATAATACTCTTCAATTGATCATAGTCATGGACACGCTGGGCACCCGAGGCAATTTCCACTCCCCGGAATACCAAGTCATACGATTCGCACACTTTGGGATTTTCTGGACTGGGTAAACTGTAGAAAGCGCGGGTAGCCGTCGGATAATGCGTCAAAAATACAAAGTCAGAATTGTATTTCTTCTTTACATACTCTCCAATCATCCGCTCACCTTCACCATCAATATCCCCTTCTTCCAGAACCTTGCCATACTCTCTTTTCAAAATTTCGAACGCTTCAGAGAGCCGGATACGCGGAATAGCAACCGGCTCAGGAATAACTGCCCCATAGAGAGCGAGTGATGACTGACACGTCGCTCCGATATGCTTCAAAACAGAATGAATGGTCCTCTCGAGCATCATCATGACATCCTCCATGCTCTCAATAAATCCCATCTCCGCATCCAAGCCAGTGAACTCAGTCACGTGACGAGTGGTATAACTCGGTTCAGCTCGAAAAACAGACCCGACTTCAAACACGCGCTCGAAAGCGCTCATACCTGCCTGCTTATAAAACTGGGGGCTCTGGGCCAGGTAAGCATCTCGATCAAAATACTTGATTTTGAAAAAATTGGCTCCGCCTTCTGTAGCAGCCGAGAGAATTTTAGGAGTCTTGATTTCTCGAAACCCTTCGCTTCGCATAAAGAGAGCATAGCCAGCAAGAAGAGCGTCATATACATCAAAAATAGCCTGAACCTTGGAGTTACGGAGTGTCGCCGTCCGATAGTTGAGGAGGGTTTCAAGCTGCAAATTCATTTCCGACTGAGAAACATCAACAGGCAAATCTTCCACGGGCTTACTGAGAACAGACAACCCCGTCACCTCTACCTCAATCTGATCGGTTGATTGCTTAACTTCTTGTCCCTTCTTCACTGGTCGTTCCTTCACTAATCCGGTCACCATCACCGCATACTCAGAACGGACATCCTTGGCCACCTCAATAACTTCAGATTTCTCCGGGGTAATCACGAGTTGCACTCGACCACTTCGGTCTCGCAACTCAAAAAAGATGAGTTTACCATGATCCCGACGGACGCTAATCCAACCAGAAAGCTTCACCTCGGTACCAACTTGATTGACCGCTTCTTGTATCAGTATTCGTTCCATACTCTCATCCGTTAAAAAATCGTTCTATTTACCAGAAAAATAATCATTGACCGCATAGGTCAGCTCACTGGGAGTAATTTCTGTTTTGAGAAAGGCTTTGGTAACAATCCCCGCATCCGTTAACGTCCTGACGCTTTCATCCTCGATTGACACAGAAGCTGAGAGGAGAAAAATAGGAACATTTTTACCCGCCTCCTCCTCCTTGAGTTTTCCGATAAATTCTCGCCCATCCATGTTGGGCATCATAACATCCGTAATAATGAGGTCAAATGATTGTGAAAGAGCGGTCTTGAGACCAGCCTCTCCGTTTTGCTCCGTGGTCACCTCGTACCCTTCACTGCGCAACCGCTTACTGAACATCTCAACAAAAACAGCTTCATCCTCAATGAGAAGGATTTTTTTACCAAGCGTCTTTTTTTCTTCTGGTACCTGGGCCTCTGCAGCGGAATTCTTGTCCTGTTCTCTGAATTGCCGCAAAAAACGCTCAATTTCCCCCACCACTTCCGATGGTGAAAATTCCGTCTTGGAGATAAAACCATTGGCACCAAGTCGCAAAACCTGTTCTCGATCTTCGCTACTACTCAAATTACTGAAAACTACTATCTTGAGATTCGGGTCATACTCTTTGTTGTGTCGAAGTTCACTTAGCACCTCAGTGCCACTCATTTCGGGCAACACCAAATCAAGCAAAATGAGATCAAAATTTTTTTCTTTCACTTCTTTAAGAACAGCTCGGCCGGAAGTCACGTTCACGAGCTCAAAACCGGAACTCTCTAATTTTTTCTTGTATATTTCAGCAATAAACGGGTCATCCTCTACCAACAAAATTCTCGACATAGACTTGAATTTGGTTATATATCATTTCCACGGTACCAGAAAAGTAGCTCACCATCAACCTTTCTGAACAGCAGACTTCAGTGGCAGCCGAATAATGAAGCAGGCCCCTTTGCCGGCTCCCTCAGACTCGACGGCAAGTGTCCCGCCATGAGCCTGAACAAAATTTTTGCCAACATAGAGACCGAGTCCTGTTCCGGAGACATCAAGCTTCATCGTTTCTGTACTCCGAGTAAACTTTTCGAAGAGACGATCAGTATCTCTCGGGTCAACCCCAATACCGGTATCCCTCACCCTAACAACCGCAAAACCAGGCTCCTCATCTACCTCGACCGTCACACCGCCCTCTTTGGTATATTTGAGAGCGTTATCGATAAGATTAGAAACCACCTCTCGCATTTTGTTGACATCAAGCGTCAACTTTGGAAGTGACTTCTTGGGCAACTTTATTTTGAGAGATAATTTTTTGTCCTTAGCCATGAGCGCGAACATATCCACGATGTCTGCCACCATCGGCTCAAGTTGCGCCTCAACAAAATTATACTGGACCCGACCGGATTCAATCCGAGAAATACTCAGCAAGTCCTCAACCAGTTGACCCATACGATTGTTGACGAGATATACTTTGTTCAAAACATCCTGCACCGATGGAATTACCTTGCCGTAGGAGCCCTCAAGCACAAGCGAAATATAGCCCTTAATAGCGGTCAGTGGCGTCCGCAGCTGGTGCGAAGCAATGGAGATAAATTCGCTCTTAGCCGCATCCAACCGCTTAAGTTCCTGATTGGCCTGCGCCAGCTCCTGGGTCAAAACCTGTAACTCTTCTTTTCTCCGCACCTCCTCTTTGACCGAGCGAATGAGAATGATACCAAAAACAAAGGTGAGTAGAAGAGTAATTGAAATTAAAATTAAATTAGTGGCATCTACCGTAAAAAAGTACTGTGACCCAATCAAAAGCACCAACGCAAGCACTAATGCCTGCGCTCCAATCATTCGAACATTGAAGGCTTGATAACGAACAACAAGCACTGTCAGCAGTCCAAGGAATAAAATCATGCCGAAAAGTCCATACTGCTCATACTCCCAAACACCGCTATACGATGCTACAAAGGTTCCCCCAAAAAATAACATAAGAAAAAATAGAACTCCGAGAGCGAGAAATGAGACCTCGGCTTTTTTTTGGCTTGGCGTATTGATATACCGATATATCAAGTAGGATGGCGTCCACAATAAAAATACCCCTTGCAAGAAGTAAAAATATAGAGTTAGTATACCCTCCTCTGCCTCACAAAGAGACAGGTCAAACACGGAAATATTCATTGATGTCGGAAGAAGAATGAGGTACGGGAGAATCAGGGTAGCCACAATATACTTTATTTTCCATGATACATCCTTTTTTTCCAAAAAAGCGTACGAAAAATAAAGCGTGGTTACTGCAATTAAAATAGCGACAAAATTCATTATCGACCAAGTCAGCATAATCCTTCGACTATCAACATTTGTCCAATTCACAAGATCAATGAAATTCCAAAGCGAGAACAATAGAACCAACGTTAGTAACAACTTTGCTTGTAAAGTCTTATTTTTTGAATAAATAAGCAACCCAACAAGAACTGCTGAAAAAACAGCGGGGAGGTGAGAATAATACAACAACTGGGGCGTTGAACTCGAAAAAATCAGCGCAATTGGACTTGGTATATCTGTACAAAACATAGGTACTTTTTTAATAGAAATCCCCTAACAATGCTTACATTGTAGCACAGGAGAAATGTCTAGCTCACTAGAAAAATCCCAATAGCAATAGTAGTGACTGCAAAAAATTTTTTTTTCAAAGCTCTAAATTGGGCGTTGTATAAAGATTCACTCACAGAAAAATCACGAATCAATGTTCTTCCCAAAACCACAATAACGAGACTGAAAAACATAACGAAAACTGGGCTTAGGCTTTCAATAGTGGCAACAAAGGACGCTGAAGGACTAAGATCTAGAGCCCTTTGAGAGGTGATTGTTCCTACAAGAGCCAAAAGCTCAGCTGCAAAAAATACCAGAAAATATTTCTTAGTCAGTACGGTAATTTGAGAAAAGCGATTTTTAAGACTTGTTTTATCAAAAAGATTAAGTGCGAGAGCACCTAGAACCATACCAGAGGCGAACACCAGATACCCATCAAAAAAATGCACCTCTGATGATTCATAGGCATAGTTCGTGCAAACGAGACTAGAAGCAAGCAAAACAGAAGCTGGGATAATATTTTTTAACACATCCTTTATTTTCCACTCATCCCCCTTCTCCTGTAGCGAAAGGTATATTACTCCGATTAAAACAATAGCAATACCAATATACTCTTTAAGATTTAGACTCTCTTGAAAAAAAAACCAGGAAAACAACAAGGTAAATGGGACGGTTAAGTTCCAAAAAATCTGTACCAATGCCGCGTCATTATTTCGGAAAAGACTTTTAAAGTAAAAAAAGTTTGCGAACAGAAAAAGTGCCCCTCCCGTGAGAAACCACATCCATCCAGTATCTGGAAAATTAAAGGCTACGACTCCAAACAATACCAGAGTCCAAGGCAATATCGGAAAAAGGCCAGAAATAATTGCTCCATCATATTCATCCCGATAGACATCATTCACAAAATACACATCAATCAAATTGACTAAAGACCACAGCATCGGCGCAATGAATGCCACGAGAAGCCAATTTTCTAACATAAATATTT
Source organism: uncultured Bdellovibrionales bacterium (assembly GCA_964543815.1). Lineage (GTDB taxonomy): Bacteria > Patescibacteriota > Minisyncoccia > Moranbacterales > UBA1568 > UBA1568. Next base: position 37,713 of record CAZIZG010000005.1, on the reverse strand, counting down.
AGTCAAAAAATATTCAAATCCAATTCCATTTTTTCAATAATTCTCTTCCTCGCTTTTCAAAATCCAAGCCAATATCATCTCGATAGAACATCTTAGGAATATGAACCTTGCCAATGCGCTCATACACCAAATCCCTTGCTTTTTTGATGTTTTCTCCTACTGCACCAACATGCATAACACATCCCCTGGCACCAGCCACTGAATAACCAAAACTATCAATTCTGTTTATCTCTTCGAAATAATAGTGCTGCATATCTTCCCGTGATAATGTGTCTGAGAAAACAACGGGAAAACCGACCGAACTTTCAGAGGAAGGCTGGGTAAAATAGTACGGAAAAGGCGGCACAGCCAATGTCACGACAACACCAACACCCTCCTTGCAATCCAGATCATACGAGACTCCATCAGCCAACGCTGAGAGAAATTCGGTCCACGGAGAATTTTGCAACTCGATCTGTAAAGCAGTCGCGGGATTCCCAAAACGCGCCGTAAATTCTAACGGCCAAATTTCCTGCTCCGAGACAAAGCAGCTCAAGTCTATATCACCCCTAAAATCAATCGAGTGAAGATATTCCTTCATCTTACCCAGGGTTTCAATAAAGAGTCGGCTATTTTCATCTTTTTCATACCAAATTAATGTCCCCATCTCAGGCGTTTTCGGACCAACATCACCAGGAAACAGCCCTTTGTGCTCGATATTTATTTCAATTGGCCCGACCCAATCATTTCCATTGAAATACCTACCAATACCAATTTCAACCCCTTGAGCTTTCTTCTGAAGATTAATATTTTTGAAGCCAAGTGCAGAGTATCGTTCAAGTAAACCAATCGTGTCACGATTAGCACTCTTATCATCAGGAACATAGCAATAGTGACTAATATGACCACCATTCTTCTTCACAACCCACAAATCATTCATGTGGTCTTTGACGAAAACGATGGCTTCATCCGCATTTTCAAAATTATGACAAGGAAGGGTCTGAATACCACACTGACGAAGAATAGTCTGGCCATATTCCCTGTCTTCTTCTATTCTATCGCCAGCCGCACTACCACCAACCACTCTATAACCATCTTTTCGTAATTGATCTTGTTCAATACCATAGCCAACATCATCAAAAACAATAAGTCCATCCTTCCCAACCCAATTTAGCTCATTTTTCCAGTGATCAGTCTTTTCGATTAGACCATTCAAACAATCCCTCAACTCATCAAGGTGGATATAAAGCTTAACATCATTTCCTTCACTCTTAAGCTTTAGAGCCAGTTCAGCAGCTCCTAATTCTTCAGAAATAAACAACACCCTCATAACACTATTCTTCTTCGGGATTATCATTTATTTCCATCACTTCCTCCGTATCACCCTCTGATTCCTCAATCAAAAAGTTTTCAATTGCGCTACAAGATTCGCCTTCCGGAACAGATTCTTCAGTGCAATATTGCTCTTCACATGAAATCACTGACTTACAATCGATTTGAGCGCACTCCTCCACATGTGGATCACATAACGGCACATCACTAGCATGAATCATTCGAATCTTATAATATTCGGGGCTAGCTTCTTCCTCACAGTCTTCAGAGCAAGACCGAATAAAACAAACTTCCGATTGGGGATTACACGCAACCTCACTTCGCAAAGTATAATCTCTTAATATATAAAATTTTGAAAAAAGAGTCACAATTACGAAAGCTGATACCACAAAAAATATCCAAGATATCAGCTCTGATTTTCTATCCATAGAAACAAAAAATGGCGGGTTACCACTTCAATGTAAACAAATTTTACCATGAAAACGACTGTACGAAAAGAAAAGAGAGCTCGAGCTCTCTTTTCTTTTTTAGCAGACTTCCTTTAGAACAACTTAAAGAACCAACCAAGGACGCTGAGGCGGTCACGCTGACCTTCTACAAATGTTTCGAGCTTGGCAGTCTGTTCTTTGAGGGTCTCTATCTGGTCAAACAGCATTGTCTGAACATCCGGGTCTGACACGGAGTTCGCTGCCTGAGTCAACATCTCAACCCGTGACTTATTAGCAGCAATCTCCTGCTCAAGCTCGTTCAAATCACTACTGCTCGAACCAAGAAGTGTCTGCAGTACCGGGTTACGATTGTCAATCTTAGTAACCACCTCTCCAACCTTTTTGGCAGAACTCTTGTGATCCTCGGCAATGCCATGGATAACCAAGCCGACATGATCATCCTCGATCTCCGCCACATCATTTAAATGCTCCGCCACGTCATGAGACTCATCCTCATAATCATCATCGTATTTACTATCAGTACCACCCAGGGCATAGATAGCGGCTTCAACACTACTCTTAACAGCCTTCACCTTGCGCTCAAGGGTACGAAGTGAAGCTTCCATAGCTACCACATCATAACTCCCGGCTGTGACGGTTTCTTTGAGCCCGGCGTATTCCGTCTCGAGCGTTGCCAAGGAAGCCTTAAATGCTGAACCATCACCTCCGACCGCTTCAAGAAGCGATATTTTTCCGGTTGTTTGAGCGATGCGCTTCGCTACACGCGCTACATTCTCCGCGACCTTTTTGGCATCATGAAGATCGTCGTGACTGGCAAAATGAGCAAGTTTCTTCACTTCTTGGCCAAGATCCTTCACTGCTGCCAAGTCATTGGCGTCAAAAGCAGCGCCGACTGTACCAGCTTTCGCCTTGGCCTCAGCCAATCGAGCAAGAGCGGCTGTTACATCAACACCCTCGGCCTGCTTCTCAAGAATTTCCTTTTCAGCTTTCGCTAACTCTTCATCAAGTTTAGAAAGAGTCTTGGTGCGATCCTTAAACATTCCGTTATCATCGCCACTCTCATTCTCGTCCTCATCCTCAACCTCGATACCATGATCATCATTGATATCGTCAGATTCGTTTTCCGCCTCGTTTCCACTTCCTGAAGACTTCCGCATTTGTTCAGCCGACTTTTTGGCAGCTTCAGACTCTCGTTCAGCCTTCTTCTTTGCCTCCTCTTTGGCTTTCTTGTCAGCCTCTGATTTCTTTTTTTCGCTCTCCTTCTCTTTATCATCCTTGCTATCACCATCATCGCCTCCGTCGTCATCACCATCATCCCCGTTGTCATCCCCTTTAGCCAATGAAACCGGCACCCAAGACTGCGTATGAGCGGTGACAAACAAAGCTGCTCCAGCCAACATCACAAAAGACAAGCTCGCCAACAAAACTGACGATATCGATTTCCTTTTTTTATCCCGCAGCCCCATATTTTTATTTTTAGCCAGTCACGATTTAGCTATAAACTGGCACAAATCTGTGCCTTTCCAGTATATCGTGAGCGAAAAACCTGACAAGGTACTTACTTTTGACTGTCAGCAATCGCCTTTTCAACGATTTTTTTGAAATCATCAAAGCTCCGAATATTTTTCAATTCAACCTGCTTGCCATTGAGGAAAAAACTTGGTGTCCCCGTAATCTTGAGATCGTCCCCCGTCTTGCGATCATGGGTAATCTTGTCATCAATGGCCTGGTCAGTCATATCCTTACGAAACCGCTCGATATCGAGACCAATCCGGCCGGCATAAGAAGGAATGATGCTCTTCATCGGATCGTCAGCATTGGACCACTCTGCCTGATTAGTAAAAAGGAGGTCATACATCTCCCAAAACTTCCCTTGTTTGCCAGCGGCTTCGGAGGCCCTGGCGCCCGTCAAAGCATTTTTGTGGATTTGAATGAGCGGATACTGTCTAACAACCAATCGTAACTGATCACTCTTTTCATCTATGAGTTGTTTTACTATCGGGTAATAGGCGCCGCAAGCCGGGCACTGAAAGTCCGTATATTCAACGAGCGTCACCGGCGCATCAGCGCTTCCCTTCACCCAGTCCTGCTCTGTCACGTCAGTAAGCGCACTATTAATTGACCCAGTCGCATCAGAATCAGAGCTAAACCCGTATTTGAAAAGAAAAAATGCTCCGATAACCAAAATGGCTGCTCCGCCAATTTTCATCAATCCGTTCATAATATTTCTTTCACAACAAAGCAAATTAGTATCTCCATAGTACCGTTTTTCCCTTAAATTTGGCAAGCAAAGAAGCCAAGGCGTATTCCCGGAAATCAGAGGCCACGAAAAAGCGCCAGTGTGTCATGAGCCGCCTTGGTCCAAGAAAATTGCGCTGCCTGCTTCGGTCCAGATTGTTCAAGAGCACGTACCAATTCCGGCTGTTCCAAAACGCTTTTGAGCGCTTGATACAGTTCATCCGGCTGGTACGGATCAATGGTTATACCCGCTTTGCCAACCACTTCCGGCAACGAAGAGGAATGAGAGGTGATAGCCGGAATACCGCACGCCATGGCTTCAAGTGGCGGAAAACCGAAACCTTCATAAAACGAAGGGTAGACAAAAACACTCGCCAAATTATATAATCCTACCTTGTCCTGATCAGCAATAAAACCTGTCAAGTGGATTTTTTCGTGATAGAGCGAAGACTGGCAAGCTTCCAGAAGCTCCTGGAACTTCCATCCAGGCGCACCAGCCAGCACGAGCTCATACTTCTCCAGGGCCGGTCCACCTGTTCGCATGAGCGCCTCATACGCTCGCACCAGGGCTAAAATATTTTTGCGTGGCTCAAAGGTTCCAAGATACAAAATGAAGCGATATGGTAACCTATATCGTTCTTTGATACGAATGAGTTCGGCATCATTCCGATTCATGGGTATAAAGCGAGCATCAATACCACTTTTAATAATCACAATCTTTTTCTCTGGCACCCTATACTCAGCTATCAAATCCTGCTTCGTTGAACATGAGACAGCAATCACCCGATGTGCCTGCCTGGTAAGACGACGGAAATCGATGAGGTAGTGCCAAAAACGCTGCTTCCATGAGAATGTTTCCGGAAACAGTTCAAAAGAAAGATCGTGAGCCGTTACCACGAGTTTCGTGTGACGTGAGACGGCAGCAAAATTGAGGTTTGGTAGAAAAAAAATATCCGTTCCCCCAATCAAACGATCGAGCTTGGGCCAGCCAAAATACCACAAAGAAAGATTGAGGAGCTTATTAGGAAAATGAAACGTGCGAAGCGTTACTCTCGGAGAGCGTGTCACCCAAGTAAAGTCTGGGGTAGTACGTCGCCAGGCGTTAAAGAAAAGTATGTACTCATTTTCCTGGTCATGCTCAAACAGCTCTCGGAGCAGAGCTATGGTATATTCTTCGACTCCTGTGCGCTTTCCCTCCGCAAGACACCGTATATCTATCCCTATGCGCATGTCAGTCAGTTCCTAGAAAAGTAATGTTTGAAGAGTACCACCCAAAAACCAACAAAGAGTCCGACCAGGAAACCAACCATGAGTGCCAGGCCAAGACTGACCCTTCCATCACGAATGACTGGGTCGCTCCCAATGATAACAAACCAGCTCTTTTCACGTTCGTTGGTGTTGAGTGTATCCGTATAACGATTGAGTACCGTAACTGCAGCCTGAGCGAGATTTTCTAGTCGTTTCTCATTTTCACTCCGATACTGAACAGAAATAACCTGGGAGGATAGCCGACCAGCCGTAAAAGCTCTGCTGAGATCTTTGATACCAAGCGAGGCACTATTCAACTGAGCCTCCTTATAGATATCTTCAACAACCCTTGGAGTAGAGAGCCATCGCACCACCGTATCAGCGAACCGCTCATCGGCCTGAAGGCGATAGAAACTATCATACGTATAGTCTGTCGTTTCACTCGCACCGGCCCGACCAATATTCATGAGGAGGGTAGCCTGGTAGGAGACAGGTTGTTCCTTCTGCCATACCCACGCGACAAAGACAAATACCAGAATAATCCCTAAGTACTGATTTCTGTGTCCGCGTAAAACTGCCAGTAATTCTCGAAGTTCCATAGGCCTGTCAATTATGAATTTCTCTTGGCTAAGTGCTCTTGAAGTGCCTGTTCAACGTGGTTTTTTATTGTAGCTTTAAACTGCTCTTTGTCAAAACGGAGGGCCTGCTGGCGAATAAAATCAGGATGGTACTGATGTTCATCAAATCGAGCAACCGCATCGACAATGGCATCGGAAGTCTGTTCGTCAAAATACACTCCCATCTGACCCTCTATCATATGCTCAACAATATCACCGCCACGATAAGCAATCAACGGTCGGCCGGAAGCCATGGCTTCAATCGCCACGATCCCAAAATCCTCCTCCTGAGGAAAAACAAATCCCCGACACTCAGCATAGTACCGAGGCAATTCCTCCTCTGGCACTCGCCCAAGAAATTCTACGGTTGGTCCAGCTAACTTCTGTAACCGCTTCATTTCTGGTCCCCGACCAATAATTTTGAGGGGCAAACCAAGACGATTGAACGCCTCGATGGCAATGTCATGACGTTTGTAGGCAATCAGTCGCCCCACCATGAGAAAATACGGCTTTCGTTCCTCTGGTTTGGCAACATAAAAATTCTCTACATTGACGGGCGGATGAATCACTGTCGCATCTTTGTGATAATATTTTTGAATACGTTTACTCACAAATTGAGAATTGGCAAGATAGCGATCCACCCGATCAGCACTCGCCTTGTCCCATAGCCGAATCGGACTCATAAAAAACGGCACCAATTTTTTAATCACGTTCGGAAAACCAAAATCCTGAGTATATTTCTGGCAATCATCCCAGGCATAGCGCATCGGTGTATGCATGTAGCAGATATGAAGTGTCTCAGGCCGAGTGATAATACCCTTGGCATAACTCGACGAGTCCGACAACACGATATCATACTGACTGAAGTCAAATTCCTCGATAGCGAGTGGCATAAGCGGCGGGAAAAACCGGTGACGCTTACGAGAAAACGGCATCTTTTGCAAAAATGAAGTGTAAATGCGTTTGTCAGAAAACTGACCCCGCATTGCTTCATCATCATGAATAAGCGTATAAATCGGCGCGTAAGGAAAAAGTTCCGTAAAAGCCTGAAGCACTCGCTCCGCTCCGCCGTACTGCACCAGATAATCATGTACCAAAGCGATTTTCATATCTTTACTTTACTCCACATCCATAGCTTTCGAAAATACCCTTTCTCTGAGAAGATTTAGTCTCTCGGGTATAACATCCCAAATCGTCTGACCACACTGAGTGGAGAGCATAGCCTGGTCCTCATCAGACAGCGTGAGCGGATTAAGATCCTGGTCCTTCATGAGGTGATACATAACCGACTGAGGATTGGCCCCATGGACGAGACCAAGAGCATGCCCGAACTCATGGGTCAGTACCGCCCGCAAATGAGGAAAATCCTCGTACTGATAGATATTTATCTCCTGACCAACGTACTCTCCCTGATCAAATTCTCCCGGCGTACCATACCGACCCACAAATTGCTCCACTTGAGCATTATACTCCTCAACAAGTGCTACTTTTTGCTTGGAAAAAGCATTGACTGATTGAGCAAGTCGATTGACCTTTTGTCGCTTAGCCTCTAGTGCCTGAAGCGATCGTGACAACTCCTTTGATACCCGCTCTAATCGATCATACTCTTCAGATGGCGCCCCTCCGCTTCGATTCCATTTTTCCACTTCCTCATTATAAGCATCTAATTGTCGCTTATAGGCAATAATATCACGCTCATACAGAGCACTCTCAGCTTGATAGACCCCAAGAATTTCTCGCTGCTTACGATCAATCGTCTCCTGAGAATCTTCAACGTCTTTGAGGGAAGATTCCAGTTTATGCCCCTCAAGGGTCTGCGCTTGCCGATCATCAAAGATAAAATGAATCTTAAACGCCGCATCAGGAACATAACGGAACAATTCTTTACCGGCAGCCTGCTCCCAAAGTTGCTCGGCAGCCGCTGCCTCCCGTAAAATATCTGCTACGTTCAAACCAAATCGACCATCAATAGCCCCCAGGGAATACTCGAGTGGTTGCTCACAAGGCAGTATTACCGTATGCCACAAATATACCGTGCCCAAGAAAAGAGTCCCTAAAACAAGATACGATGAGAGACGTCGTATCGTCATAGTATTCATGAGAGACGCAAACGACCACCATCCCGAGTAGCACGAGAGACAATACGATCAAAAGATTCATCCATCTCTTCACTCGAAAGTGTTCGGTCATCAGCCCCAAAAGCCAAATGAAAAGCAAAGCTTTTTTCCGTATCTTTTTCGTAGATATCAAACAGCTTGGCCTGCTTCAAAAGCGGCGCACCCGCTTCAAAGAGTAGACGTTCTATCCGACCAACTGTCATCTCTCGCGGAAACACAAGTGAAATATCGCGGAGCGCATACGGAAATTTTTGGAGTGACTCAAAAGTCGTTTCATGATTTTGCAGAGCCAGTAGCTCTGAGGCAATAAATCCACCTATAGCTACCCGTGATTCCAAACCAAAGGCATGTGCCACCTGAGGATGGAGCTCACCCAAGACACCTATGACCTTCCCATCCGCCACAAAACAGGCACTGCGAGTGGGATGAAGCATGGAAAGCACCGGCACCTCAGGGTATTCTGCCGGAAGCGAGAGAGATAGCTTGGCTTGATCGATGTGTAACGCCTCAAGATAGGCCGCCACTTTCCCCTTCAGGGCAAAAAACGCTTCACCACGTTCGCTCTTTTTTGCTAATGCCGTAATAAACGAAATCGTGCTCACTTCTACCGGACGTTTCGTTTTCTGGTGCTTTGAGAACACCTTCCCCCATTCGAAACAATCAAAACATTCAAGGTGGCGCAAATTTTCCGCTGCCTTACGTAAGTGAAGTGGGACCAGTGACATTCTCAAGTACTTCTGATCTGGGCTAAGTGGATTTTCGAGTTCTACATGATGAGACAACGGTAAACGAGCAGCTGCAATCTCTCGTTCGCCATAAAACGAATAGGTCATGAGCTCATCAAACCCAGCGCCTGCCAGATATTCCTTGGAAGCTCGTTCGAATGACTTTTCCAAAACAAGCTGTCGTGCCTGAAGCGGCAGAAGCGGTGCCGCTGCCTCGATACGATCATACCCATGCATCCGGCCAATTTCTTCAATTAAATCCCATTCGTCGCGCAAATCAGGACGCCTCGTTGGAACAGTCACCAGGAGTTTGCGTTCGTTAGTTACTTTCTTCACCTTAAGTCCGAGGAGTGCCAAGTGCTGCACTACTTCAAAAAGCGGCAGTTTCACTCCGAGTACATGTTCGACCCGATCAAGCGACAGGGTGATTTTGGTTGGCATCACTTTCTTCGCAATCACATCACGCATGCCCACAATCTTCCCATTGGTAAGCAGAGGCACGAGCGCCGCTGCCTCTCTTAGAGCATCACCCACCAGATTTGGATCAATATTGCGCTCAAATCGATAGCTCGCGTCAGTCGGCAGGTTATGACGATTTTTCGTACGACGGATAGACGACCCTTCAAAATTAGCTACTTCCAAAAAAATATTCTTAGTTTCACTCGTAACAGCAGAAAACTGTCCGCCCATCACCCCGGCCAGAGCTAAAGCTCGTTTACTGTCGGCAATAACTAAATCATCCGACGTAAGCTTCTTGGTCTCACCAGTCAAGAGTACAAGTTTTTCATTCCTCTTGGCTCGACGCACAGAAATCGCACCTGTAATCTTGTCAGCATCAAAAGCATGCATGGGTTGACCAGTAAGAAGCATGAGATAGTTCGTTGCATCGACGATATTGTTGATTGGGCGTAGACCTGACACGATAAGCCGGACCTTGAGCCAGAGCGGTGATTCATCTACCGTCACATCACGGAGCATGAGTGCTCCATAGCGAGGGCAACCCTTCTTGTCAACGATGGCCACTTTGGCTGCCTTATTATATGAAGGAAAACGAACGGGTTTCATGACTTTCTCTCCGAAATGCGGCGCGTGACCGTCAAGTGCGGCAATCTCTCGAGCCAAGCCCTGATACGCGAGAGCATCTGAGCCACGATCCGGTAAAATCTTGACCTCAATAATGCTGTCATCGAGAGAAACATACTTCACAAACGAAGCGCCAATAGGAGCATCTTCAGGCAAAACCAAAATACACTCGTGTTCCTGTGACAGCCCAAGTTCATCGGCACCACAAATCATCCCCTGCGACACAACGCCCCGAAGCGCTGTTTCTTGAATATGGACACCCCCAGGCAAGGTCGATCCGGGCAAAGCCACGGCTACTTTCTGTCCCTCAGCGATGTTCGGCGCGCCACAAACAATCGTACGAATATCTTTTTTTCCGACTTCTACCTGAGCCACCCGAAGCTTGTCCGCATCGGGATGCTGTGCCAGACTAACAACTTGGCCGATAACTACCCCATCAATACCATGCGCGAATTTCTCGATGCCCTCCACTTCGAAAGCATGGGTCATGAGAAGACGCGCCAACTGTTCAGGACTTTTTTTGGTCCCAGACAATTCTTTGAGAAAACGATAACTGTATTTCATAGAGTACTACCTAGAATTGGCGAATAAATCGGAGGTCGCCACTCATAAGAAGACGAATATCGGTAATTTTATATTTCATCATGGCGAGTCTCGTCATACCAAAGCCCCAAGCAAAGCCTTGGTAAACACCCCGCTTGTAACCAGCTGCTTCAAACACCCGCTGATTGACCATGCCAGCGCCACCAATTTCAAGCCAACCACTTTGCTTGCAAGTGGCACAACCCTTCCCCTCACAAAGGATACAGCTGATATCAAATTCGAAAGACGGCTCGGTAAAAGGAAAAAAACTTGGCCGTAACCGAACGCTCACTTTCTCTCCAAAAAACTTACTGAAGAATTCCTCAGCCACAAACTTAAACGTTGCCACAGTAACCTCTCCCTCCACATCCACCATGAGACACTCAAACTGATGGAAGGTGTGCTCATGTGAGGCATCCGTCGCTTCGTTACGAAACACTCGTCCCGGCACAATAACCCGAAGTGGTGGCGTATGCGTCTCCATATACCTCACTTGGACTCCCGAAGTGTGAGTGCGAGGCAAATACCGATCATGAGATTTCTTTTCGGGCTTAACCCAGAACGTATCCTGCATATCCCGCGATGGATGATCCTTGGGAAAGTTGAGTGCATCAAAGTTATAAGCTTCCAATTCCACTTCCGGTCCATCAGCAATAGCAAAACCCATGGAAGCAAAAATATCCTCAATCTCATGCTCGAGACGAGTAATGGGATGGAGGTGACCAGCGCGTACCGCCAAACCCGGAGCAGTGATATCCACCCCGACAGCCTGCCAATCGATACTCTGCTCAAGCAGATCCTTTTTCTTAGCATCAAACGAAGCAATCAATCTTTGCTTGGTACTGTTTCCGAGCGGTCCGATAACCTTCTTATCTTCCGGAGACAAGTCACGTAGCCCCTTGAGGAGAGTATTGAGCTCGCTCTTGCGACCAAGATACGTAATCTCCCATGTCTCCAGCTCGGCCATGGTCTTGACCGCCGCCAGTGCTGCTTCGCCTGCCTGTCCAATTTTTTCAATCCGTTCTTTCATGATTCCATTCTACTCAATTTTTCAGTTTTTGACTAAAAAACAATCTTAACAAAATCTTTTTTTCCGACCTTCAGCACTTTGCCATCAAATTTTTCCTTTTCAAGGATAGTATCAAAAGCAAGCTTGTCACCATCAATTGAAACACCGCCCTGCTCTGCCTTGCGACGAGCATCAGCCTTACTTTCCGCCAACCCCGCCTCAGCAAGCATGTCTATCAATTTTGTACCAGAAACGACCGACACTGTCCGCACCTCTTCTGGTACAGCCCCCTTTGAAAAGGTATCAATAAAATACTGTTCCGCCTTGTCTGCTTCGACGTCACCATGATAGAGACGGACCATTTCCTTAGCCAAACGTACTTTGGCATCACGCGGGTTGCCACCGGTCACCATATCCTCAGCCATCTTTCCAATCTCAGCCATTGGTACCCGAGTGCAGTGCACGAAATACTCTGTTATTAGATTATCTGGCACACTCATCACCTTGCCAAACATCTCATTGGGCACATCGGTTAAGTTGATAGTGTTGCCCCAGCTCGAACTCATCTTGCGACCATCCGTCCCGAGGATGAGATTGGTCATGAGAATATCCTGCGCTGGTTGCCCATTGGCCTCTTGAAGACGCCGACCAGCGAGCAGGTTGAAGCGTTGATCGCTACCCCCGAGCTCTACATCAGCGTTAATCGCGATACTGTCAAACCCCTGCATGAGTGGATAGAGCACCTCTCGGAGCGACACCCGCTTCCCTTCATCAAGCCGCTTGCGAATGTTCTCCCGGGAAATAAATTCGGCCAAAGAAAAAACATTAGCCTGCGTCCCAATCTCCTCATAGCCAAGTTTCTCAAGCCAGGTAGAATTGTAGTGCACCTCAGCCTGCTCTAAATCAATGAGCTTGCCCATTTGCTCAGTATAGTTTTTCATGTTGGCCTCGATAGCATCGGTGGTGAGCATCGGCCGCTCACTCTCCTTGTCAGACGTATCACCAATCACCCCCGTAAAATCACCGACGATAAGGACAATCTTATGCCCCAATCGCTGCAAGTCCCGCATCTTGAGAAGTACCACGGCTCGTCCAATATGAATATTGGGACTGGTTGGATCGATACCGAGTTTGATACGAAGTGGTTTCCCCTCAAGGAGGCGTTGCCTCAAATGATCACGGTCAATCACTTCAGCCACTCCCCGAGAGAGAATTTCATCGATGAGTTGTTCTTTGTTTTCCATAGATATATAGAAAAAGAATCTACTTGAGTCCAAACCGGGCCTTGGCGAGACGGTATTGATCATCAGACATTTGTCCCGCTTTGCGCATCGCTTCAAGTGAGGCCAGGATTTCATCCTTGTGCTTCTCAATATTTTTAGGCGTCATGGCCTTCCGGAGAGTTTTTTCGCGTTCGGCCGGGCTCATATTCATGAGGCGCTTCATAGCGAAACGCTGGAGCATATTCATATCCTTCATGTCCGGCATACCTGGGATATGAGGGAGCTCATCATTTTTCTCTGCCGCATCATCTTTTTTGAATGGATTCCATTTCATAGTTTTGTCATTATTCAGTCTTCATCTTATAGCGTGATACCAAGAGGGCCGAGGCAATATAAATGGACGAGTACGTACCAAACACCACACCAGAAAGGAGTGCTACACCGAAATATTTGATGCTCTCGCCACCGAATAGCACAATGGCCACAAGCGTAATGATAACCGTCATCGAGGTGTTGATAGAGCGTCCCAGCGTCTCGTTGAGCGAACGATTGACGATATTTTCAAAATCTTCCTTGCGACTGGAACGCATGAGGTTCTCCCGTACCCGATCGTATACAACGATGGTGTCATTGACCGAGTACCCCAAGATAGTCAGCAGTGCTGCGATGAAAGGGATACCAATCTCGATATCATAGTAGTGACCAAGAAGTACGAAGATACCGATCACGATGATGATATCATGAGCCAGCGCAATGACCGCTCCGAGACCGTATTCCCAGGATGTAACAACACCCGATACCCGCCGGAAGGCCCAGGCGATATAGAGTGCGATACCGATAATCGAAAGAATAACACCCGTAAAGGCATTGCGTTTGATTTGGTCTGAAACAGAACCACCGATAAAGTCTGTCCGAAGCTGTTTAATATCGGTATCGAGACTCGTCAGCTTGGCAAGCACCTGATTATTGGCAACTTCATCAGAAGCGAGATAACGAAGGAGCATACCGCGATTTTCCGTCGGCTGCACCGTCAGACTCTTGAGAGACAAATCAGCCAGCGTTGATTCAATCGTCTGTACCGTCGGCACGGGCTCTACCGAAAACTGAACCTCCATGAGCGTCCCACCTTTGAAATCAATTCCCGGCTTCAAACCCCAGACGATTAATACTGCTACACTCGCGAGCGTCAGTAGGCCGGAGAGGATATAGGCGTATTTTCTTTTCTGAATGATTTTGAGCATAAGTATATCGAGAGAAACTATTCGAGTGGTTTCTTAGGAGAGACGAGAAGCCAGGCATGACGTTCCATCCAATCGCCAGCGAGGAATGTCGTCGTGATACGAACCAAAACCACTGCGGTAAAGAGCGAGAGAAGCACACCAAGAGCCAGTATCACTGCAAATCCTTTGACAAATCCTGTCCCGAGTCCAATAAGGATGACTGTGGTGATGAGGGTAGAGACGTGGCCATCACGAATACTCGGCCAAGCGCGGCGAAATCCTTCTGTAATAGAACGAATCACTCCCTTACCATAAGAAAGTTCTTCTCGTGTACGTTCAAAGATGAGAACGTTCGCATCAACCGCGATACCAATCGAAAGGATGAAACCAGCGATACCCGAGAGCGTCACGGTAATAGCAAAAGGTGTAAAAACGGAAAGCTTAAAGAGGGTAAGAAGCATTGCCGTATAAAGAAGAAGAGCAAACACCGCCACCACTCCAAGAAGACGGTAGTAGAAGACCATGAAAACTGCCACTGCCGCGAGACCAACCAGACCAGCAAAGAGACTCTTCTGCAAGGCGCTCTCACCAAGAGAAGCATCCACACTCTGTTGACCCACGAGGGTAATCGGTACCGGAAGCGCTCCTTCATTGAGACGTTTCACCAAATCATTGGCTTCTTTCATGGTAAAGTTTCCCGTGATAACCGCCTGACCAGCCACGATTTCATTTTGGACCGTCGGCTGACTAATGATTTCGTCATCAAGGAAAATCGCTACCGGCTTGCCAATGTTTCGCTTGGTAATTTCCGCAAACAACCTGGTGCCCTCATCATCGAACTGGAGCGCAATCTGCGGCGACCCTACTCCCTGACTTTGGTAGTCAACATAGGCATTTTTCAAATTCTTACCAGAAAGACCGGTGGCCTTAAAGGCAAGCTTCGGGAAATCAGTAGCGGCATACTTCCGGAAGAGAATGTGAGCACCGTGAACTTCGCGCTCATCGCCTGACCCACGCTCTTCAATTTTTTTGATGATGTGCCAACCAAACTGACTCTCCACCAGATGAGGAGAGACTGCCCCAGATGGCAAATTTGTATCAAAAAGCGTTTGATCGAACTCAGGTACAAACGTACCACTCTTCACAAAATCAAGATCGCCACCCTTGTCTTTCGAGCCAGGATCTTGACTGAATTCACTCGCCAATGCCGAGAAATCTTCGCCGTTTTTAACCCGGGCCAATATTCCTTCGGCCTTGGCCTTGTTTGATTGATTCATACTATCAAGCTGGCTTTGATCCTCAGGACTCACCGTACCATCAGAGGATTCACGAAACTCCAAAAACGGCGTCTCTTTAATCATCTTTTTTGCCTGCTCGATATCTTTGATTCCTGGTAATTCAACGATGATGCGATGTTCACTCCCGGAACGAGACAGTTGTACTAGTGGCTCTCCAACACCAAAGGCATTGACGCGGCGCTCAATCACTGCCTCAGCAGCGGTCAGAGCATCATTCACCTTGGCACTCTCAATCTGCGAAACATCCGCTTTGTATTCCAAATGAATACCCCCCTGCAAATCGAGACCCTTGTTCACTTTGAGAGCATCAAACACGGTGAAAACAGGCGGGATGTGCTTCACCACCTGAGGATAAGAAATAACGCCGCACACAAGCCCCAAAAGGAGCACGAGAGCGAACTGATAACGAATCTTGACCTGTTGTTTCATGCCTTCGAGTATACCCGAAAGTCAGAAAAGAGGCAAACAAAAGCCATTTTAGTATAAAAAAATGGCCGTTCTATTCCTTGGGGCTTGCCACCATAAATTGGCGAGATTGCCGACACTTATCGAACTTCCTCCATCAAAGAAAAGGACTTCGCCAAAACTGATGATTGTCTATCCATTAGCTCCTCCCTCTTTTGTATCTCATCATTTGAAATTTGAGATGAAGACCATTTACTGTCGGCACCTAACAAGCACAAGGGAGTATTGGGATTGTCTTGACTAGCTGGAATCCCAAATACAAGAAAAGTATTCGGAAACTGACGATAGAGATTATAATAATCTGCTGCCGGCCAGTCCTTAATATTTCCGGGCTCTCTGATAATTTCGCCAATCGATCGAGTACCAGGAACACAAGCTGGTTCAATCTTCTGAAGTGAATATGTGGAAAAATCGACTCTCTCCTCAAACGGAATAACGTATTTTTTTGATCCTCGGTTGCCCTCACCTCTGACTTTGAATAAACATACACCAAATCTTCAGCGAATCCCCTATTCAGCCTCATCCGCACACCGAGTTCTGGAATGTTATACCAGACTTCATCACTCCCCTGGATAGCCTCGATATGTTGCGGGTACTTTTCTGTGAGGGTAGGCTCCGACTGCTGTTCCTCAGTCTTTTTAACCTCAGGAGTTTCAGTACTCTGTTTTTTTTGCCATAGCAAAACTAGACCTCCCATCACAAGGAAGATTATGAGAGCAATAACGAGAAGGAATTTGTGGTTCAAAATTCTCAGTGTCAAAGACAAAAAAAACGATGAGCGTCAAGTATCTATAGTATACCCCAAGTCGATTCCTGGAAAAAGAAAATTTCACCCCAAATAGCTACGAATCATTTTGGAGTTTTTTCTTTTATTTTCCGTGTTTTTCTTCCAAGCGCTTGAGTACTCGCTTCACCTGAGGCAAAGCAGCTGCTTCATACGCCGCATAGTCCATAACTCGCGTGAGTGTGCCAGCCTCAAGCACGTATTTTTCTGGCAGTTCTACGCGTTCGAGAAAGAGTCGGTCGTGTGTTACCAAAAGAAGTGTCCCAGGATAAACCGCGAGCGATTCTTCGAGAGCTTCGATGGCTTCCAAATCAAGATGGTTGGTCGGTTCATCGAGGACCAAAACGTTTGCATGTAGCATCGAGAGCAGTGCCAAGATGAGCCGCACTCGCTCACCAGGACTCAAATAAACTATTTTGCTATCCAATGTATCCGGTGGAAACTGATATTCCGAGAGCATAAGTGAAACCTCGAAGGCATCGAAATCGGGCAAACGTTTCTTGAAAAGCTGACGTGGCGTTTCAGACTGAATGATATTTTCATGTTCTTGCATTAGATACCCAAATTTCACCTGTGCTCCACAGGTAACCGTACCCGACAAAGGAACGAGACTACCGGTCAGTGTTTGAAGCAGCGTTGATTTACCAACCCCGTTGTTTCCCAAGATAGCAATGCGGCTGCCCAGTGGAATATTGAGGTTCACCGGACCACCTCTGTACGTTTTTTTCCCTTCATCCTCGGGATATCCAAAAATGAGATCCTGTACCACGATACTACTTTCATCATTCTTCTCTGTTTGGAGAATGATATCCAGCGGCGGCCGTTCCAGCGGCCGTTCGATATCATCCAGGCGCCTCTGTCGGCCCTCAAGCGCTTTCGCAGAAGCATCGAACTTGCGAGTGGCTCGTTCTTTTTTGTAGTTCGAAGTAAATTTATCGTTGTCTGGCGCAGCTTTTTCCTGAACACGAATCACCCATTCTTTTTTCTCAGCCATAGATTCCAAAAGGCGTTCTCGTTCCGCTTCTTGCATCCGGTACTGTTCTTTATGACGACGAAAAGCATGGGCCTTCATCTCGGCGTACTCACTCCAGCCACCGGTATACATGATGGCCTCACGCTTGAACCAATCAATCTCCACGACTTTTTTCACCACATGATCGAGAAAACGCCGATCATGCGAAGCAATGAGACAGGTTGCTTTCGAACGTTTGAGATAGTTTTCAAGCCAGAGAAGAGCCGGGAGATCAAGGTTATTCGTCGGTTCATCAAGAAACAAAATATCGACTCCACGTAAAAGCACGCCCGCGAGCGCTGCCTTCCGTTTTTCTCCTCCGGACAATTCTGATAACGGACGATTGAGTCCCACGTGATCAAGGAACAAACCCTCCAATATACTCCGAGCCTTTCGCTCAAAGTCATACCCACCGAGACGGGTATAGTCATGCTCTGCCGCTTCAAACTCTGCGAGAATTGCCTCTTCATCGAGGTGCTTCTCCAGGCGTTTCATCTCCTTCTCCAATTCAGCGAGACCTGCCATCCGACGCAGATAGGCAATGAGGGTCTCATCCGGAAGCGCCCCCACTTCCTGCGGGAGATAGCCCAAAAGACATCGGTTTGGCACGATACGCTCACCTTTTTCAAAAGTCTCGAGACCAGCGGCAATCTTGAGAAGAGTCGATTTACCAACACCATTCTGACCAACCAGGGCTACTTTCTGCCCTTCACCAATGGAAAAGGAGACCTTTTCGAGGACGCGGTGAATTCCGTAGATTTTTCGAATGTTTTTGAGAGTCAGCATAGGAAACGGAGTATACCCCGATTCCATTAAAAAATCAAGTATTTTCCCCTGAATTCCAATGTCGTCCAACTATTGACTTTTTCATATTTTAGATGTATAATATAAAATTGGCTGAAATCACGCCTTTCAGACCAATAGCTACCAGTACCTCCACAACACGAAGGGATACGTCGTGCCGCAACCCACATACAATGTTCAGTTTTTCTCCCGTACGGTCGAGGCACTCCGCTCTGGCCACGCCGGATGGGGCACTGCCAGCTACCTCTTCATGGATCTCAATCCCGAAGAGGAAGCTGCCCGAACGGATACCCTGAAAAATCTCGGGGTCACCGAAGGTGAATTGGAGCAGTGGCGAAAGCGCCGGGCGGAAGACGACAAGGAACATTTCCGCGCTATGTCCTACTAGCGGCCACGACCGCCGCAAAAAAAGCCGTGCATCAGATCACTCTACCGCACGGCTTCTTTATTTCATATCCCTTGAAGATACTTCTCCGTCTCACGAAGTACCCGCTTGGCGTTATCAAAGGTGACCCGTTTCTTGGCTACCTCAAAAGGCTCCCAAGCATAGCCCTGATGTTCATGCGAAATGGTCACTCCTTCCGTTTTGGTCAGAGCTGGATAGAAGTGTACTTCCTTGAAAATCCACAGCCCCGCTACCTGCTTGATCCGCTTCTCCCGCTCCGTTCCCTTGGCCACATAGAAATAGCGAATACTCACCCGGTGAGGAAATACTTCGAGATCCGTGATACCGGTCTCCTCCTCTGTTTCCCGCCTGAGCGTCATTTCCTCAGTTTCTCCCGCCTCCACATGACCTTTGGCAAAATCATAGTGACCGCTCGGATAATGAAGGAGAAGATACTGCCGCTTCCCGTCCACCATCCGGAAAACCACTGCCCCAACTGATGTCTCCCACACTACCGGAAAACTAAAGAAGCGAAGAAAAAAATAAAGCGACTTACGAACTGGAATTTTCATAAGAATACTTGAAAAGTGATTTTTGTTGACAGAAGCTTGGGATGCTTCTACTGTATCATAATACCCTCAATTCAGTCTAAGTGTCGTCATGTTCAATCTCTCTCATTTTAAGTTCAAAAGCCCACTTCTGACCATTCTTTCCGAAGTGGTCTTTTTTGCCTTACTCGCCATACTCGGCATTATCATCGGCCTCTTCCTTATTTATCGTTACGGAACACCGGATATCAGTCAGATTCGGAACTTTCCCTTCCATCTCCCGACTATCCTCTACGACCGGACTGGACAAACCGAGCTCTATCGACTCTACGACGAGGAAAACCGTATCCTGGTGGACCATGACGCTATCCCAGAATCCGTCCGTCTCGCCACTATCGCCTCCGAGGATGCTAGTTTCTACACCCATCATGGCATCGACCCTCTCTCTATTCTGCGCGCTCTTCGAGCCAATGTCATGAGTGGCCGTATTGAACAGGGTGGCTCCACTATCACTCAGCAGCTCGCTCGCGCATTGTTCCTAAATAACGAACGTACCCTCGAACGTAAAGTGCGCGAAGCGCTTCTCGCTATCAAGATTGATGCCACACTTCACAAGGATGAGGTACTTGATTTGTATCTCAATACGGTTCCCTATGGCACTAACACCTATGGCATCGAATCCGCTGCTCACATGTTTTTTCAGAAATCAGCCAAGGAACTCTCCCTCGATGAAAGTGCGCTGCTCGCTGCTCTTCCCAATGCTCCTACGTATTTCTCACCCTATAGCATCAATCAGGAGGAATTGAGAGCCAGGCAACAAAATATCCTTGAACGCATGTATACCCTCGGCTTCATTTCACGAAACGACTGGCATACCGCTGAAGAAGGCGATACTCTTGCCAAAATTATTCCCAGAACAACCTCCATTATCGCCCCCCATTTTGTCTTTGCAGTCATTGATGAACTAAAGAAACAGTATTCCGAATCTGAACTGCAGACCAAAGGGCTTCATATCATCACCACCCTTGATCTCAATCTTCAGAGAGCCGCTGAACAAGCCGTGCAAGAAGGTGGGAAGCGTAACCTAAGCCATGGAGCCAGTAATGCTGCCCTCGTGGCCATCGATGCCAAAAACGGCGATGTTCTTGCCATGGTTGGTTCGCGTGACTACTTTGACCAAAGTATCGACGGCAATGTCAATGTTACGTTGGAAAAACGTCAACCAGGATCTGCCTTCAAACCATTTGCCTACGCCACAGCCTTTACCAAGGGCTTTCAACCAGAAACACCTCTCATTGATACCCTCACCAACTTCGGTCCCGATGGTTCTGGTCGTGACTATATCCCCCAAAACTACGACGGAAAATTTCATGGACGCTTGACCATGCGCCAGGCACTCGCCCAATCTCTCAATATTCCAGCTGTCCAAACGCTCGCCCTGGCTGGTGTCGCGGATACTATCAAACTCGCAACCGACCTCGGTATCACCACCCTCACCGAACCCAAACGTTATGGCCTTTCACTCGTCTTGGGCGGCGCTGAGGTCCGACCGCTTGATATGGCCAACGCCTTTTCCGTCTTTGGACAAGAAGGAAAAAACCATCCCACTACCACCATCACCCGCCTCATCGATCGAAACGGTCACGAAGTTGCAAAACGTGAACTCCTAGAATCGAAGCAGGTCCTTGATCCAGAAGTAGCCAGAAAAATTAGCTCCATCCTCTCGGACAATGCCGCCCGCACGCCCATCTTTGGACCAAAGAGTCCGCTCGCTTTTCCAGCTGGCGTACAAGTTGCTGCCAAGACTGGTACCACGCAAAATTTCCGCGACGCCTGGACCGTTGGTTACACCCCATCCATCGCCGTCGCCGTCTGGGCTGGCAACAATAATAATCACCCGATGCATGCCGGAGCTGATGGCATCTTCGTTGCCGCTCCCATCTGGCGTGATTTCATGAATACCGCCCTGAAGCAATATCCCGAAACCGGCTTTACCGCCTACAAAGAAGAGTCCGACAAGCATCTGGCGAGCCCTCTTGATTCGATGAGTAGCAAAACCATCTACATCGACAAAAAAACCGGACGAGAGATTCCCGAAAGTAAAGCGAAAAAAATGAAAAAGAATCGCATCACCACCTATAGAGCGGAGAGCGCCGATACCCTCAATGATATACCCGAGAGCGCCACTCTCTCGATTGATGATATCCGCAAGATGTATCAAAAATAAAATGAAGAAGGGTCACGGCCAATGGTAGTGACCCTTTTATTGACTGACCTGAGTGGCCGGCTGATTACGACCTCTGAAGTCTCATTTCTTGATGCAGTTGTAGGTGATTCTGGTGACCCACACCGGCACCTTGGCTTTTGTCACCACTCGGCGCACCCATGTGCCATAGCCGTTGGCAGCTGCCTTGGTTCGAACGCACCGCGGCAAATCCTCGCCGCCAGTGAACTGACCCGGCTCGTCGTAAGAAGCGTAGAGAGCTGTTTCAAACAGCTTCTTAGCCGCTTCGTCCTTCACACCCGGCTTGGGACGAAACTCGATGAGGAGCGTCGCCACGGTAGGCGTGTCGAGCGCACCGCCCTCCTTGGTAAGGAGGATGGTTTCAGCTGTGCTGGAAAACGAGACCGTGACTGCAACCGCAGCCACCAAAGCACGTACGTTCATGAAGGACTCCTGGTTGATTCCGTCACAATGACGGAATAAAAAACATGTCCAAACTGGACAAAATAGTATAGCATTTTTTTACTATACTGTCAATCCTTACGGAGGGCTTCCATCGGAGTAAGTGAGGCTGCCCGATAGGCCGGCGCCAGACCAAAAATAATCCCCACTGCGGTCGAAAACCCCACTCCCAAGAGAAATGACTGTCCAGAAAACGAGAGTGGCAAAGCAAAGCCAAACGAGGCAAAAACAACACCAAGGAGCAGTGTCAGGAGTGTCCCAAACAGAATCCCGATAAGTCCTCCGACCAGCGTGATGATGAGTGCCTCAAACAAAAACTGTTGCAAAATACTGCCTGATGTTGCCCCTACTGCTTTACGCAGCCCAATCTCCGAAGTACGTTCAGAAACCGATACGTACATGACGTTCATGATACCAACCCCACCAACTACGAGTGAGATGGAGGTGAGAGCGAGGAGCAGTATCGAAAGTGATCCCAAGATATCGCTGAAAGTTTTTTGCGCTTCCTTGGTTGAGGTAACCGAAAAATCATCTTTGTCGGGATTATCAATATCGTGACGCTTTCGAAGCAGAGCTACGATATCAGCTACCGTTTCAGCCTCTTGATTCGGATTTTCCATTTTAACAGAAATAAACTGCACGTAGTCCACTCCCAGCAACTTTTTTTGTAGCGTCTGAACTGGCACATAGGTAAAGGTATCGAAATTAAGAAAGGCCACCGCTCCCCGAGATGCCAAAACACCAATAACTCGATATTTCTCCCCTTTGAGAGTAATATACTGCCCGACCGCTTCACTCGATCCAAAAAACGTTTCTTTGATATCACTCCCGAGCACCGCCACTTGAGCGAGACTCCTGTCCTCTTCACTCGTAAAGAAGCGCCCGCTCTCAAGTTTCAAATTACTGTCTACTTCAGCCACATCCGCTCCGGTTCCAAAAAGTGAGATACGCTTCCCGGTTGCGTCATACGTGGCCCGCTCCTGTCCGATAGTGCCAGCGTAGACCGCTGCCACATTAGGAAGTTTTTCAATAGCTTCACCATCTTTGACAGTAAGCGTCGTAATCTGAGTCCCTTGGGCTCGACCAGTTGAGTTCTCACTCGACATGGCGGTTGTGTTGGGAATTTTGACTTCCACCTGGATAAGATCGCTCCCGAAACTTTCTACCTGTCCCAAAATAAAACCTTTAACTCCCTCGCCGAGACTCGTCACTACTACTACCGCAAAGACACCAATCACTACTCCCAGGAGCGCCAAAGCTGTTCGTGCTTTGTGAGTACGAATCGTCTGAATCGCAAAGAAAAATGGGATGAAGTGTTTTTTATTCATAACGGAGTGCTTCCATCGGACTGACTCGAGAAGCTTTGAAAGCCGGGTAAAGACCAAACGTAATTCCAATAACGAGTGAAACGGAAAATCCAATGACAATCGATGAGAGCGGTACCAAGAACTGCCAATCATATCCTAGACTCGGAATGATAAGCGCGGCTACGTAGGCGATGAGAACACCAAACAGAATTCCGATAACCCCACCGATGAGTGTCACAAAAGACGATTCGATGAGAAACTGCGTCATGATATGGACCGGTCTCCCTCCCACAGCTTTCCGCAAACCGATTTCTCGAATCCGTTGCGACACCGAAATAAGCATGGAGTTCATAATACCAATCCCTCCTACCAAAAGAGAAATGGAGGCAATAGCAATCAGAAAATACTTGAGCACATCAGTAATACTCGTGAGAATACCGAGTGCTGCCTTGGTACTGCGGACAGAAAAATCAGATTCCTCATTCTCCTTGAGATCATGACGTTTCCGAAGGAGTAGCGTCATATCAGCCATGGTCCGTTCGATATTATCAGGAGTATCCACTTTCCCACGAGCAAAGTTCAGATAGTCAATACCAAGTAGTATCTTCTGAGCGGTCTCAAGGGGAACAAAAATGAGGGTGTCGGGATTGGAAAAAGCGGCTGATCCGCGCTCCTCAAGTACCCCTACTACTTTAAATGGATTCTTTTTAATCTTCACAATTTCTCCAATCGGATTACGTCCAGGAAAGAGATCGTCCGCCCGACTCGCTCCCAGCACCACCACCCGAGACAGATCACTCTCTTCTTCTGGAAAGAAAAACCGCCCCTGTTCTACCTTAATATTTTCTACTTCAATCATCTCTGGCGATACTCCCTGGAAACTCGCTTCAAACGAGGCCACGCTTGATTCTACGGTAGCCGAACCACTGACATAACCAGTTACTGCCGAAAGATGTGGAACATTGCGTCGTTCCCGGAGCGCACGTAAATCATCATTTTTGAGAGTGGTTGTGACAATACCGAGTGCTGAAGCCGGCGGTCCTTTTTCCTCTGAAGCTCCAGGAAGAATAGCGACGAGATTGGAGCCAACATTTTCAATCTGTGACAACACCAGCTTCTGAGCACTCGCCCCGATGGCCATCACCATGATGACAGCGGCCACTCCGATCACCACACCGAGCACTGTCAAAAGAAACCGGAGTTTCGAGGCGGCAAGCGACCGATAGGTTATCTTCATCGGGTCAGAAAATTTCATACCGTAGAGTAATACAAACGCTTGCTACTTGAGCAGTTCAGTTTCAGCAGAGGCCAAACGTCGTCTGGGCACCACTTCATCGCCTACAATCTGACCATCAACCATACGCAAAATACGTTTAGCGTGCTCGGCCGTTGATGTCTCATGCGTCACGAGGATAATAGTTTTTCCCTCATCATTGAGTTTTTGCAAAATAGCCATCACCTGCAATCCTGATTTGGAATCCAGGTTTCCAGTTGGTTCATCAGCAAAAATAATCTCCGGATTATTGACCAGGGCACGAGCGATAGCCACTCGCTGCTTTTCGCCACCAGAAAGCTGGTTCGAAAGATACGTCGCTCGATGAGACATACCTACCGCCAACAATGCTTCTTCAATCCGTTTTTCATTGGAAGAATCAGGGGTATCATCGTACAGAAGAGGCAATTCAACATTTTCTGCCACGCTGGTCTTGGGAAGAAGGTTGAATGCCTGAAAAATAAACCCTACCTCTTTGTTGCGCAGACGTGCCAATTCATCATCAGTAAATTGAGCCACATCCTTACCGCCAAGCTTGTAACTACCTCCAGTAGCCCTATCAAGGAGCCCTAAAACCTGCATCAAGGTCGACTTGCCCGATCCCGACGGTCCCATGATAGCGATAAACTCTCCCTTTTCAATAGAAAAGTTCGCTCCAAAAAGAGCCCTCGTTTCTACTCCTTCATTCGAGTAGACCTTTTCTAAGTTGTTGACAGCAATCAAACTCATTTTTTCTGGGTCGCACCAATAGTCACCTCATCCCCTTCTTTCAGCCCGGTCTTTACCTCGATGGTTCCCTCATCACCTTCCAAGCCAGTCGTTACTTCCACTTTTTCAAAGTTGGTTGGCCCACGCTTTACCTCGGCGTAGGTCTTCGATCCTTCTTTGGTAAGGGCTCGATAAGGTACCCAGAGCACGTTCTGACGCTCAGCCGTCTCCACATCAATGTTTCCTGTCATGCCTTCTTTCAGACGCTCATCAGAATGAGACAGGCGAAACTTTACCTTATAGGACACCACATCCTGAACAACCGTTGCCGCTGGATCAATACTCTCTACGGCACCCTCAAACACGTCTTCATTCGTGAGTGCATCGAAGGTAATTCGCGCTTTCATCCCAATTTGTATCTTGGCGATATCCGATTCCGGCACCCGTGATTCGAGAAGATAACTCCCTGGTTTGATGACACGAGCGATTACCTTGCCGAGTGTTACTACCTCGCCCACTCGAGTATCAAACTTGGAAATCTGTCCAGTCATCGGCGATATCAAAACATTTTCTTTCATCTGGGCTTCAAGGGTACGGACGTTCTCCCGAGCTTGCTCAGACAGCAGTTTCTTGGCCATCAATTCCTCAGGGGCGTAATTGGTCCGTCCTCGACGAAGCAACTGTTCCGTCTGCTCTGCCACTCTGGCAACGACGCGAGCCTCTTTCAACTGAGAAAAGAGCACCTCACGATCAAGCGAAACTATTCGATCGCCCTCCGTCACGCTGTCGCCAACCGCTACCATAACCGCATCAATCGTCCCGGCGCTAGCAAACGATAAATCAGCATATTCCTCAGGCACGAGCTCTCCGGTCACGCTCACTGTTTCCGATACGTCACCCCGCTTCACTGTTTCCGTTTGCACTGCCACCGCCGTATCACGCCGTGTAAAAAAATAATACCCGCCGACTATGGCAACGATGACGAGGATGGCGATAATGATTTTTTTCTTAGTAAACATAGTTTAGAGAAGTGGTGTTTGTTTGGCGGCGAGATCCATGGCTTTGTTGGCTTCAGCGTCAGCCCGAGTATTGAGTTCCCGCCTGACATGCACGAACTGTACTTCCGAAAAATCGAGCATGAGATTCCAGACCTGAAAAAAAAGAGGTTGGAGTTTTTCGTTCTCTATCTTATACACGTGATTGAGCTGCTTACAAGCCAGTTCCGAGTCCATCCGACACTCTACCTTCGTTTTCTTGGCTTTCTCCTTGCCGATGAGCGCCTTAATCTTTTTAAGCCCTGCGATGATAGCGCTGTACTCGGCTTCGTTATTAGTTTTTGTCCCAAGGAATTCACCAAATGCTACATCAAGCGTCTCAATATAGACACCTGTTGCCGCCGGTCCCGGATTTCCTCGTGACCCCCCATCGCTGTACATAACAATTTTTTCCATATAACCCTATTGTATCAGAAAATCAATCTTTCCGCTTGATGTCGACCAGCTTGAGCTGAAGCGAGGTCGATCCATTCCAGGTATTTTCATCAAGGGTACAGGCCACATCGAGCACGTCATTCTCCTTCAAGTCCGGGAAGGCCTGACCAAATGAGAAGCCAATAGCATCGAAACACTTGATACCTCCTTGCTCTACCAAAGAGAGCTTCCAGTGTTTGGAGCCATTTCCTACCAATCGCGCCTCACGTACCACCATGTTCATGAGAGCAAAAACTGGCTCCGGATTTCCCTCGCCAAAAGGAGCAAAGGCACGCAGATCCCGCGCCAGTTTGGAAGTGAGATGCTCGGGCCTCACCACGAGGTCGATCCACTGCTCCGGTTCCGTCACCACATCTACGAGTTTCTTCTCTACCAAAGCATTAAATTTTTCATAAAATTCCTCCATCCGGTCATTTCGGATAGTCATACCAGCTGCCTGGGCATGACCACCAAATTTCTCAAGCATATCGCCGCACTCCTCAAGGGTTTCAATAATATTGAGTTCGGGAATACTCCGAAACGACCCGGTGCTCGTCACTTCACCTCGCGTCATGACACAGGTTGGTTTATGGAATTCGTTCGCAATCCGACCAGCGATGAGACCCACTACTCCATAGGGGAAATGTTCATCAGCCGCAAAAATAAATTTTTTATCGAAAAATTTTTCAAGGGCGATTTTGCGCACCTGATCAGTTACTTCGGTACTCACTTTCTGACGCCTGACGTTACAGTCATCAAGCTCAAGTGCCAGCACTCGAGCTTCTGCCTGATTGCGCTCCATGAGGAGACGGTGAGCCAGCATGGCATGAGCCATTCGTGACGCCGCATTGATTCGTGGTGCGATTTGAAATCCTATCATCCGGGCATCAGGTAAATTCTGTTCATCAATCTTGATGCGCCCCACAGCAAACATCTCTTGAAACCCAATGCGTCGTGTTTTAGAAAGCACTATGAGACCGTACTTCACGATACAGCGGTTCTCGCCGATAAGTGGCATGACATCGGCCACCGTACCAGTGGCCACCACATCCAGCAACCATTTGAGCTGATCCACTTCTTTCGGCAGGTAACGCTGATACAAAGCCTGGGCCACCTTGAAGCTCGTTCCGGCTCCGCAGAGTTCCCGAAAGGGATAGGTTTCGGTTGGTACCTTGGGGTTGACGATCGCATAAGCATCAGGCATCACCTCCGGCACGTGATGGTGATCGATGACAATGGTAGCAATACCACGCCGCTTCGCTTCAGCAATCACCTCATGATTCATGATGCCACAATCAAGCGTCAAAACAAGTTTGATACCCTTACTCTCAAAAAAATCTACCGCGAGCAAATTAAAGCCATGGCCCTCATTGACCTTTTCGGGAATATAGACTTCAACCGGAACTCCGATAGCCTGGAGTGCCTCCCGCATGATGACGGACGAGGTCACGCCATCAGCATCAAAGTCACCAAAAACACCTACGGTTTCTAGATTCTTACGTGCATCACCGAGTCGTGCCACGATTTTCTCCATATCGAGAAAAAGAAACGGGTCATGAATATCCCGATCAAAATTGGGGGCCAAAAATTCCTCCCGCGATTCTTTGGTCCGGTATCCCCGGTCATATAAGAGCGCCTCCGTCACCGGATGAAACTCCTCCTGTCCCGTACTCTCGGATAACACCTGTATTTTGTACTTCCACTGAGGCATAAAAAAGAAATATGACACCTTCACAGTGTAGCACAAGACAAAAAATCCTATTTCAAAAAGAAAAAAGCCCCGTTTCCTTTCGGATTCGGGGCTCTGCGCCTTACGCGGCGTTGCCGCTAGAGGCGGGTCACTTCTTGGCGGGTGCCTTCGGTGCGCCGCTGAAGGCCGGCAGGCCGAAGGTCTGGTTCATGTCAACCACTTCGCTCCACGCCGGCTCGTACTTGCCATCCTTGAGGGCTGGGAGATTGGCGCCGATGCAGCTCTTGACGGCCGCGACGTTCTTCGCGTTCGGCCCGCCAGGCGTGAAGGCACGCGTCACCAGGATGTTGGGCTCGGCCAGGAAGTCGAGGGTGTACTGACCCAGGTTCTTGTAGCCCTTCTTCATCACAGCGAAAGGAGGCATCGGCGCGAGGTCGTACGTGACGAGCTTGACGCCGAAGTCCGGCTTCAGACCCTTCAGGTAGCCATGAGGCCAAGCCGCCATAGTCATGACGCCCTGGACCTTGCCGGCCTTCAGCGCGGTGATTGCCGCGGCATCGGTCTCGTAGTCGACGAACTCCATGCCGTGACCGGCGTTCCTGTCGAGCTGGCGAGCGAGGAGCTGCGCCGACCCAACCACGCCGATCGTACGCCCCTTCAGGTCAGAGAACTTCCCGATCTGGATACGAGTCGCCGGACCCGGAACTT
>CAZIZG010000005.1:0-8654 GCA_964543815.1 uncultured Bdellovibrionales bacterium | reverse complement strand
CCCGGAACTTCGATGCCGGCGCTGAGGGTCACCACGTGCAGGATGTTGCTGTGGAGGCTCGCCACGACCTGAAGCGACTTGTAGGCATCGTCCTTGTCGAGGAGCGTCTTCAGTGTGTTGACGCCCATGAGCGCGATATCGGCCTTCTTCTCGATGAGGAGGCTGGCGTTCTCGAGGCCACCCTCGGAGTTCACCTCGCAGGTCGGGACCTGCGGGCAGACGGCCTTGTAGTTGCCATGGAACACCGAGTAACCCTTGCCCTTGGGGCCGGTCGCGAAGGTCAGGTCGCACTGCGCGGGTGGCGCAGCCGAGGGTTCCGGCTCGCTCACCGCCGCGAGCGCGTTCTGCCCCGACAGCATGGCCAGGAGAGTAGTGACGGAAAGGGAGACGAGAGTCTTCTTCATGGTACAGATACCTTTCTCTGTTGCGTTGGATGTGATCAGAGACCGAAGTCCTTGCCCTGCTTGGGAGCGGAGGCAGGGACCGCAGGCGTTGCAACCGAGGACTGCTCGGCCTGTGGGTAGGACGTCGCCGGATCGGCCTCGCGGTTGCCCACGAGGAAGAAGCGGGCGAGACCCAGGAGGACGAATAGGCCTGCGAGGGTGAGCAGGACAGTCTTGGTCCGTCGCTCGCTCGGCCTCGTTTCCTGGTCCACATTCAGACCTTCCGTGACGGATGGCTGTTGGTCGTTCATGTGTAGCACTCCTTGGATTGGGTTCAGAAGCGGCCCGTGACGTTGTCGGCCGACATGGCGATCTCCAAAGCGGCCGTGCTCGAGCTGATGTTCGTGAGCGCTTGCGAGCTCGCGAACTGGCGGAGCACCTGATCGCGCTGCGCCTGCGCATCGCTCGCGCCGAGAAATTCGGCGAGATCACGACCCGCGGCGGCGGCCTGGAGCGACGTCTCGAACAGCGCCGTTTCCTCGACAAAGGCGTCGAGGTCGCTGCTAGCCTGGTTCATCGCAGCCACCACACCGTCGTGGCGCTGGCGATAGGACGCGAGCTGCTGTTCGATCTCGGGCTGCGGCTTGTTGTGGCGCGCCTTGTAGCCCTCGAGCTGCGCGGCCAGCCGGTCGGTCCTGCCCTTGAGGGAAGTTGCCAGAGCGGTGGCTCGCTGGATCTTGGTGCGCGCCTCTTCAGCCTGGAGCTGCCTCGTCGCGATCGGGTTCTTCGCTGCCTGAGCCTTCAGCGCATCGAGCGCTTCCTGCTTGGCAGCAAGGAGCAGTCGTTCGCGCTGGCCGGCGAGCTTGACGATCGCCACTTCACGATCAACGCGCCACTTCTTGATGAGCGCGTCGCCCTTGTAGTACAGCCAGACCAGTCCGAGGGCACCGGCGCCGGCCGCCAGAAGTCCCGCGACACCCCACGCGATGAACCACGCGAGGTAGAGCAGGATGGCGGCGATGCCGATGGTGCCGACGCCGATGAACACGTTGCGGGCAGTGGCCTTCTGACGGATGGACTCCAGCTCGTGCTGGGCACCGACCGCCA
The DNA here is from genome assembly GCA_964543815.1 of uncultured Bdellovibrionales bacterium. Taxonomy (GTDB): domain Bacteria; phylum Patescibacteriota; class Minisyncoccia; order Moranbacterales; family UBA1568; genus UBA1568. Next base: position 7,164 of record CAZIZG010000005.1, on the reverse strand, counting down.
GGGACTGGGACGCCTGCTGATACCAGGTCGCTGCCTGTTGGGGCGAATCGATCTGGACGAGCGGATGCGCCTTGCCCTCCGCGATTTCGTACACGGGGGTACGTAGCTTCAATTGCTGTTGCATGCTTGCGGTTCCTTTCAGAACTTGAGTTACTTGGTTGCTTCGTCTTCTGGACGGTAGAAACGCGCTTTGTACGCGCGCCAGCCATGGTCATTCTTCCTCAGATCATCAAGGACAACCTGATTTGAAGCCATGGGTGATTTCTCCTCCAGCCACACATCGGGGCGGAGAGAAAAAGTCACCGTTCCAGAAACACCTTTGGCGACAGCAACTGCGTAGGGTTGACGGCCTGTGACGACCCTCTCGACCCGCGCAATTGTCATGCCTTTTCTTGATGACGTTTGCGTCACATCGCTTCTCTCACTTTCTAAGTGTTTTGAGCACTCTCATTGTCAAAGGGCATGTCCTAAAAACCCCTTGAAATTGGCACAGTCAGGACTGGTGACTATACCAAAAATAACAATATTTGTCAAGAAAAAACCTCTTCTATTTTACCCCCTTCAAAGCCTCAACGGCCCGCTTTTCTTCTGAGGAAAGTCTCTTTGGCACAGAAAGCGTCACCGACACCAAATGGTCACCCCGGCCATACCGCTGCAAATGTGGCACACCCTTACCTTTGATACGAAAAACCTCACCTGGCTGCGTTCCGGCTGGAATCTTCATAATCACTTCCCCTTCAATAGTCTCGATAGATACCTTGGCTCCAAGTGCGGCCTCGGCAAAACTCATCGCATACTGAGAGAGGATGTCATCCCCTTTACGGGTCAGCGTCTTGTGTGGCTTAACGTGAACATTGACATACAAATCACCAGGGCGACTCCCTGCTTCTCCAGCCGCACCATGTCCTCCGAGGGACAATGTCTGCCCATCACTGATACCGGCCGGTATATCGATACTCACTGCTTCTTCTCGCTGTGTCCGACCGGCGCCCCGACAAGTACCACACTGCTCTGCATAAGTCTTGCCCCGACCCTGACACCGATCACACACGACTACCTGCTGCATCATACCAAAAATACTCTGTACCGTCCGTCGTACCTGTCCGGCACCCTGACACGCTCCACATGTGTGTTCGCCACTCCCTGGTTTGCCACCAGTTCCCCGGCACGTTTCACATTCGGAAAGTTTCCGCAGTGTTATCTCACGCTTGGCGCCACGTACCATTTCCTCAAAGGTAATTTCCACATCCACCTGGATATCGGCACCTGCTCGAGCGCGTCCACCTCGCCCATCCATGCGACCACCGAATAAATCAGAAAAAACATCTTCAAATCCAGAGCCATTGAAATCAAATCCCTGACTATTGAAGTCAAATCCACCAAACCCTCCGAATCCTCCTTGACCAGGACTACCCGATTGACCCTGACTGTGAAAATCCTGCCCAGTCTGATCATAGCGGGCGCGCTTCTCCTTGCTTCCTAATACTTGATAGGCCTCGTTTATTTCCTTGAATTTTTTCTCATCACCCGTCCCCTTATCTGGATGATACTTGTGAGCCAATTTTCGAAAGGCCTTCTTAATCTCATCCTCGGAAGCTGAGCGGGAAACCCCTAAAATACTGTAATAATCAGCCATAGGAAAATACACTTTTGTTACGGCTTCAGTATAGCGAAAAACTAAAAAATTAGCAATCAATCATACTGAGTGCTAATTTTTTCCCCAACAACTAGGGTAGAAGCGTCTCCTGCTCCTTCGGGATTCGTTCCAGTTTGAGCCAGGCAAAAAAGAGGCCAATACGAAAGAAAAAGAACCCTAGGGCTATCCAAAGAACACTCATCACTGTCCCAACCGGAAGCAATGTCAGGAATAAGAGAACGGCCAATACTAGAGGTACAATAGTCGGTGAGAGATGTTGTGACACCTGCTCACCATTTAGTATGGTAATAATCTTGTGCTGCATAGCCGTTGAGAAGACGTCTTCTATTTTTTCATCGCCCCGTATCGTCCCACCCGACAGTTTAGCTATCTGATCCCGTCCTGCCTGAAGATACAACGCCCGGGAAAATTCATCCCCAGAATACGATTCGACATCAATAACACTACTTTTGAAATACTCGGCCAGTCCAGGAAAGGCTGCCGGGTCAAGGGCTGGCTGACTAGTTGCCTCGCCTCCCCCGGTATCCTTTTGAAGACTGAGCAAAAAGTCATCGACTGTAATACCTTCATCAGCGAGATTCTTCCATTCCGGATAAAAATAAGCGATGGTCTTTATCCCCACCATGGCCGTTCCCTGACCGATACTGAAGCGCGGCACCAGCTCTTCCCATGACTCTGCCCGAATAGTTATGTAGTAAGCACTGGAAAGCGCTAATGACAGCCCGAGAATAAAAGTAAAGGATCCAGCCCGTACATTACGAAAAAAATGAAACTGGACCCGATCATTTATTTCGTCTTGAACTAATTTGATAGCCAAATAGGCAAAAAGAGCAGCACACACCACAAAAACAAGGTGATACCAGGTATGAATAAACAAAAAACTTGGCAGAAACACAAGTACCGGTGCCACTACCTGAGAAAACCGCTCTTTCCAAACCACAGTCCCAAGGGAAAAAAATGTGCCTAACAACAAAAACCATAAAAAGGCCACTACCGTGTTTCGGACATCCGGAAACAAAGTTGTCACAAAAAAAGCTCGCCAGGCCCCAAGAGAACACAGCCCGATTCCGAGAGCGACAAAGATACCGAAAATATCACGCGTTGTAAACGTCTTCATACCGACTACAAATATTTAGAGACCGTGCAGCGAACGATTGCGCACGTGTTCCTCAAAAGTAACAGAGTAAATCGTTTCTTGCGTCTTGGGATCAACGAGGAAATAATAATACGGATTTGTCTTGGGAAAGAATGCTGCCCTGAGTGACATGAGACTCGGATTACTAATTGGCCCTGGGGGCAGTCCCTTATTTTGGTAGGTATTATACGGAGAATTTGCCTCGATATCCTGAAGGGACGGCTGTAGTCGGGTTGTCCCATGAATATAATTTACCGTAGCATCACTCTGAAGTGGCTGGCCAATGACCAAACGTTTACGAAAAACATCACTAATCATGTCGCGTTCCTCAGCTGTTCGTCCTTCTTCCTCGATGATACTCGCTAGAGTCACTTTTTCATGCAAACGATTGAGGTTAAATGAAGCATCAGATTCCTTCCCAGAAATACTCTCAAATTTTTTTTCAAAATTTTGAAGCATTGCCACGACAATATCCTCCGCCGTTGCCTCCGGCGCAAACTGATACGTATCCGGAAAGAGATATCCCTCGAGTGAGGCATTGGCCGGCAAGGAAGCAAGGAAAGGAAATTCCGTCCGCCACACCGACAAAGGTTTTTCAGTCAGGGCAAAAAATTTTTCTCCTGGTAAATTATTTGCCGTGAGACGTAGGGCCATGTTTTTCATGGTCCATCCTTCCGGAAACGTCACTTTGATATCTCGAGAAACAGTTTTTCCCGAAGTGACCACGAGAGCAATCTCAGGAATAGTAAGACTTCCCGATAACTCATACTGGCCAGCTACTAACTGACGTGTTTTCTGTTCATGAAACAGATGCCAGAGAAAGGCGTAGCGAGAAAATATAATCCCACTCTGTTCCAAACGAGCACCAAGCACAAGGGCATTCTCTCCCGTCTTGACCTCGAAGCGTTGCGCGCCTGTCACCGAGCCGGTAAAATGATTGGTCGCATACATGCCAAACACAAAAAAAGATACCCCAGCCAGTGAAAGCACCATGGCGATGATAAGAAAGACGCGCACAAAGGTTATTTTACAGACCGATTATTTGCACCACAACATCGCGCTTACGGGAGCCGTCAAACTCGACTGCGAAAATACTTTGTCGCTCCGTAAGGAGGAGTTTCCCCTTTTCAATAGGTACCACCTCGCTGTTTCCAAGGAGTATTGCCTTACAATGCGAGTGACCATTACTCCGGCCATCAGCTGTCCCTGATTGACGACGAAGTTCAAACAAGTCATGGGAATACTGAGCATCAACAGGCACGATCTTGTAGAGCACCCGCATAAAATCCTGAAGAAGCATGGGCTCATTATGGTTGATAGCTATACCCATGGTCGTATGAGGAACATACACGAGCACTTGCCCTTCTCTTACCCCAGAACGATCGATGACTTCTTGAACCTGATTGGTGATATCCATGAATTCAATCTGAGATTTGCTCTCAAGATCAATTCTTTCCTTATGTATTTTCATATTTATTTTCCCTCCAGAGAAACTCTAGGACGCTGAAAGTTCAGCTTTGAGCGTTTCCTTGTTTTGAACACCGATAAACTCTTTTACAACTTGACCGCCCTTAAAAATTTTGATGGTAGGAATCGACATGATACCGTACTGCTCTGCCACTTCCGGATGCTCATCCACGTTCAGTTTACCAATCTTGGCTGTCGTTACATCCTTGGCTAGTTCCTCAATGACAGGACCCATCATCTGGCAAGGACCACACCAAGGGGCCCAAAAATCCACGAGAGTTGGTTTATCACTCTTTAATACTTCTGCCTCAAAATTATCCTTGGTAAATTCCACCGCCATAGTATTTCACAAACAGATTACCTTCACAGTATATCGAAATTTTTCTCTCTTGGCAAAACGATTACGACTTCTTCAGAACAGCCAGGAAGGCGCTCGATGGAATAGAAACCTTTCCCTTGCCCATCTCCATAGCCTTTTTCTTTCCCTTCTTTTGTTTTTCCAAAAGCTTCTTCTTACGCGAGAAATCTCCACCGTACATATAGCCCGTCACATCCTTACGATAAGCGGCGATAGTTTCTCGAGCAATGACCTTACCACCAATAGCTGCTTGAAGTGCTACCGCAAAATTCTGTCGAGGCAATACTTCTTTCAGCTTCTCTACTACCCGCTTTCCCTCGCTATGAGCCTCGCGACGTGGCACCATCCGCGCAAAGGCATCTACTGGTTCATTCGCCACCAAAATATCAAGTTTGACCACATCACTCACCCGATACCCGATAAGTTCATAGTTCATCGAAGCATAACCAGACGAGGCACTTTTCAAATCGTCATGAAAATTTACAATGACATCCATAAGCGGCGCTTCAAAAGAAAGAAGCACTCGTTCTTCATCAATATACTCAGTATTTTTATACTCGGCCCGAATCGATTGGGACAGCTGCATCACGTTCCCAAGGTACTCACTCGGACAAACAATAGAGAGCGCTACATATGGCTCATATGTTGCCTCAATCGCAGCTGGATCCGGTAAATCAACAGGCGAATAGAGCGGGACATGTTCTTCCTGTCCCCGAAGCTTGAGTTCATACACCACCGAAGGTGTCGTAATGGTCGGTAAAAGATTAAACTCGCGTTCCAAACGAGCCTGAATAATCTCCAGGTGAAGCAATCCGAGAAATCCACAGCGAAAACCACGACCCAGCGCCTGATTACTTTCCGGCTCAAAAGTAAAGGCTGCATCATTTAACTTGAGCTTATCGAGCGCATCACGCATGAGTGTGTAATCATCACCATCCACCGGATAAAGACTAGCATACACCGCTGGACGAATTTCTTTGTATCCTGGCAGTCGCTCCACCACAGTTTGGTCACGTTCCTTCTTTTTCCAGGTTACCGTATCACCCACTCGACAATCAGCCACGGCTTTGAGTCCGGTCGCAATATAGCCGATATCTCCCGCTCGCAGAATATCGGTCGCCACAAGATTCGGATGAAAAAGACCTACCTCAACCGTCATACCCTCCTTCTCCGTCCCCAGCATATGAAGCACGTCATCTCGCTTAACCGTCCCGTCTACCACTTTTACATAGGCCACAACACCCTTGTACGTATTGTAAACGGAATCAAAAATAAGAGCGCGAAGCGGCTTTGCCTCATCACCGTTCGGTCCAGGAACACGCTCAATAACTCGCTCGAGCACTGCCTGCACACCGAGACCCGTCTTGCCCGAGGCCGACAAAATATCATCTTCCGCGCAGCCGAGAATATGAACGATTTCTTTCTTGGTTTTTTCCACTTGGGCATTCGGCAAATCAATCTTGTTGATAACCGGGATAATTTCCAAACCCTGTTCAATCGCAAGATAGAGATTAGCCAAGGTCTGCGCCTGAACACCCTTGGTAGCATCAACCAACAGAATAACCCCTTCGACAGCAGCCAGAGAGCGCGATACCTCGTAGTGAAAATCGACGTGACCCGGAGTATCAATGAGATTCAATTCGTAATCAGTCTCTCGGTAGCGATAAAACATTTTGACCGGTTGAAGCTTGATAGTGATGCCTCGTTCACGCTCGAGATCCATCTGGTCCAATATCTGATCTTTCATTTTCCGCTTTTCCACGGTATGAGTGAGATCGATAAGGCGATCGGCCAAGGTAGACTTGCCATGGTCAATATGAGCAATGATGCAAAAGTTGCGGATATGTTGTTGTCGTTCGTTCGTTTCCATTGCCAGACGTTCACCCTGTGAAATACGATATTATCGTGACCACAAGTTTTCGCTTGTGGTATCTCACAGGGTAAACGAAAAATGGCTTAAAAGCAAGGTTGAAAAAGAAAAAAGGCGTCCTTGAGATTCCAAGAACGCCAAAACGACTGATACTGTCTAGTCTGAAATGAACGACTGACACACGTGGACCTGATCAGGCAAGACACCGGCCCTTTCAGCCACCGACAGACGACAGCAGCCGACAATGAGCTTGCGCGCCATATAGCTAAACGGCCCTCTTCGTTTGTCACACCCACAATGTACACAGACGTACTGCGTTTCAACCACGACCAGTGGCGTTTGAGGCATGAGAGCAATCCGACGATCGGCACCTTCAAACATGACTGTTTCCTCTCTTCAGTTTTTAAACAACGGCGACAAAAAAGCCGGTCCTACCTCTGGGGCGAGACCGGCTTCTTGCTACTGTTTCACTCCTCTCTCATCCGCGCGTAACAGCAAAAAGAAAACGGCCTCGCTTCTCCCAAAAGAAGAAGCCGGTCATGTACATACAGAAACAATAACTAGCAAATATAATGTTATCCATAGATATTTGAACTCTATCACTTTTTTCAATCCCGTCAATCCTACCCAAACAACTTCGCTACCTGAGTCACCAGGACTAAGGCAGAGAGAGCTAC